>JAPSKX010000124.1 GCA_031181325.1 Paenibacillus sp.
TCGAGGCCCATGGCCGCATCCGCGATGACGATCGTCTGTACCGCCGCCCACAAGCTGTCTTTCGCCTTAACGTCCTTGTGCTCTTCGTCGCTGACTAAGAGCTTATAGGCGATCCAGACGAGCAATAAACCGCCGACCAGCTGCAGGCCGGGAATCTTCAGCAGCTCGACGACAAGTACCGTGGCTATGATTCGAATCGCCACCGCGCCGAACATCCCCCAGAAGATCGCCTTCTTCTGCTGTTCGGGCGACAGCCTGCGCGCGGCCATCCCGATGACAATGGCATTGTCTCCCGCAAGTACGAGGTCGATGAAGATGATAGTGACTAATGCTGCCCAAAAATCCGGAGACATGATGTCCATTCCTAGCCCCACTCCTTAGTATTTTGGATATAAATAAAAAAAACCTCGCCTATGCGAGAACGCATCGGCAAAGGTCTTGCTAACAACGGTATCCGTTGCCAACAAAGCCGGGAACGCGAGGTTCCGTATTGACGACTTTGATGTGGCAGCTACTCCCCTTTTTCCAATGTGAACATTATATGCCCATCCCGAACCTCCGTCAAGCGCGGAATCGCCGGTCGAAAGCACATATTCGAACGGCTTGTCACATACAATGAACCGTAGTCGAATAGGACGACCGTTGGACGAATCAACCGAAGCTAAGGAGGGAAGAGCGCGTGGAGAGCCTCTTCTTAATCTTGAAAATCATTATGGTCAACATCGTGCTTAGCGGGGACAACGCGGTCGTGATCGCGATGGCGAGCAAGAACTTGCCGGAACGGCAACGGTCCAAAGCGGTATGGTGGGGAGCGGTAGGCGCGGTCGTATTGCGGATCGTGTTGACGGTAGCGGCCGTATTCCTGTTGAAAATACCGATGATTCAGCTGCTCGGAAGCTTACTGTTGATATACATCGCCGTCAAGCTGCTGCTCGACGACGAGGGGCATGACGACGTGAAGAGCGCGTCGACGCTCGGCGCGGCGGTGTGGACGATTATTGTGGCCGACTTCGTGATGAGTCTGGATAACGTGCTTGCGATCGCGGCGATCGCCGAAGGGAACTGGCTGCTGATCGTCGTCGGCATCCTGATCAGCATCCCGCTTATCGTGTGGGGAAGTACATTCGTTATGAGGCTGCTTTATAAGTATCCCGTCCTTATCTATATCGGAGCGGGTATCTTAGGATATACCGCCGGCGAGATGTTCTTGAAGGACCCGACCGCCGCGCGCTGGATCGCCGCGGCGCCGGAGGCGGTTCACTGGCTGCTGCCGATCGCCGCCGCCGCGGTCGTGATCGCCGCCGGTCTGCTGAAGAAGCGGAGGGCGAAAGTAACCTAGTATGGAAATTTCGACACGTTTCCGATACACTGGTAGCAAACGGCGTCGTTCCGTGACGCATACGCGTGTAGACGGGAGTGGTCGAACATGAACAACCGTACGCTGCCGCTGGGGATCGGCATTATCGCGGCAGGCATCGTGATCGCTTTGGGCAAGCTGGGTTTCTTTCAAACGATCGGCGCTTGGTTTTGGCCGCTGCTGCCGCTCGCCGGCGGCGTCTTGCTGCTGTGGGCCGTCTGGAATCGGAAGCTGCCCGCCGCGGCGTATGTACCCGGCGCGTTCCTCGCGGGCGCCTCGATCGCGTTCCTGCTGTGCGCTTGGTTCGGCTGGCATTGGATGAAGGCGCTGTGGCCGCTGCTGCCGTTGTCGCTTGCAGCAGGCGCTTACGCGTTCGCCGAAGCCGAACGCATCCCGCCGCTGCGCGCCTTATCGATCGGCGTCGGCGCCGCCTCCTTGTTGGCGCTGCTCGTCACCTTGCTCGTCTACGTGAACGGCTTCGTCGTCGCTCTGCTCCTCATTGTCGCCGGGGTGGCCGTCGTCGCGCGAAGACCGAATTTCCGCTAAAATGATTGCTTTTTCGCGTTATTGCGCGTATAATTTAAAAGACTTAGGCGTAGCGTCGGATCTGTCTCCGGCGCTTCTTTCGTGAGAAGAGATATAGACATAAATCCAATTGGAGTGGAGCATACAGAATATGATATCCAGAGAAAAGATTCGCAACATCGCCATTATCGCGCACGTCGACCATGGCAAGACGACGCTCGTCGACAAGCTGCTGCAGCAAGCCGGGACGTTCCGGGAAAACGAAGCGGTCGTCGAACGCGCCATGGATTCCAACGACCTGGAGCGGGAGCGCGGCATTACGATTCTTGCGAAAAACACAGGCGTTATGTATAAGGATCACATGATCAACATCGTCGATACGCCCGGACACGCCGATTTCGGCGGCGAGGTCGAGCGGATCATGAAGATGGTCGACGGCGTGCTTCTCGTCGTAGACGCCTTCGAAGGCTGCATGCCGCAGACGAAGTTCGTGCTTCGGAAGGCGCTCGAAGCGCATCTGACGCCGATCGTCGTCGTGAACAAGATCGACCGGCCGAACGCGAGACCGGCCGAAGTCATCGACGAAGTGCTCGATTTGTTCATCGAGCTCGGCGCGGACGACAATCAGCTGGAGTTCCCGGTCGTCTACGCTTCGGGTCTCGTCGGCACGTCGGGCCTCGAGCCGGACGCGCAGGAGCCGACGATGCAGCCGATGTTCGAGACGATTCTCGAGCGCATTCCGGCGCCGACCGAAAGCACGGTAGACCCGCTGCAATTTTTGGTTACGCTGCTCGATTACAATGAATATCTCGGCCGCATCGCGGTCGGCCGCATTAACCGCGGCACGATTCGCGCGGGGCAAACCGTCGCGGTGCTCGACCGCGAAGGCAAGCAGCGCCAAGCGCGCATCGAGAAGCTGTTCGGCTTCCAAGGCCTCAAGCGCATCGAGATCGAGGAAGCCGGCGCCGGCGAGATCGTGGCGATCGCGGGCATCAAGGAAATCAACATCGGCGAGACGATCGCCGATCCGGCGAACCCGGAGCAGCTGCCGGTCCTCACGATCGACGAGCCGACGCTGCAAATGACGTTCCTCGTCAACAACTCGCCGTTCGCGGGCCGCGAGGGCAAGTGGGTGACATCGCGGAAGCTGCGGGAGCGTCTGTATAAGGAACTGGAGACGGACGTCGCGCTCCGCGTCGAAGATACGGACAGCCCGGATGCGTTCGTCGTCAGCGGTCGCGGCGAGCTTCACCTGGGCATCCTGATCGAGAACATGCGTCGCGAAGGTTACGAGATGCAGGTGTCGAAGCCGGAAGTCATCGTGAAGGAAATCGACGGCGTGAAGATGGAGCCGATCGAACGGCTGCTCATCGACGTGCCGGAGGAGAGCATGGGCGCCGTCATGGAGAGCCTCGGCTCCCGTAAAGCCGACATGGTCAACATGGTCAACAACGGCAGCGGCAACGTCCGGATCGAATTCTTGATCCCGGCGCGAGGCCTGATCGGGTACCGGACGGACTTCCTGACGCTGACGCGCGGCTACGGCATCATGAATCACGCGTTCGACTCCTACGGTCCGTACGCGGGCGCCGGCGTCGGCGGACGCCACCAAGGCGTGCTCGTCGCGAGCGAATCCGGCACGGCGACGTTCTACGGCATGATGTCCGTCGAAGACCGCGGCATCATGTTCTTGAACCCGGGCACGGAAGTGTACGAAGGGATGCTCGTGGGCGAGCATAACCGCGACAACGACATTATCGTCAACATTTGCAAGGAGAAGGCGCTGTCCAACGTCCGTTCCGCATCGAAGGACGATACGGTCCGCCTGAAGACGCCGCGGATCATGAGCTTGGAGCAAGCGCTGGAGTACTTGAACGACGACGAATATTGCGAAATTACGCCGAAATCGATCCGTCTGCGCAAGAAGCTCCTAAATAAGAGCGAACGGGAGCGGGCGGAGAAAAATAAGAAGTTGGTCAACACATGAACGAATGGCTCTTTGAGCACGTGTGGATCACGTACGCCATCATCTACGTGCTCGTAACCTACGTGTACAACAAGGTGTTCCGCGTTCGTAAGCTTCCGCTGCTCAAGGACGCGATCATCTACATCTTGATCGCGATCGGGACGTTCGTCCTGCTCATCTTCCAGATGTTCGGCCTGCCGATCGTCTTGTGCTTGCTCGTAGCGGTCGGACTGATGCTGCTGGTACGCATTCGGTACTTCGTGGAAGGGCGTCAGAAGCGGAAAGCGGAAGACGAGGCGAAACCCGAAGCGAAAGGGTAGGGATGAGATGGCGGGCTATTGGCTGACGACGATCGTCGGGACGAACCCGGCGGTGCTGACGAAGGAGCGGCTGCGGCTGACGACTGCGGAAGGCGAGTCGCTGCGCAGGCTTGCTTCGGCCGTCCATCCCCGACTGCTGCCGAGCTTCAAGCTGGCGCTGCTGCTCGGAGACGACGACGCCTCGTGCGGCATCGGCGACGGCGACGCGGCGGCGATGCTGCGGTTGGATCAACCGGTCGATATCTCCCTGTCGGGACCGCTCGCCGTCTCGCATTGCGGGGCGGCGTTCTTGGACCGACTGCTGAATCCGGCGGAGGCGCTCGCTGTCGCGGCGGCGCTCCCGCCGGTTTCGCATGTCCGGACGCTGCTCGATTGGTGGCGGCAAGGCAAGAGCGTAATGCTGTTAAAAGAGGAGTGAGCGCGGATGCGGCTCGAGGACGCTCTATTCAATTGGCTGCAGATCAAGCTCGTGGAGCAAGGCCGCCCGGACGACAACGCCGCCAGGGAAACGGCCGCCTTCTTTGAGCAAATCTTGAAGGAAGACCACGGTCTGGAGTTATTTGCAATTGGCAACGTCGACGACACGATGTATCATGTTAACTATGTGAAGGAAGGCAAGAAAAAGACGCGGATGATCGACCGGGAATCGGCCGAGCAGCTGCTCGTCGACATCAACGCCAATCCGAAATATAACGAATAGACCGGGTGAATATCAATTATGTCGAATCCGAATGCTTCGTTGCCGCCGCGCGGCGATAAGGCGGTCGTCCGTACGCCGAAGCCCTCGAAACCGAAGTCGCGGGGGCTCAGCTTGTTCAAGGGCGTCATTATTTTGATGGTGATCGCGCTGCTGGGGTTGATCGGTTATGGTGTGTGGTTGTATTACGAGGCTAAAGGCGTTGTGACGATCGTCGGTACGCCCGAAACGGTCCCGCAGGAGGAGCTTGCGAGCGAGGACCCGATCTCGATTCTGCTGCTCGGCACCGACTATCGGGAGGAGCTCCGCAGCGCCAATACGGACGTCATTATGGTCGCGACGCTCAATCCGAACAGCAAGACGGCGACGCTCGTGTCGATTCCGCGCGATACGTACATCGATCCCGAAGGGCTCAAGCCGAATAAAGCGAACAGCTTTTATGCGACTTATTTATACGGCAACCTGAAGGAAGCGCCGGAGGACAAGGACGAGCGGCAGAAGTATGCGATGGAGAAGGTGAAGGAGCTGTACGGCGACTTCCTCGACGTGCCGATCGATTACGTCGGCGTCGTGGACTTCAAGACGTTCGTAGACGTCGTCGATTCGTACGGCGGCTTGACGATCGACGTCGATCAAAATATGTGCTACCGCGACCGCGCGGACGGTACGAACATTAACTTGCAAGCCGGCGTGCAGGACCTCACCGGCCAAGAAGCGCTCGATTTCGTCCGGTACCGCAAATCGTCGGCGAGCTGCAGCCCGCGGACGAAGGAATCGAACGACTTCGATCGGAACGCGCGGCAGCAGCAGGTCATCTCGAAGCTGCTCGACAAGGTGAAGACGCCTAGCGGCTTGCTCAAGGTCGGGGGCGTGTTCGACGCGGTGTCGAACAATGTCAAGACGAGCATTCCGTCCGTCCAAATCGAAAGCATGATTGAAACATATATTACGATCGACAACGATAAAATAGAGTACATCCACTTGGAAGGCGATTGGGACGGCCAATACGTTCGACTGTCGCCGGAAGACGTGGAGAACGCGTCCGGTCAACTCAACGAACAGCTGCTCGAGGACGGGCCGCCGCCGGCGGTTCCGGCTTCGACGGATGCGGAAGCGAGCGAGGAAGACGCGCCCGCCGAGACGGGGGAATAACGCCGTCGGCGCGGGCGGCGCTGCGGAAAGCGGCTGTCGCTTTCCCTTCCCGCTATGCTATAATGTGGGTACGGACGGCAACAACAGGCATTGCTGGGAGGCAACGGACACATGTCGGAAGTCGTAACGGTGTTGTCACAGGAATTGATCGACCAATTTCAGAAGGAGAAACTCGTCCTTCTCAGCACGATCGACGCGGAAAGCGGAGGTCCGGCGACGAGCGCCATCTCGTGGGTGTACGCGCCGAACGAGCGTACGGTGCGGTTCGCCGTGGACGGTCGTTCCCGGATCGTGTCGAACGTGAAGGCGAATTCGCGCGTGAACGCGACGTTGTTCGCGGCGGGCGGCGTACATGCGGTGTACGGCGCGGCTCGCATCGTGCAAGAGAAGCTGGAAGGGGTTCCATTCGCCTTGGTGTGCATCGACATCGAGGTGGAGGCGGTACGCGACGCGATGTTTTACGGCGCGCGCATCTCCGTCGAGCCGGAATACGAGAAGACGTATGACAAGCGCGCGGCCGAGAAGCTGGACAACCAGGTATTCGCCGCCATGAAGAAAGCCTAGTCGAATTTCGACTAGGCTTTCTGTGTTGTTAGGGGGCGCTTCGACAAAATCAGCGAGCGTTCGGGTGCGAGTCGAAATCCCGGTTGTCCCTCGGTTCGCCGGCGTTCGACGGCGGGTTCGCGGCTTGATTCGAAGGTCGGTTCGAAGGCGGGTTCGACGCTCCGTCCTGGGAAGCTTCGATCTTCTGTACGCCATGTTCCTGCGTCGCGCCTTTCGGGTCGCTCGGCGGCTGGCTGCGCTGTTCGATGTCTCTAGGCAACTGAGGCACGATGCGCCCGACGATGTCCGCAAGCTCTTCGGCGATGCCCTGCATCGGCCGCCCGTTCTGAATATCTTGGCGGATTTCCTGAAGGCGGTGATTTAAATCCATATCGGCGGTGACGATGGCGTTGATGCCGACGGGATCTTTCCGCAGCGCCTCCGCCACGGCGTATTTGATCGTTCCCACGCGGGAGCGTTCGACGTCGCCGCCGACATCGATGCCGACGATGGCCGTATCGCCCACGATGACGCAGTTGGCATGCTTCACTTCTTGAATGCTTTCGGCCAGCTGCTCGAGCCGCGCTTCGGTCGCGCGCGCGCGCTTCGTATCCTGCTCGGTAGCCGTCTGCTGTACGCGAATACGTTGCGTGTCGTCCGTCTGCTTCGCTTCGGCGCCGGCTCCTCCGTTCCCCGAGCAAGCGGTCGCCGCGACGGCGCACGCGAGAAGAAGCGCGCCCGTCCATCCATGTGTTTGCTTGACCATCTCGGTTCCGTCCTTTCGGGATAAAGTGTTTTTCTATGCAGGTAGTGTTCTCTTTATCCGTTCCGACTATGTATTTCCCGGACCGCTAACCGATCTTGCTATGGAGGGAATTGCGATGAAGAAAATGTACGTGCTGGATACGAACGTGCTGCTCCACGATCCGAATGCCATCTACGCGTTCGAAGACAACGACGTGATCATCCCGGCGGTCGTTCTGGAAGAGATCGATACGAAGAAGCGGAACGCCGACGAGATCGGCCGTAACGCCAGATACGTCTCCAGATTGTTGGACGGATTGAGGGATAAGGGGAGGCTGCACGACTCGATCGCGCTGGAGAGCGGCGGAACGCTGAAGGTCGAGCTGAACCATCGAAGCTTCGCTCGCATGCAGGAGCTGTTCGGGGAATCGACCGTCGACAATCGCATCTTGGCGGTCGCGCTGAATTATCATTACGAAGAACAAGACAATCCGAATCCGAAGCCGGTCGTCATCGTCAGCAAGGACGTTCTCGTTCGCATTAAAGCGGACGTGCTGGGATTGCGCGCGGAGGATTATTTAAACGATAGAACGGTAGGCCTGTCCGATCTGTACACGGGCTACTTGACCTTGAAGGTGCATCCGTCGGTCATCGACGAGTTTTATTCGTACCGCTTCTTGCCGGTGTCCGCCGTATCGACCTATACGTCGCTGTACCCGCATACGTTCGTCATTCTGAAAGACGAGTTGGGCTCCTCGAAGTCGGCGCTGCTGAAGGTGAACGCGGACGGGAAGAAGCTCGAGCCGCTGTACTTAAGCAACGATCCCGTCTGGGGCATCTCCGCTCGCAACGCGCAGCAGCGGATGGCGATGGAGCTGCTCCTGAACGACGACGTGCCCCTCGTGACGTTGACGGGCAAGGCGGGGACGGGGAAGACGCTGCTCGCGCTCGCGGCCGGGCTTATGAAAGTGGAGGACGAACGGAAATACAAAAAGCTGCTCATCGCGCGCCCCGTCGTTCCGATGGGCAAGGATATCGGGTACCTGCCGGGCGAGAAGGAGGAGAAGCTGCGTCCGTGGATGCAGCCGGTGTACGACAATCTCGAGTACTTGTTCGATACGAAGAAAAGCGGGGACATCGATAAAATATTGGCGGGACTGACCAGCATCCAAGTCGAAGCGTTGACGTACATTCGAGGACGGTCGATCCCCGGACAATTCATCATCATCGACGAAGCGCAAAACTTGTCACGCCACGAGGTGAAGACGATCGTCTCCCGCGTCGGCGAAGGAAGCAAGATCGTTCTGATGGGCGACCCGGAGCAGATCGACCATCCGTACCTCGACGCGACGAGCAACGGCCTGACGCACGTCGTCGATCGGTTCAAGGCCGAATCGCTGTCCGGGCATATTACGCTGGAGAAGGGCGAGCGGTCGCATCTCGCGCAGCTCGCCGCCGATTTACTGTAACCCTGGCAATTAGAAAAAGACGACCGCCGCGCCGTACCGCGAGACGATCCCTTCGATCGTCTCGCGAAGATGCGACTCCGTATAATGCGTCTTCGCCAAAGCTTCTCCTTCGCCGCAGGAATACACGATGAATTCTTGAAGCTGCAGCAAGGCGGGCGCCAGCTCGGCGCCCGTCGGCTGCGGGTCGGCGAAGCGGAACCGGTCGACCCGATCCGCATACAAATACGCATTGCCGAATTTGCTGAGGAAGCCGAAATCCTCCGCGCGCGCATCCAGCTCCGCGCCTTCCGGCAGCAGCCACAAGCGAACCGGCTCCCAACCGATGTTCCCCTTCGCGAGCACCTCCGCGACGCGGTTCTGCGCCTCCGCGTCGTCGACGACGATCAGCTCCTTATCCCGATCGAACACGGTCGCCGCATCTGCGATCGCCTTCACGATTCTAGCGTAAAACCCCGCCAGCTTCCCCTCCGGCAAATCCATCAGGAGCCCGTATTTCATAGTTCCGTCCTGCCACATTCGAAGTCCCTCCGTACAGCCGAATTAAGAAATCATTCTACTGCAACCGGGCTTGTAACACAAATGAAATCCACGCCGCCTCGGAGTTCTGGTAAGATGAAGGAAGGCGGGAGGGAATGCATTCATGCGCAAATGGTTCGTCATCGTCATGGCCGCTTTCGGCATGACGTTATTTATGTTGCTCGGCCTCGGCGACGTCACGCGCGTGGAAGCGCCCGATCCGTTCGGGACGATGGCCGCGCCGGATCCCGGAGCGACGGACGTCACGGCGGCGTCTCCGATCGCGCTTCATGCGGTCGTCTCGTTGGACGCTCGCGCGTACGAAGGCCTTCAGCGCGCCGCGGAGCGTTACGCCGCCATGCGGCCGGACGTATCCGTAACGCTGCGGAACGTCGATTCGGACGAGCTGCGGAACGAAGTGCGCGATTCGACGGAAACGGGCGACGCGCCCGATATCATGTTATACCCGACGGAATGGGTTCGCCGCGAAGCGGCGGAAGGGCTGCTGCTGTCGCTGGACGATTATATTTCGCCGGAACGCCAATCGCTATGGTTCGATACGGTGCGAGGCGCGGTGCGATGGAACGGGTACCTCTGGGGCGTTCCGGCCGATTGGGATCCGTATGTGTTCGTGTTTCGAAGGGACGATCCGCTCGGAGAGGCTCTCGCGGAAGCGCCGCCTACGGTATCGACATGGTTGGAGCTCGGGGGGAAAGCGAAGTCCGGGACGCCCGGATCGACGTACGGCGAAGCGCTGCTTCGCCATTGGTCGGCGGTCGAGGCGGTCGGCGAGGTCGTGAACGAGGCGCCGGAGCAAGCGGAAGCGCATGTCGCCGCGGCGGGGACCGACGCAGACGCAGTCGGAGGGACGTCCGCGCGAGGCGGAGCTCCGACGACGGTAGAGGAAGCGGGGCAGGGGAGCGCGGCGCCGGCGTTAGGCGAAGTCGGCGCGGAGGCGGCGGCGACGCAGGGCACGGCGGGCGCGGTATCGCGCGGCGAAGCCGCTTGGGCGTTCGTGCCTTTAAGCCAGGCGATCGAAGCCGCCGCCTCGGCGGAGCCGGACGCGAAGCTGTCCGTCGCGGCATTCGTGCCCGACGAGGAGGCGGCCGGCGGATTGCCGCCCTTCGCGGGACGCAGCTTCGTCGTCTCTCCGGCGACGGAATTTCCCGCGGAAGCGGCGGAATGGATTCGCTACATCACCGATCCGAGCGTCGTCGACGAGTTCGGAACGACCGGCGGCGGCCGATGGCCCGTCACGCGAGCGTCGTTCGGATTGCCGTCGTCGTTCGCCGCCGGAACGCCGACGGTGCTCGGGACGACGGCGCCCGCCGCTGTCGCTCCGCTTCCCGACGCGTCCGGCTTGGACGAACGAGAGACGCTGAACGCGCTGCGGCCGCTGCTGCGCATGGTCGACAGCGTCCGCGCTTCGTACGGCCCGCCTCCGGTCGAACTGCCTCCTCCGGGCGACGTTCCGTAACTGCGGACGGACGCTACGAACGCGAAGCGAGGGAGAAACTCAGCTTGACGCGCATCATCCCTTCCTCGTTCGCGATCTCGGAGACGGCGAGACCCGCGACGAGACGGCCGGGCGCGAAGGAGAGGTCGAAGCGGTTCTGAAGCTCGGTCCGCGTCGTATCCGGCAGCTCGTAACCGTTGAAGGCGACGTTGTCGATTCGGAAGCGAAGCGCATTAGCGGGTTCCTGTTCCAATATGTATATGCCATGCAGCACGGCGACGCTGTCGTCGATGCCGCCCGTCACCGTCATGCCGGACGGGCCGAAGCCGAAGTCGAACGACTCGAAAATCGGGTTCCGCTCCCGTAAGAACGTATTGAACGTATCGTCCGACAGCCGAATTTCCATCGAAGCGCCGTTTACGCTTAGCAGCGACGGATCGGACAACAGCTCCGGCAATTCTTGCATCGCCGCGCTGAGCGCCGTCAGTACGTCCTCGAACAGCGGCACGCCTTGTTCCTCCCACGCCTTCGTCGTCGCTTCGATGGTCGCAAGCTGCTCCTGACGCTCTTGTTCCGTCAGCTCGGCCAATCTCCGATCCAATTCGGCTTGCTCCTCCGCAACCCGCACCCGCTGCCGCTCGTGCTCGGCGATCACGACCCGGAGCCGTTCCTGCCGCGCCGATAATTCCGCGAGCAGCGCCTGCTGCTCTTCGTACGCCGCCCGGTACGCGGAGAGCGTACGATAGTCGCTGCGCACGATCGCCTGCAAGTAATCTAAGGCGAGCAGCGCCTCTCCCAACGACCGCATCTGAAAGAGCAGCATCCACATTCGATCCCGTTGTCCCATATAATAAGCGCGCAACACCTTGCCCGACGCTTGCGTCCGCTGCTCCAGCACGGTCTTCCGCTCGTCGATCGCCGCCTGTTGCTTCCGAATCGAATCGTCGACGGTCGCCTGCTCCCCCTTCAGCCTCTCCAACTCTTTGTCCAGTTCGTGAATCGCGAGTCCTTGCTGCACGAGCGAAGACGAACCGTCCGTCACGGCGGTCGTCGGTTCCGCCGCGGGCGCCGTCTCCGCCGGCTCTTGCCGCGCCGGGCCGGCGAACGAAGGCGCGGTCGCGCTTCCGATTGCGAGCGCCGCAGCTACGCTTGCGGCGATCCATGTACGCATATCAAACCCACCGCCCGTCCTGAAAATGCTGTCTCTCTATCCCTATCGAAGGAAGCGCGCACACATGACAAAAAACCTCGAAAAGCGGTAGCTTTTCGAGGGAACCCCGCCGTATCACGGGGCAGCGGCGCCGCCGCCGGCGGCGAGGAAGGCGAGCACATTCTCGAACGGTATGACGTTCTCGGGCACGCTTCTCGTCATGTCCGGCGAGCCGTTCGGCTCGGTCAGCCGGAACGCGTAGGAGAACGTCGCGGACGAATCGGCTTCGTTCGCCGTAGCGGTCCCGTCGGCGAACGGCAGTTCGACGCGTTGGTCGACGACGTAACCGGCCTCGTCGAGCGCGATGACGATCGTTCCGCCCGGCAGCAAGCGAAGCGATTCGTCAGACAATCCGAACGCGTTCGCGCCGAGCTCCGGCGGCAGCGACGCCGCCCAATCCGCATAGGCTTCGCGCACGGCAGCCGCGACGGGCTCGGCGTTCTCGTCCGTCACGTCGACGACGAAGCGGAGCGGCGAGGCGGGCGCGTCCGCCTCGGCCGCGCGCACCCACTCGGGGGCGATGCGCGCGACGAGCGTTCGGGCCAAGTCGTCGAACGCGTCTGCGGCGTTCAGCAGCGGCTCGATCGGCAGCGGATCGTTCTCCGTCCTCGCCTTCGCGAGATCGATGACGAAATATTCGTCGGGCTTGTTCACCGGCGGGACGCTGATATAAAACAAACCGTCTTGCGCCAGCATGGGGAAGGTCCGCGCTCCCTCGCCGCCGTTCGCGCCGACGCGCACGTCGGCTTCGAGCCGGGCCGGCTCGCGGTACAGCACGCCGGACCAGGCAATTCCGCCCTCGATCGTCGGCAATAAGGCGCCGGAGGCCGAAGGCGTCCTCCCCCCGTCCGCTGCCGTAATCGAGCCTTCGAACCGATAGTTATCTAAAGAATCGTTCCTCTCGTACGCTTCGGCGATCGCCGCCTTCCACGCCTCGCCTTCGACGGCGAAGTCGCGCGCGGGGGTCTCTTCGCAGCCGGCGACGATCCCGAACGCGAACGCGGCGAGCGCGGCGACGGCGCCGAAGCGAAGCAGCGATTTCCGTCTCCGCGCTGCGGTAACGTTGATGGACATAAACATGTGACTCCTCCCTGAAAGCCTAGTATTATTATAACGACGGCGCCGCTTTTTGTCTGTAAGGCGTCGGATACGAAACGTTGGGAAATCCGAAAGGAGCGGAACGCGATGACGGAGCGGCGCAATCGAGCGGTAGAGGAAGCGCTCGCCGAGCGGCTGAGACGAGGCGGCGGACGCATGACGTTCGCCGATTATATGGATATTTGTTTATATTGGCCTGAAGCCGGGTATTACCAGCGAAGCGAGCCGAAGCTGGGCAAAGACGGCGACTTCTATACGAGCGCGCATGTAGGCGCCTTCATGGGCGGCTGCATCGCGGCACGCCTCGACGCGGCGGCTAGGCGATTGTCGCGGGCGGGGGAGACGATTCATCTCGTCGAATTCGGAGGAGGAGACGGACGGATGGCGGAAGCGGTGCTGAACGAGCTGCGGAGCGCCTATCCGGATACGTATGCGCGCCTTCGGTTCTACGGCGCGGAGGGAAGTCCTTATCACCGCGCGCTGCAGTTCGACCGACTTCGCTCGCACGGCGGCGCGGTTCAATTCATCGCCGAGCCGGACGACGATCGAATCGAGAAGGCGCTGCGGGAATCGACCGCGCTCGTCTTCGCCAACGAGCTGCTCGACGCGTTCCCGGCGCATCGATTGATTCGCAAGCGCGGCGAATGGATGGAGCTCTACGTCGAAGGCGACCCGACGGACGGGACGCTGCGCGAGACCTCCGGTCCGATTCGGGACGAGCGGCTCGCGGCGTGGCTCGGCGCGCATCCGGTGGACGGACGCGAAGGGCAGCGCATCGAGGCGAATCTCGCGGGGCTCGATTGGATCGCCGCGCTGGGACGGAAGCTGCGCCGGGGCTTCGTCCTGCTCGCGGATTACGGCGACGTCTCCGCGGAGCTGTACGCGCCGCATCGAATGAACGGCACGTTGCTCGCTTATCATAAACACACCGCCGGGGAAGATTGGTTCCGCGCGCCGGGAGAGCAGGATCTCACGACGCACGTCAATTTCGAATGGTGCGCATCCGCGGCGGCGGCGGCGGGGTTCGTCGACGTCGACATTCAGACGCAGAAGACGTTCCTAGTCGAGCAGGGCATTCTGAACAAGCTCCAAAGCCACGACGGATCGAATCCGTTTTCGCCGGAGGCGAGGGCGAATCGGGCGATCCGGCAGCTGCTGCTCAGCGACGGCATGAGCGAGCTGTTCAAGGTGATGACCATGGCGAAGACGTAGCGGCTTGAGATCCGACCTAATGAAAACAGGGCTGTCCGAGATCGCCTCGGGCAGCCCTGTTTTTCGCATCGTGTTCTCCAATTGCAGTTAAATATCCATCTTGAAGAAGGACCAGTACGTGAATCCCGTGAACGAAAGGATCATGTACCCCCAGAACAGGAGTATGTAGGTCCGTTCCTTCAAATTCATGTACCCCAAAATGACGAAAGCGGCCGTCTGGAAAAAGAACAGCAAGGCCATCGTGTACATATCGCCCGCTAACGCCATCAAGCCGATGACGAGGGTCCAGAAGCCGAGAACGCGAAACATGCGCGGCATGA
>JAPSKX010000325.1 GCA_031181325.1 Paenibacillus sp.
TAATGGGGCGCTACCACCTACAACACAAAGAAAAACGACCCACCCCCGCAGGCTGACTGCGGGAGCGGACCGCGACGTCCGTCTCATAGGGAATCCGGCAATCTTACCGAACGCTTCGTTTCGTGAGAACGGACGACGGCATCCAGTACTTGCTGATTCCGGTATCCGTCCAAGAAGCCGGGGAGGCCGTCCGGAGCCTCGCCTTCGAGAAGCGCTAAAAAATCCTCGTATTGCTTCCGCCTGCAGCGGCTCGGCACGTCCAGCGTCGTCCGCGCCAGCTGTCCGGCCGACTCCTCGCGAATGCGGATCACCTGGTCCGGCGACAGCGTAGAAGCATGAATCGTGCCGCGGTCGCCGTAGATCGACACTTCGTGCTCGTTGCCCGAACCGACCGCGTTCCTCGTCGTCTGGAACGAGCCGACGACCGAGTTCGTCAGGCGCGCCTGGAAGGCGGCGAAGTCGTCGACGTCGATGCGCATGAGCTTTCCGCCGACGGGATCTCTCCGCTCGGGGACGATCGTATGCAGCAGCGCGGACAGCTCCTCGAACTCGCCGAACAGATAACGAGCCATGTCGATCATATGCGACCCCAGATCCCCCAGCGCGCCGGTGCCGGTAATCGCCTTATCGTACCGCCACATATAGGGCGTATCGTAGAGCGCGGAGCCCCAGCTTTGCAGATAGCGGATCGAGAAGCTGCGAACCGTCCCGATGTCGCCCTGACGAACCAGTTCTCTTGCATAGCGGAAGGCCGGCGTATACCGGTACGTAAATCCGATCATCGCCGGTACGGGCCGGCGTTCGTACAGGTCGAGCAGCGGCGCAGCCTCCTCGAAGTCGCGGGTGAACGGCTTCTCCGCGAGGAACGGCTTCCCCGCTTGGAGGCACGCCCGAATAATATCGGCATGCACATGATTCGGCGTGACGGATACGACCGCATCGACGCTCGGATCGCCGACGAGCTCCGAGAAGTCGGCGTAGCGTCGCTCCTCGCTCAGCCCGAGACGGTCCCCCGCCTTCGCCATCGCCTCGGCGCTGACGTCGCTGATCGCCGTGATCCGAAATCGGCCGATCTCGTTCATCCAACGCAGATGCTCTTGCGCCATGCCGCCCAGTCCGATCAATCCGATTCGGTACATCGTCTTCATGGCTTCCGCACCGTCCTCTTCGTTGTCATCGATCCATACCCCTTTCCGAAAATGGTCCCCCGCCCTCGCCGAAGGGAAGCCCCGCGCGGGTGCGCGGGTTTCCTCCCGAGGCGTCGGCGCCGCGTTATTCGACGCTCATATACCGGTCGTACGCCTCCTGATAAATCGCGATCAATCGCTCCAGTCCCATGGCGTTGAGCTTTCCTACGTAGTCGTCCCAGCCTTCGTCGATGCCGCCCTTCGTCACCCATTGGGCGCGAGAGCTCGCAATGAAGCTGTTGATATCGGTCGTCAGCGTCGGCAGCTCTTGATATTCCTCCGCCGTATGCATGACCTCCGGATAAGGCTGTGTGACGAACGCCTTGCCGAGCTTGTCGAGCTCCATCTTCAGCCCGTCTCCGGTCGTCGGATCCAGCTTGATGTTTTTCTCGAACGCGGGGCTGACGTATTTCGGACCGAAGTCGCGGAGCGAATTTTCCCAATACCACGCGTCGGCGCTCGTCCCTTCCGGCGGAGCCATCAGCGAGAACGTGCCGTCGTCGTGCTTCTCGAGCGAGGTGCCGATGGCGCCCCAGAAGTTCTGAATGCTCGCCTCGGACGTGTAGAACTGATCGATCCAGCGCGCCGTCGCTTCCGGATGCTCGTTGAAGGTCGTGATCAACACTTCGTTGCGGCGGAAATTCAGCCCCTCCGGCTCCCCCTCCTGATATTTCGCGCCGTCCGGACCGGCGATCGGCGCGATCGTCGCGTACTGGTCGCTCCACTTGCCGAAGACGGCGTCGGGCGTCCATTGGTACGAAAATCCGATGAGCGGTACGTCCGGATTTTGCCGCTTCGCGCTGAGCATCGTGCCGTCCTGCGTGAACGACTCCGGATCGATCAGCCCCTCCGCGTACAGCTTGTGCGCCCACTTCAGCCCCTCCTTGTATGCTTCCGACGTCGGGAAGAACACGGGCTTGCCGTCTTGGATCAACATGTTATTGGCCCGCAGATTCGTAATGCCGAACGGCATGAGCAGCTGCATCTCGATATCGCCTTCGTTGCTGACGGGAATTTCGTCGGCCTTCCCGTTGCCGTTCGGATCCCGTTCCTTGAACGCTTTCAGGACCGTATAGAGCTCGTCGACGTTCGTCGGCGGCTGCAGTCCCAACGTGTCGAGCCATGCTTTATTGATGACCGGCTGCGTCGCGGAGACGGGACGCGACGGCAATCTCGCCGGCAGCGAATAGATGCGGCCGTCCGGGAAGGTGCTCAGCTTCCGCATGACGGGCGTCTCTTCCATCGCCGCCTTCAAATTCGGCATATATTCCTCGATATAATCGTCGAGCGGACGGAAATACGACAAGTTGTTAATGATGTCGGAATCGCCGAGCGCAAGATTGCCTAAGATCACGTCCGGCAGCTCCCCGCTCGCCAGCATGACCGACCTCTGCTCTCCCCAATCGTTCGA
>JAPSKX010000007.1 GCA_031181325.1 Paenibacillus sp.
TGATTATTACGTCACTCTGAAGCATGAGATGAGCAGAGATCACTATATCTCTTTCTTGGCTTATGTTTCGATTGACAGAGTTCTTATCATCAAATTATACCCGGAACAAGACGCCGACACACGGTTTCCTAAGATGTATGGAGGAACCCTGTATTTCCATTGCAATCAGCATGGGTTGTTTCAATACGATGTGGGGAGATCTAAGGGAAGGAGGGGGACAAAAGGTGAAGAAGGCATTGCTGATCATTGATATGCAAACCATGCCTTTTGTTTGGAAAGATTATGGCGGCAAGGCCCTTTTCCATGAGGAAGAACTTATTGTAAATACAAGACTTTTAATTGACAGGGCTAGGGAAGCCCAATCGCCCATATTTTATGTTTTACACACGGAAACGACAGGGCCGCGATCGGTTGAACAACCATTATGGAGGATCGTGGATCCGCTTGCGCCTGCGCCAGAGGATTTTCTTATTATCAAGTATCATGCAGACTCCTTTTACGAAACGGATCTTCACATGTTGCTGTGTAGCAATGGGGTCGAGGGGCTGGTGATATGCGGGATTCAAACCGAATACTGCGTAGATACAACGGTGAAAAGGGCTTATTCTTACGGTTATAAAATTGAGTTGGCTAGCGATTGTACCAGCACCTTCGATTCCGATGAGTTAACAGCCGAACAGATCATACGTCATCATAATCACTTGCTGCAGCAGTTCGCTTCTATTTTGCCATCGGATCAGGTGCTATTTTAGAGCTTAGATCCGAAAACAAAGGGCCACCCACAAAGGATGGCCTTTAAACTTGCCGTTACAGACAGCACGGAGAACCGAATCGCCGAAGACATGATTTACTCAGCTCTTCGGCTTTATCGTGTTAAAGTGGGAATTTGCGAGTGCTAACAATCCGATAAGAAATTTTCCAGTATCGATCTCAAGCCTTCCGGGTTGCTTATCATCGGTAAATGTCCGGTTTCCAAGCTTTGGACGGATTGCGGGGAAAAGTTTGAGATCATCTTATCTTGTAAAGAAGGACTGAACTCTTTATCGTTGGTTAGCTTCACGTATAGCTTTGGTACATCCGGAACAGACACGTTGATTCGATCCGTATACACTCGTACCGCCTCGGGAATGAATCCTTTCACGATCTCCGTGGCTTGATCCGGTGAGAGATCGTTGCATAAACCCTTACGGATGGCCGACTCTGGCGGTTTCGTGCCCAACGTTCGCAGGATAACAGACATGATAAGCTTCTGAGGAAACGGTAAAATGGATAGAAATGAACCGCCATTCTTCGGAATTGCCGCTCCTACGGCTACAATGCCCGCCAGACGATCCGTCAGAACGGATGCCAGTCTATGAGCAAGAACGCCGCCAAGCGAATGCGCGACAATTACAATTCTGCGTGTCCCCCATTCATCCACTTGTCTTTTCATATGCGTCACATAATCTTCCAAAGAGAGGCCGCTCCTTGACTCTAAAGAGCTCTTCCTCAATGGAAACTCAACAAGTAAACAAGGATGTTCGAAATCCTCCACAACTTTACTCCAAACGAGGCCTTCCAAGCCTGCCCCATTGATAAAAACAAAGCCTATTTTTTCTTGGGAATGCTTTAGCATACGGATCCTGCCTCCTGTTGGTAGTCAAATCAGATGACTTATAAGATAATGGTAACATGAAAACAAGACAGAAGATGTCTTATTTATACGGTAATATGAAAAAAAATGAATTATGAGGTGGGCCATTGCAAAAATCACAGCGTCTCATCCAAATGATTATGAGGATCAACGCCAAACGATCCTTTACTGTGAAAGAGTTGGCCGATGAATTTGGCCTGTCCACACGTACGATTACAAGGGACCTGCAAGAGCTAAGCGAACTCGGCGTTCCGGTGTATTCCGTTCAGGGAAGGGGTGGAGGTTACAAGCTACTGCAAGAGAGGCTGCTGCCACCGATCAGCTTTACCGAAAATGAAGCACTGGCTATGTTTTTTGCAAGTCAGACGATGGATTATTTCAGCTCTTTGCCTTTCGGCGAGGGGGCCGACGCAGCGCTTCACAAGTTTTATCATTACTTGCCTGCCGATGTAAGAGAACAGATTGACCGGCTAAAAAACAGGATCATGTTCTGGAGCCCGTATCGATTGATGTCTGCGGAGGTTCTTCAAACTCTCCTGCAATCGATAATGGTCCGCAGTGTGGTCACCATCGAGTATAAATCTAGCAGTGGAGTATCGGAGCGGAACATTCAGCCGATCGGTCTTTATGCCAGTTCCGGGTATTGGTATTGTCCCGCGTATTGCTTCACTAGGGAGGACATTAGGCAGTTCAGAGCCGATCGGATCCTCTCCGCCGAGCTCAACGGAACCATTCCTTGCCGGACGGAAATAAGCCGGATGACTTTATTGGATAAACCTACTAAGGAAGGTCTGGAACAGACTATACTCGAACTTGAGATGACGAAGAAAGGGGTGTGGCTGATGGAATCCAACTCTCGTTTTCGTCCATTCATACGGCACAACGAGGATGGCAGCGGGGCACTGACGATGGGAATAGCGGTACAGGAATTGAATTTCTACGTGGACTTGATATGGCAATGGGGAGATGAAGTCAAAATTGTGAGGCCTGTCGAGGCCAAGGCATACATGCATCAAAAAATCGAGTCTATACGTTTACTTTATGACCGATGAGCTTGCTTGGGTTAGCCGGCGTGGTTTTTTGGGGGGGCAACACAGAAAAGAGGTGTCTTGTCGAATGTATAAGATTGGAGCGTTCGCTAAACTGAGCGGCGTGACGGTGAAGACGTTACGGCATTACGACGAACTCGGTTTGTTAAAGCCTGCACGAGTAGACGAAGAATCGGGATATCGTTTCTATACTGCCGATCAGCTATTGACGATCCGCCGCATCGCGGGGTTCAAAAAACAGGGGCTAACACTCGAGATGATGAGGCCAATGTTGAGGGGACCATCCTCTCTGACGCAAGCGGAATGTACGTTGCTCGAGAGGCGTAAGCAGTTGGAACTCCAGGTACAAGAGGCTCGGCGACAAATTGCGGAGATCGATGAGCGACTCGTGCGGATCGAACGGCATGCTGCGGCTGCAGAGGAAGGGATGTTCTCGATCCGAAGTGTGGAGCCGGTTCTCGTCGCTTCCATCCGCGAGTCTTTGCCGAAAGGTCAACTGTGTTTGCTTCTCGATGAATTGAAGCAGTATGTCCGCTCACATGGCGAAGAGTCGGACAGCGAGTTGACAATCGTCTGGCACAGCAGGGCCGATTGCGACGAAGAGCCTTCGGATATTGAGGTCGCCGTTCCCGTCTCGAACCAGATTTCCAGTAACCTCAGGGTTAAGATTCATCAATTGTCCGGTATGGAGAAAGCCGCTTCTTATATCCATCGATGCGATCCATATAAAGAAAATTGCACGGCGACGGAGGCGCTGCGAAGATGGATCGCTAACGAGAGTTATCGGCCTATCGAGAATCTTCCGTTCCGGGAGATTTATCTAACGTCAGACAAAGATATCTACGGACAATTGCGAATGGCGGAGGCGATCGTGCCGGTTGAACGTGTCTGAATAAGGAGGGATCCACTCTTGACTCTCCCCTTGAGAGGAGGGTTTATCATGACATCAACCATTTGATAAGGAGTGGATCTACAGAATATGAAACGCTTGGAAGGCAAAATTGCAGTCGTCACAGGAGCCAGCCGAGGGATCGGGAGAGGAATCGCGGTGCGTCTCGCCGCCGAAGGTGCACTTGTCGCCGTACACTACGGCACACGGAAGGATGCCGCGGAGGAGACGATCTCCGAAGCCGAGGCGGCAGGCGGATCAGCCTTCGCCGTCGGTGCAGAGCTGGATTCTTTAGACGGAGTCAGTCGGCTCCTTCAAATCTTGGACGAGGAACTCATCCGCAGGACCGGGAGCAACCAATTCGATATCCTGGTCAACAATGCCGGCATCGGCACATCCCCGTCATTTGAGGAGACGAGCGAAGAGGACTTTGATCGGCTGTTTGCAGTCAACGTTAAAGCGCCGTTTTTCCTCGTGCAGCAATCGCTAGGACGCTTGCGGGACGGCGGCCGCATCATCAATATCTCATCCGGAGTGACACGCATTGCTTATCCGCATATCATGACCTATAACTTAACCAAAGGCGCTCTCAATACATTCACCTTGCACTTGGCAAAGCTTCTGGGGCCGCGAGGCATTACCGTGAACGCAGTCATGCCCGGCATCGTCGATACGGATGTCAACGCGCCATGGCTGCACACGCTCGAGGGCCGTAAGTTTGCCGAAGGGATGTCGGCGCTTGGACGCGTCGGCGAGCCCTCGGATATCGCGGACATTGTTGCTTTCACGGCGTCGCCGGACAGTCGATGGGTAACGGGACAGATGATCGATGCGACCGGCGGATCGCATTTGTAAGCTGAGTCGAAACCATACGTTATAGACAGCGCGGAGATAAAGACAAGATGAACCGATATTGCCGAGACGAGACCTTATCAGGAATAGGTCTCCATCATTTGATGTAAATACTTTCGGAAGTCTTCCACATAGGATTTGGGCTCTACAACTTTCAGATGAGTGCCGAAGCTTGCTAAGAATAGAAATCCCGTACGATTTTGTGGGACATACATGGTTGCTAATAAAAAATCAGAACTATGGTCTTCAATACTTCTACGACCATACCTTTCGATGATTTGATCTTTTATGCTAGGCGATATCCATGCCTTAATCGTGACGAGTTGCGGTAGATAGCTTGCTTCGTGTCCTTGTTCCGACCAATCCTCTCTAGGATGAAACGCGCGTTCATCCGCAGTCATATGATCGATCCGAGATAATATAAAGGTTCGATATCCTTGTCGATGTAAACAGATTCCTTTCAAGTACCAGCTCGATTCGCTAAAATGCAGCTCATAGGGTAAATTTTAATCGACTATCGGTCGACGGCCATGTGATCATGCCGTTATCCAACACTCCGTGGTCATCCTGCTTCGAAGTGATTTCCAACAACCATGGAAATTGAAAATGAAAAGTCGCTGCCGGCAATTCGAGAAAAGATCTTAGGATTTGGCTGCAGGAAAACGCTAAGACGAGAAGTCATGCTGAGCGGATAAAAGAAGTGCATAGCACCCCTAGGCATTGGCATTGAACGCGGTCCCATACCGTGCGGTTTTAACCGCAGATAAAAAAGGACAGAGGCGCCCGCCCTGTCCTTACTTCATGGAGAAACCGGACCAAGGCTTACAGTTCGACTCTCCAATTGCCCATCGTCTTGGCGACTTCCGGATCGCGGTACGATAAGAATAGACTCTCCCGCGTATCGAGTGCGGTAATGCGTTCCATATCGTCCGCGTCCAACGCAAAATTGAAAATGTCGAAGTTTTCGACGATGCGCTCTTTTCGTACCGACTTTGGAATGACAACCACTTCTTGTTGGACCAGCCAGCGCAATACGATCTGGGCGACGGATTTGTTGTGTTTTTCCGCGATCGAGATCAGCACTTCGTTGCCGAACAATTGGTTTCGTCCTTCGGCGAACGGCGCCCACGACTGGTGCTGCACGCCCTGCTCTTTCAAGAAAGCAGCGCTCTCTGTCTGCTGGTAGAACGGGTGCGTTTCAATCTGGTTGACGGCGGGCACGATTTCGTTGTGCACGATAAGGTCCATTAGACGATCCGGCATGAAGTTGCTGACCCCGATGGCCTTGATGACGCCTTCGCGGTACAGCTCTTCCATCGCGCGCCAAGTGCCGTAGTAATCGCCGAACGGCTGGTGAATCAGGTACAGATCGAGATAGTCGAGCTGCAGCTTCTTCAGGGATTTCGCGAACGCAAGCTTGGCACTCTCGTAGCCGGCATCCTGAACCCAAATCTTGGTCGTGATGAACAGCTCCTCGCGCGGTATGCCGCTGCGCTTGATCGCGCGTCCGACCGCTTCCTCGTTAAGATAACCGGCGGCGGTGTCGATCAAGCGGTAACCGGCCGACAGCGCTTCGTATACCGCGTTCTCGCACTCCTCGGCATCGGGAATCTGATAGACCCCGAAGCCTAGGATCGGCATTTTCACACCGTTGTTCAAGGTTACAGTCTGCATTGCGATTCCTCCTATGGTTCGAATGTATAACAGCAACCGAGTGCGTATCCCGGAAATCGGGAATGGAGCGGGAATTCCGATTACGGCTCCGTTGCATTACAATAAGCTTAATACCTTCGTGTTACACGAAGGCAAGGGGCTGTTCTACTTTTTTCCCAAGGAGGATTCCACATGTATACGGTTAAAGAAGCCGCTCAGATCACGGGACTCACCGAGCACGCCGTACGCTTCTACACGGATAGAGGACTGGTGCCAAGCCTACGGCGCAATGAGCATAACATTCGATTGTTCGACGAAGAATCGATCAATTGGCTGCATGGCATCAAATGCCTCAAGCAATCCGGGATGCCGATCGATGTCATTAAAATGTATATCGACTTATGTCTCGAGGGGGACTCCACCATTCCGCAGCGCTATACGCTCATGATGGAACATAAGGAAGCTGCGCTCGCTAAGCTTGAAGAAGCCAAACAGCACGTGGCCCATCTGGAGGAGAAGACAGCCCTATACCAGGCCATTTTGGAGAACCGTTCTCCAGATACGACGAATCCCGCCAACTGGGATAGAATTCAGCATATGCATCGTGACGTATTTTACAGGGCTTCGCAAAGAGTCTGAATGGCGATGCCGGTTTCCCCGTATTTTGCTGATAGCCTCGTTACGCTGACCGTATCATAAGTAAGGGGAAGGATTGTAAAAAAGATAAATAACTGGTAGACTCAATAATGATTGATTAATCACTAATTAAAAAAGGAGCACCTATCTATGGCAAAAAACGAAACCGCTTCGGTAAACCGCCGAATGGATATTATTTCGGCTGCGATTGAAGTATTCGCGGAAACGGGATATTACCGAGCGACAACGATGCAGGTGGCTAAGCGAGCAGGGATATCGCAGCCGTATATTTTCCGTTTTTTTCAGACGAAGGAGGAGCTGTTGCTTGCCGCGCTGGAAGCTTCTTGGCAAAGAATCGCCGATTCCTTCCTTCAAGTCATCGGCACATCGATGCCTGCTCGCTTGGAGCAGGACTTGATTGTAGCCTACGAGGAAATTATGAATGCTCACCGTTCGGAGACGCTGCTCCAAATGCAGGCCCAAACGATACAAGAGGAGCCGATCCTCAAGGCTATGCAGGCAGGTTTCAGGGACATTCGCGGGATTGTACTGGAGGCGTTCCAACGCAATGGAGCGAACAATGCGGAGGAGAGAACCAAGCTGTTCTTGGCCAAAGGGATGTTGTGCAATATTTCGATGGCCTTGGGACTGCCGGAACTGATGGAAGAATAAAGGGCTGAAAAGCCTTTTACAAATTAGTTATTGATCAATCACTTACAGTTATGTTATATTCAATTTCAAAGTTAGTGATTGATCAATAACTAACCAAAAACGGAGGTTCCTATTATGAAAAATGCGATTGTCATTGGAGCGACAGGCGGCACAGGCGCCGCGATTGTGGAAGAGTTAGTGAAACGAGGTATCCCTGTCATTGCTTTCGGTCGTTCCCGCACAAAATTGGAACAGCTGGCAGCCCGGATAGGGAATCCGCCGCATCTGTCCTTAGCAATCGGGGATGCATTCCAGACGGATGACGTCGAGACCGCTTCAAGAGGAGCGGATGTTCTGTTCCATTGTGCGAACGTCCCTTATCATGAGTTGGAAGAACGCTTGTTGCCGCTTGGGAAAGCCATCATGAAGGCGGCTGATCGGCTAGGACTGAAGGTGGTAGTCGTGGATGGGATCTATCCGTATGGAAGAAGGCAAGAAGAGCTCGTTACTGAAGATCACCCGAAGGAACCCCACACCCGGAAAGGCCGAAGTCGGCTACAGTTTGGACAGATGGTCTTTGACAGTCGTTGGAATCACGCGCGGTCACTCATTGTCCGCTTACCCGATTACTATGGTCCAACGGCGAACCAAGCGTCATATTTGGGCGGTACACTCGAAGCTATTGCGAAGGGGAAGATGGGTTTTTTCATCGGGAACATGCGCGTGCCGCGCGAGTATGTATATTTGCCGGATGCAGCCAAAATGATAGTGGAACTAGCGATCCGCGATCAAGCTTATGGTCAGGAGTGGAACATCCCCGGCGCTGGCGTTATCTCAGGAGCCGAGATCGTCCGGCTCTCGCGTAAAGCATCCGGATCGGCAAAACCTGTTATACCGTTGGGGAGAATCGGTTTATCCATCTTAGGGATATTTGTTCCGGTCATGAAGGAAGTGGTGGAAATGTTGTACCTGACCAAGGAACCGCTCCGTCTGAGTGGGGAGAAATACGAGCGGTTCATTGGCCCGATCCAGGCAACAAGTTACGGGGAAGGCATTAAAGCGACCATTCGTCGGCTTAAAGGCGAGAAAATGCCGTAAACATTATATTCGCAAAGAATGCCTCAATACTTGCCGTTCCAGTCATCCCGAAGAACTGTATCGTAAGTGAATAGGAAGGGACGTCGCTCGATCGCGCAGGCGAAAAGGAGGATGCCAAGAGGCGCCCGTAAAGGTATAATGAAGCGTCACAGTACAGATGGATGCGTAGGACGAGAGAAGAGACTGTGGTCGCTCCTTTCGTCCGGTTCCAGACCGACGTTGGGGGATACAGCATGTTTATACTATCAGGGCATCATTTGCCGATCGTATTTTTGGCATATACGGTGGCTGCCGTCTCGGCTTACGCCGCGTTCAGCCTCATCGAGAGGCTGCTGGCGACGAAGCGGACGAGCTGGCTGTTCTTAGGGGCGGGGACGCTCGGCATCGGCATCTTCTCGATGCATTCCATCGCGATGACGGCGCATCCGATCGTCGCCGTATACGATCCAGGGAAAGTCGTCGCAGCGTTCCTCGTCTCTATATCGGCTTCCTTCGTGGCCTTCATGATCGTGTGGCTTTCGAAAGCTGCTTGGGGAGCAATCCTGGCGGGAAGCGCGGTATTCGGCATCGGCGCGTCCGCGATGCACTATGTGGGCGCAGGGGCGTTGATCGGGGTGACGGTACGCTTCCATCCGGGAACCGTCGCGCTCACGATTGTCATCGGCATTCTCGATGCCTTCCTCGCCTTTGCGTTGGCGTATCGTTGGCATTCTGTCATTAAGAAATTCGGAAGCAGGATCCTTTGTTCCGTCTTCATGGGCGTCGGTATGATGGGCTTGCACTTGGTAGCGGTGGCCGGCACGACGTATATCGATGCGAATCCACGACCGATGTCGATGGTTTCTTCGGGTCAGGTATGGCTGGGGAGCGGCATCTTCTTCGCTACGCTGTTTATTCTCGCGCTCGCCGTGACCTGCATCTACATCGATAGGCGGCTTGCGGCTAGCGAGATGCGGTACCGACCGTTGTTCGAGGAAAACCCGGACGCCGTCTTGTTGGTTAACCGAGAGGGGGAAATCCTGCACGGGAATGCCGCCGCGACGCGAATGCTCGGGTATGCGCCGGACGAGCTCCGTTCGCGGCATATTCGCGAGATCGCGGATCCGTCCTCCGCGGCATCGGCGGAAGAGATGCTCGTTCAATCCGTAACGGAACACCCCCGCCCGCATGAACTCGCGTTTCGGAGGAAAGACGGCGATATTGCACTAATGAAGCTTTATGCGATCCCGAGAATTATCGACCAAGATCATCAAGGCGTCTACGTGATCGGCAGGGATGTAACGGAGTCTCGCAGGGACATGGATCGTCTCGTTCGACAGCATGAGCAGGAGAAGCAATACCAGGAAACCCGATTTCAATCGATCGTTCATTCCGTGCTCGACGCGGTGATCGTGACGGACGCGGAATTGCGTGTCGTCGTATGGAATCAAGGCGCGGAGCGGATGTTCGGGTACGCCGGCGCGGAAGTGATCGGCGAGAGCATCGATTTTATTATTCCGGAATCGTATTTGCCGAGGCACCGCGAAGGGTTCCGTTCCTATCACGCCGGTGCCGCTCCGCGCATCATCGGCAGCGTCGTCGAGATCGAAGGGAAGCGCAAAGGGGGCGAAGTGTTCCCCATCGAGCTTTCACTGAATTCTTGGACGGAGGATCGACAGTCGTATTATTCGGCGGTCATTCGCGATATTTCCGAGCGGAAGCGCGCCGAAGCGGCGTTGACGAAGAGCGAAGAGATGTACCGCGATCTCATCGAATCGTTCCCGGAAGCGATTATGATCGCGAAGGGGATGCAGTGGGTGTTCGTCAATGACTTCGGCGTACGCTTGTTGGGCGGGAACGAGCCGGGGGATATCTTATGGCGAAGCGTGTTCGAAACGGTCCATCCGGATTTCCATCCGAACGTTCGCAAGCGCATCCAGCTTACGGAGATGGACGGGCGTATGTCCGAGCGCATGGAGGAGAAGTGGGTTAGGCTGGACGGCAAGCCCCTCCATGTGCAAGTATCCGCGATACCCGCGAAATTTAACGGGGAAACCGCGAGAATCGTAGTCGTTCGGGACATGACGGAGCTTCAGAAGGCAAGGGAAATTTACGAACGATCGGAGAAGCTGGCGGTCGCGGGCGAACTCGCCGCGGGCATCGCGCATGAAATCCGCAATCCGCTGACGGCGATCAAGGGCTTCTTGCAGCTGACGAAGGAAGGAATGAACCCGGCATATTATGCGATCATCGCATCGGAGATGGATCGAATCGAGCTGATCATAAGCGAGCTGCTGATGGTGGCGAAACCCCAACAGACGAGCTTTATCTTGGAAAATCTCCAGAGCGTCGTGCTGCATGTCGTGAAGCTGATGGAATCGCAGGCGAATTTGAACAATGTGTCGATCGAGCTCGACTTGCCGAAGGAAGAGATTTGGATTATTTGCGACGAAAATCAACTGAAGCAAGTGTTCATCAATATGCTGAAAAATTCGATCGAGGCGATGGAGCGAGGCGGAACCATTCACCTGAAGATCGTGCGTAAGCAGGCGTCGGCGGTCGAGATCGTCATCCGGGACGAGGGCACCGGCATCCCCGACGATAAGATCGCCAATCTGGGTCAGCCCTTCTACACGACGAAGGACAAAGGCACCGGCCTCGGCTTAATGATCAGCTACAACATTATTAGAAATCACCAAGGGCACGTGTCCGTCCAGAGCTCGGCGGACGAAGGCACGATCTTTACGATCACGTTGCCGGTCGCAGGGGACGAGGGGACGGCATCCGGACGACAGCCGCCTGTAACGGTGTTACCTTAATTATTCGTTGTCCGGGGAGAAAGATTGGTTGAAGGAAAAAGGGGG
Source organism: Paenibacillus sp. (assembly GCA_031181325.1). Lineage (GTDB taxonomy): Bacteria > Bacillota > Bacilli > Paenibacillales > YIM-B00363 > Paenibacillus_AE. The sequence continues at coordinate 11,305 of JAPSKX010000007.1, forward strand.
CGACGAGTGGTACGGAGGCATACATCTGATGGAGGGGATCGGGTGGCGCTGGGATCGGACGGAAGCGGCTGGTCTATCCCTAAGACGATACAGGAAAGGCCCAACCGCGATTGGGCCCGGCCGCGTTACATCCCATGGTTTCCTCGGGTTTTCCGCCATATCCCCGTCGCGATCCAAAGACATCCGACCGCAAGAATCGCCCCGTGAGCGATTCGGATCGGCTGCGAACCGAGGAATTGAGGCAGGAACATGAGAAGACCGATAGCGAAGGGGAACCCGCTCCATTGCGGTACGGTTCGGGATTTCCATATGGCCGTTGCAATGACGAGGGAACCGACACCCACGAGAAGCAGCCCTGCAAGAATCATATAGAAACCGGGACCGAAGCGGATGACATTGGCGAGATCCATCAACTCTGGATTCTGCCGGGAAAGAACCTCTCGGCCGATGGCATTCAGCCCGAATGTTTCCGCACCATAAAACGGCAACGTCAAACCTGTTCCGAGCAACGAAAATAAAAGGCCGCGAAGCGCGAGTTTTTCCGCCAGGGTATCTTGTAACGAAAGGTAAAGGCCAAACAGCCCTAATGTCATCAATACGAAGGCGAAGACAGCCATCGTGTGGGATATGATCCACTCCGTTGAAGCGAACGCCGCGGCTCCGGATAGAGAGGCTTCGTCGGAGAAAGGGCGAAGGGAAGGGTAGATGACAAATAAAATCCCTGAGATCGCTAAAGCGACCGCGGTCGTTCGGATAAAAAACGTATTTGTCGTTTCCATGCGGATACCTCCTAATAAGTAAAACTAATTTAGTTAGTATTATTACAAATGTAAATAGTTTATTCAATGGATTCCATTATTAAACTTCTGTAAAGGCGCGAATATATAAACTGGATTTTTCCAAAGCTGGATGGGGATAATGGTAACGATAGGTACCAGCCCTTCGTCCGAGGATGATCAAAGTGACGCTCGCGGTTCTTGCCTTCATGGCATGGGTAGTGATGATTGTATTCGCCATCGTTCCTAAGGGGTTAACGCTTACGGAACTGTTGTTTCTGTACTTCGTGATCATCATCTTAACGATAACGCTTTTCACGATTCTGGATATCAATTTGAAATGGGTTCCCCTCACGCGGAATGTAGAGGGTTCCTTCGCGATGTATATCTGTCGATTCCTAGTAATCCCCCTTCTTGTTCTCATGAACGCGTGCATCCTTCTTTCCAACCTAAAGGCCAAATGGAGAGCGGCACTGTCGGCGATCGTCGTCATCGTATTGTGCGGCGCGGACGGAATCTATTTGCTCCTCGATCTGATGGAATTCGCGAAATGGAATATAATCTATTCCTTCTTGATGTACGGAGGGTTTATCGTCCTCGTCTGGCGAATCGCCCGTTGGTACATTGGCCTGGGCAAGGAGGTCAAGTAAATCTTGAACGAGGTTCGTTACGATCACGGGTTCAATACGAACGAGTGGTTTATCGTCATAGCGCTCATCGTCGGAACCTTGGCGGTGTTATGGCCGCCGCAACGCTTTACGAAAAAGACGTCCGCTTTGTACCTCTTATTCGGCGTGCTGTTCGGTTTCTTGTTCGACCATACCTTAAGCGTGTTTCCTGTTAGTTATTATGTCATTAACGACACCTCGCAATTTGAAGTGATGGATTTCTTGTCGCATGTAATGTATGCGCCGTACAGTTATCTTTTCTTTTATCTGTATGACTTCTTCCGCATCAAACCGCGTTATTCGCTCGTGTACATTTTGGCGTGGGCGCTGATGAGCGTTGGATTCGAACGGCTGTGCGCGGCGGTCGGAATCTTTCATTACCGTCACGGGTATACGATCTATTATTCCTTCGCGATATATTTGGCGGTCTTGAGTACGTGGACGGTTCTGTATTATGTTTTGAAAATTTACGGCGATAAGCGCTTTTAAAGATGAGGCCGGGAAGGAAAGGGGGATACGACCCCCCTTACAAATCAGTCCCCCGCCGGCGAGACCGATTCGAAGAATCAGGGCGGCAAGATCGGCGACGGATTGACGCGTCGAACGAATACCGGAACGAAAGTAACGCAAAAGAGGGAGTACATGGTTTCACATCACTCGGAGGAATGGATGGTACTCCTGTAATGATGATCGTTCTCCTTGCCTTCTTCACTGGAATCACTCTTGTATACTAATATACGATACGAAACAATAGCGTATTGTATATGTCAACAAAAAAGACCTTGCGATTCTCCGCAAGGTCTTCAATCGTTGCGTCGCATTCCTTCCAAGATCAAATCGATTCCTTGTTTCAGGAGCCGGTACATGATAAATCCGACTAGGAAGTTTGCGATAAGCCCGGGGTCGATATCGTCGCGCAGTCGTTCTTGACGGCGGGATCGTTCAATGATGTTCGCGATCTCTTTCGTCTTGGGAAGCGAATGGGCCTCCCAGAACGATTCGGCGATCCGGGAGTTGCCGGCAATGGTCGAGATCATCCTTCCTTCGTCATGTCGGCCGATCGCTCCCGGCATGTATCCGTTGACAGTACAGCGAATAACATTTACCATGATGTATGAGATTGAAAATCATTATCAGTATCCCGAGCTCTGCCGAGAGGGGTTTCCAGGATGACATCGATCGATTACGAGCTGTTGGAGCGTAAATTTTACATCACGCGAACGGAGAAGGAAGACGTCGTATTTTCGATGAAAGCAGCCGAGCTGCTCCGCGAAAAAAACATGGATCGATTCCTTCGCGCCTACATACCGGCATTGAAGGCGCTTGAGCCGGCCGCCGCCGGAACCGGCTTCTGCAGCTGGTTCCGGTCGGTCTGCTTGGCGCAGCAGTATGCAGTGTCGCTCTGCGATACGGCGCTCGATTTCTCGCTGTCGAATCTCACGGTTCAGCTGTACCTGAAGGATGGCTGGACCTGGTTTGCTTTCAAGCTCGGGGAAGGCAGGGAAATCAGCGCCCCGAGCGTCGGGAGAGAGGCGTGGCGAGCGGACGTATTCACAACGTTCTACCGCGGTCAGGTTCGGCCCTTGTTCGAGGCCGTTGCGCGATCCGCGCAAGCGGATGTCGGACAGTTATGGGGGCAATTGCCTGCGGGATTCCGCAATTACGTCGATACGGCCATGCAAGAAGCCGGCGACGATGCGGCGCGACGCGAACAGGTATCCGACGATTATCGGTTCTTGTCTCAGGAATTGGACGGGGCCGTGTTCGGCCGGAAGCGGAATCCGTTCGACGTGAAATGGTGCATGATCGAAAATCCGCGGGATCCGGCGAAGCCGCTGCGGATGAAGGCCTCCTGCTGCATGTTCTATCGGACGGAGGGAGGGAGCTATTGCCTTGCCTGCCCTCGTATGCCCGCCGCGGAACGGGAAGCGCGCGGTGCGAAGCGACTGGCGGAGGCCCGGCCGTAAACGATCGATCCGTCTTCCGCCTCGACGAGCATGCCGCGTCGGGGTTCTTTCCCGTTCTCCGGACGAAGGGACATATCCTCATTCTTAAGCTCGCGGACCATCGTATCGTTGTCTCCTACTGCGTCTTCGCCAGCTCGCGATTCGCATGGTATCGCCCGATCGGCACGACGGAGGGCGAGCCCGAGACGGGGTCCTCGATCACCGTGCAATCCATTCCGAAGATTTCCTTAATTAATCCGCTCGTAATGACCTTCGACGGTTCGCCTTCGGCCGCAAGCTTGCCTTGATGCAGCGCGACGATATGGTCCGCATACCGCGCGGACAGGTTGATGTCATGGAGAACCATGACGATCGTCGTTCCTCGCTTGCGGTTCAAATCCGTGAGCAGATCCAAAATTTCGACCTGATAGGTAATATCCAAGAAGGTCGTTGGTTCGTCGAGAAATAAAATATCGGTTTGCTGCGCGAGCGCCATGGCGATCCAGACGCGCTGACGTTGACCGCCCGAGAGCTCGTCGATGTTCCGGTTGGCGAGCTCGGTAATCTTCATGATCTCCATCGCTTCGGCGACGGCTTCGTAATCTTTCTTCGTCCATCCCCCGAACAACGATTGGTGCGGGAACCGGCCGCGACCGACTAAATCCGCGACGGTGATGCCCTCCGGCACGATAGGAGATTGCGGAAGCAAGCCCAAGACGCGAGCCAACGCTTTCGGCGGAATCTTGCCGAGCGGCTTCCCGTCGAGGGTAATGCTTCCGGACGTGGGCTTAATCAGGCGGGCCATCGTCTTAAGCAGCGTAGACTTTCCGCAGGCGTTCGCGCCAAGAATGACGCTGATCCGATTGCTGGGGATCGTAAGGCTGACCCCATGGATTACCGTCTTCTGATCATAGCCCGCAACGATATTTTCGGCCTGAAACAGATGCATCGGCTTCATTTACAGATCTCCCTTTCGATTCATGCGGATGAGCAAGTAGATCAAATACGGCGCGCCGAGAATGCCGGTGATGACGCCGACCGGGAATCGGACCTGAAAGGCGAATTGGCCGACGAGGTCCGCCGCCAGCACCAGCACGACGCCGACGAGTCCCGCCGGGATCGCATTGGAGAAGCCGGCGCCGACGAGTCGCTTCGCGATCGGTCCCGAGAGGAAGGCGACGAAGGCGATCGGCCCCGTGGTCGCCGTAGCGATCGCGAGCATGCAGACGGAGCTGAAGATCAGCGCGATTCTCGTCTTGTCCGTGCCGACGCCGAGCGAGGAGGCCGATTGCTCGCCGAGCTCCAGAATACTAAGGTGTTTCCCTAAAGCGACAACGATCGGCGCAAAGATCAGCACGGTTATCAATAGAGGCGGGAGCTCGCTCATCTGCGAGCCGTTAAGACTTCCGCTCAGCCATCGGAGCGCGGCGGGGACATCCTGCTCCGCGCTGATCAGCAGGAGATAGGAGATTACGGCGTCCAGCATCGCTTGGAGGCCGATCCCGACGAGAATCAATCGACCGATCGAGAACGTCCTCCCCCTCGACAAGAAATAGATGAGAATAACGGTCAGAAGACCGGCCGCGACCGAAGCGACGGATACGACCGCTTTGCCGGCATGGAGCACGACGATGCAGAAGACGGCCGCCGCGCTCGAGCCGGTCGTAATGCCGATGACGTTCGGATTCGCCAGCGGGTTACGAAGCATCGTCTGGAACGTGTTGCCGGCGATGCCGAAGGCGAATCCGGCGAGCAGGCCCGCCAGCATTCTCGGCAGTCGAATCGTCTCCACCGCGAAGCTCGCGCCCTTGATTTGCTCGCCCGCGAGGGCTCGAACGATGTCCCTCACCGAATATATGGTGTTTCCTAAGTACAGCATCGCGCAGCAAAGCGCGCAGGAGAGAAGGGCTAGAATGCCGGTAACGAGAAGCCATCGGCGGCGTCGTTGCCGCCGGCCGGCCGTAATCAAGGCGACGGTTTCATGTCTCATGACGATATCGTGTCTCATAAGGAACGCACTTTCGCTTTCATCGCTAATAGAATCAATAACGGGGCCCCGACGAACGCGGTCACGACGCCGACCTCGAGCTCGCCGGGACTGCCGACGACTCTGCCGACCACGTCGGATATCGTTAAGATCGAGGCTCCCGCGAGCGCGGACATCGGAATGAGGTACCGAAGGTCGGGGCCAAGCATCAAGCGTACGAGATGCGTGGCGAGCAGCCCGACGAAGCCGATCGGTCCCGCGAGCGCCGTCGCCGCCCCGCACAAGAGCACGCCCGCGACGGCGGCGATCAACCGCAGCGCGCCCGTTCGTACGCCCAGCCCGGTCGCGGCTTCGTCGCCTAAGGCCAACGCGTTGAGCGCGGGGGCCGTGAGGAACGCGAGCAGAATGCCGACGAGCAGGAACGGGAGGAACGTAACGATGCCGCTCCACTCCGCCGAACCGACGCTTCCCACCTGCCAGAACCGGAACTGATCCATGACGTAGGATCGCGGAAGCAGAATCGCGGTGACGAGGGAGGAGAGGGCGGCGCTCGTGGCGGCGCCCGCCAAGACGAGCTTAAGGGGCGTGGCACCGCCACGCCCCATCGAGCCGATTCCGAATACGAACACCGCCGTGAGCATCGCTCCAAGCAACGCCAGCCAAATATATTGGCCGGCGGAGCCGATGTGGAGGAACGCGATGCCGCAAACCACGAACAAGGATGCGCCCGTATTCACGCCCAGGATGCTCGGGTCCGCGATCGGGTTGCGCGTGACGGCTTGCATCAGCGCGCCGGAGACGCCGAGCGCCGCGCCGCAGCATACACCGAAGACGGTGCGGGAAATCCGCTTGCGAACGATGTCCGCCTCGAAGGTATCGACGCCCGGGTGAAACAGCCCCGCGATCACATCGTCGAATCGCACCGCCCGCGAGCCGAAGACCAACGAAGCGACGATACATGCGACGAGCAGCGACAGACATAGCGCCAGTATAAGCGGGAAATAGCTCGGGATGTGGAGTCGCGGCTGCTTCGAATCTGAAACCGACGAACTATTCATTGAGTTTCTCGAGAGCTCCTCCGATTAATTCCAGGTACTCGTCGATCGTATAAGCGATCGACAGCGGGTTGGGGTTGCCGGATGCCGCGAGCGGCGTGCCGTTGCCGATAAACACGACAGAGCCGCGTTCGATCGCCGGAATCTTGCCGAGCAGCGGATCGGCTTTCACCGCTTCGAGCAAGGCGTCGTCCCCGTAACCGATCAAGATGTCGGCGTCATACAGGATGTCGGCGTTCTCCGCGCTGATTCGCAGATTGTAGCCGTTAGGATCCTCGATGGCGTTCAGCACGCTGTCGGGATATACCATGCCGAGCTCGAGCAGGAAGGCGCCGCGAGGGTCCGTGTGCGTATAGATGTTGATTTTCGACAGGTCTTTCGCCGAGAAGTTAGCGAAGGCGACTTTCTTGCCCTTCAGCTCCGGATAGGCGCTCGCCTTTTCCTGAATCAACTGCTCGGTGTCCTTGATCAGCTGTTCGCCTTCCGCCTTCATTCCCATGCCCGTCGCGTTGAAGAGCACTTGCTCGCGCCACGTCGCGACCCACGGGTTGGCCTGGTACGCGACGACCGGAGCGATCTGGGTAAGAAGATCGTAATCTTCCTGCGTGATGCCGGAGTACGCCGCGAGGATGACGTCCGGGTCCGCATCCGAGATCGCCTCGAAATCGAGACCGTCCGTATCCTGGAACACGTTCGGGTCGCTGACGCCGAGCTCCTCGAGCTTCGCGGCCGTCCAAGGCAGCAGTCCGCTGTCGTCTTGCACGCCGTAATTCGCCGCCGAGAAGCCTACAGGCACGACGCCGAGCGCGAGAGCGACGTCTTGATTCGCCCATTGAATCGTAACGACGCGTTCCGGCTTGCTCTCGATCACCGCTTCGCCGAATGCGTGCTTGATCACGATCGGGTATTCCGCGGCGGCTTCTTCGGAAGCGGGGGGTTCCGTTGCGGGCTTATCCGGGCTTGTCGCCGTCTCGGCGCTTGCCGGGGCGTTCGCGGCGGGAGTCGCATCAGGCGTCTGCGAGGCCGAGCAGCCGACCAGCAGCGCCAACGTTACCGCCGAAATAAATAGGGTGCGAACAGCGTTGTTGCGAGTTGAGTTCATTGTGCATACCCATCCTTATGTATGATTTGGTTCATTTTACTGATAACGATTATCAATACAAATGATAATCACTCTCAACTGGGATGTCAACGAGAAAGTTTCCAAGGGCCGCTCCGCAGCGCGGCGCGGAACGGCCTCGGCCATTCTTTCGAGAAATATCTGTTTCATCGCCAATATGTCTTTATCAAGCTTACGGTCGGATCGGTCGAATACGAAGAGGTCGCGATCTGCCAACTCGCGAACGAGCTCCGCTAACGCGATATGTTGCGTGTGGCCGTATTCTCCCTGCAAGTTATGGGTGACGACCTTCCGGACAGGCTTCCGCGAGAGAAGCCGCGCGAGCTCCGAGCGCAGCCGCGGCCGATCGAAGTCTCCCTTCCATCGATCCTTGAACGCCCACATCTCGAATTCGGCGTTCACCTCGTTCATGACTTGCGTAAACTCCTTGCGACGCACCTTGTTATCGCCGTTCGTTACGCAAACGACGAGCCACCCATCCTCTCGGATGAGCTGGGCGCCGCCGAAGATCGTTTCATCGTCCGGGTGCGCGACGATCATCAGGTTATCGTAGCTCGCGGTCTTTCCCTCCTGCGATAGTTTCCTGATAGATGTCAAGAAGACGATGAGTGACGTCGATCGCGCAAGTCGGCCATATCCGTCCGGTTTCCGACATATCGAATGCGGTCGGACGCCAGAGCACTCCGCCAAAATACTCATTTATATTTACGATGGCAGGGGTCGGCGAGAAACGGCTTGTGACAACGCTCGGAACATTTCGGGAGAGCGGATCCTCGGTACCGTCCTTCGGGGATGGGGCGCGTCCCGAGTGAACATAATAGCAACGTAATGGGTTCAAAAATTTTTTGCAGTTTTTGCCACCGCATCGCGCGACGCGCGTAAATAATGTTACGCGCAAAATATGTGGCGGACGTGCTCGACGGCAAAGATTTCGGTATACTATTGTTGGACGGGACGATCCATGCTACATAGGTAAGAATGAGTCAATAGCCATCAACGCAGAGAGGGGTATTTCACGTTGGATTCACTTTGGTTGGAGTACGCATGGGCATTGTTGATCCTCATCGGGTTGGAGGGATTGCTGTCGGCCGATAACGCGCTCGTATTGGCGGTCATCGCGAAGCATCTGCCGGACGATCAGAAGAGGAAGGCGATCAATTACGGAATTATTATGGCGTTCGTATTCCGGTTCGCCGCATTATTCGCGATTTCCTTCATTGCGAATGTGTGGCAGGTGCAGGCGATCGGCGCGGCTTATCTTCTGTATCTAGGGTTGAAACACATTATTAAAACGAAGTTCGGAAAGAAAAACGAAGCGCCTCAGCAGGAGCTGAAGAAAGAATCCAAGGGCATGGGCTTCTGGCCGACGGTCGGCAAGATCGCGCTCGCGGACCTCGCCTTCGCGATCGATTCCATCCTCGCCGCGGTCGCGCTCGCGCTCGGGCTGCCGGATTCGCCGCTCGGCGATTTCGGCGGAATGGACGGCGGTCAGTTTATCGTCGTCGTACTCGGCGGCATCGCCGGTCTGATCTTGATCAAATACGCGGCGACATGGTTCGTGAAGCTGCTCGCTCAGCGCCCGGCGTTGGAGACGACGGCCTATGCGATCGTCGCTTGGGTTGGCGTCAAGCTTGCGGTCATTACGCTTGCGCATGACGATATCGGCGTATTGGATCATCACTTCCCGCATAGTACGGGATGGACGACGGTGTTCTATATCGTTCTGGTCGCGATCGCCCTCATCGGTTGGTTCGCGCCGAACAAGAAGCCCGAGAAGGCGAACCAAACGCAATAGAAAGAGCTTACGTAGGAGTCGGATCGGAGATCCGGCTCCTTTTTCTATGCAAGTTCACAATACCCGAATCGAATCGTCATAAGTTCGCAATATCGATCTGATAAAGTCTTTCTCGGGGCAAGGCGAGACGCCCGAAATCAAAACGAGAGGACTTGAACTCAGAACCGATGAAACCCAAATATACGTTGCTCGGTTGGCTCGCGTTCGCAGGCTTGGCATTCGGCATCGCCGGCTGCGACGGCAATACGACGACCAATGTCGGAGAGCTCGAATTTACGAACCCGCTCCATATCCCGCCGCTGCTTGCGCCGACGACGGACGAGGACGGAACGAAGCGCTTCAAGCTGACGATGCAAACCGGCGTCACGGAGTTCATCGCGGGGAAGCGGACGCCGACGTGGGGCGTCAACGGCTCGTATCTAGGGCCGACGATCCGCGCGGCGCGGGGCGACCGGGTCGCCGTCGACGTGGAGAATCGCCTGCCGGAGGCTTCGACGATGCATTGGCACGGGATGCGTCTGCCCGCTAAGATGGACGGAGGTCCGCACCAGATGATCGAGGCGGGGGAGACGTGGAAGCCGCATTGGACGATCGAACAGCCGTCGGCGACGACCTGGTATCATCCGCACTTGCACGAGAAGACGGCGCTGCATGTGTATCGAGGCGTGGCGGGGCTGTTCCTGATCGAGGACGAGGAGTCCCGGCGGCTGCCCTCGCAGTACGGCGTGGACGACATTCCGCTCATCCTGCAGGATAAGCTGATCAAGGGCGACGGCACCTTCAACGAAAATGTCGGCCTGACGCCGTTCGGCCTGCTCGGCAATAAAATCCTGGTCAACGGAACGTACGACCCGTATCTGGACATCGCCTCGAGCCAGGTGCGCTTCCGGCTGCTGAACGGCTCGAACGCGAGAGCGTACGATATCGGCTTCACGGACGGCCGGTCGTTCCGGCTCGTCGGGGGCGATGCGGGGCTGCTGCCCGAGCCGATCGAGCTCGACCGCCTCTTGCTCAGCCCGGGAGAGCGCGCGGAGATCGTGGTCGAATTCCGCCCCGGGGAAGAGACGATCCTGCACAGCTTCTCCGGCGGGGACGGGATCGGGAACGGCGAGTTCGACCTGGTGAAGTTCAAGGCCGCGCCGAGCCTCGCGCCGGCGAATCCGCTGCCGAGCCGCTTGACTACCGAATCGCTCATCGAGGCGCCGCCCGGCGCGACGGTTCGGAAATTCACGCTGACCACGGAATCCGCGATCAACGGCAAGGCGATGGACATGAATCGGATCGACGAGGTCGTTCCGGCCGGCGCGCGCGAAATTTGGGAAATCGCGAATCGGGGCTGGGACCATAACTTCCACATCCACGACGCCGCCTTCACGGTGCTGGACAAGAACGGGGAGGCGCCCCCGATCTACGAGCGCGGCAGGAAGGATACGGTGTTCATCCCGAACGGCACGACGGTCCGGCTGGCCGTCGAATTCGGCCGGCATCCCGACCCGGAGACGCCGTACATGTATCATTGCCATCTGCTGTACCACGAGGACAGCGGCATGATGGGGCAATTCGTCGTCGTCGAGCCGGGGACCGAAGGGCAAGTATCCCGGCGGCTTACGAACGCCGGTCATAACCATTAGAATCAGGCGGAGGGCACCCGTAAAGGTGCTCTTCGCGCAGGTTCGCAAAAAATATCAAAACGGCGGCGCCGCGGTCGTGTAAAGTAAGTGGAGAAGCGAATGGAGGCGCGGTCATGCAATACTCGGATGCGGTAAGCCGGGCGATTCGGTATATCGAGGAACGATTAACGGAAGAACTGCCGATGGAGGAGGTCGCGGCCGCCGCGGGGTATTCCGCCTACCACTTCCATCGTCTCTTCCAATATGCGGCTCGTTGCTCCGTCGCGGATTATATCCGGAAGCGGAGGCTGACGCACGCGGCGTACGAGCTGTTCCATACCGATCGCCGGATCGTCGAGATCGCCGTTCGATACCGATTCGAATCGCAGGAGGCGTTCACCCGCGCCTTCCGAAAGCAGTTCGGCATGCCGCCGGGACGGTTTCGGAAACAGACGGATCCGAAGGATACCTGGTTCCGGGCGATGGAGAAGAAGCCGTTGGACGATGCCGGTCTTAGGCATCTTCACGCCGGGATTACCGCGGAACCGAGGATCGTCGCCGAGAAGGAGCGTCGATGCTTGGTCGGAATGGAAATTAGGGGCATTAATTCCCGGGAAATAGAAGGGCTCTGGGAAGCGTTCCGGCGACGCGACGCGGAGATCGGGGACAAGAAGGCGCCAGATTCGAGGTCGGCGGAACGGGACGGTTGCCCGAAGGCATGGTGCGCAAGACGTTGGCGCCGACCGTCTATGCCGTGTTCACCCATCGAGGAACGGTCGAACGGCTGCCGGAGACGTTCCAATACATCTACGGCGAGTGGCTGCCGAAGTCGGGGCGAAGCCGCGCGAACGAGCCGGAGTTCGCCCGATATGACCGCAGGTACCTTGGCCCCGCGAATGGGGCGTCGGTGTTCGAAATTTATATCCCTATCGTAGGAGAGGAAGAGGCGGAATGAGGTTTGCAGGGTGCAGAGAGGTCGGCGTCGAGGACGCCGCGCGGGGCGTGACGTTCCCGATGACGGTCATGTATCCGACGGAGACGCCGGAGAGGCCCGACCGTGTAGGCCCGTACCCTTGCGCGCTCGCGAGAGACGCGGCGCCCGCCGAGGGAACGTATCCGCTCGCGATCGTCTCGCACGGAACCGGAGGCTCGCCGTTCGTCTATAGGACGTTAGCGGCGCACTTGGCGCGCAGCGGCTTCGTCGTCGGGCTGCCCGAGCATCCGGGCAATAACCGCAACGACAACAGCTTGGAGGGGACCGTGCGGAATCTGACCGATCGGCCTAGACACCTGAGCTTGGCCATCGATTGGTTTCGCGAAGACGAGCGCCTGAGGCGGCATGTGCGTCCGGACGCCGCGTCGATCATCGGCCATTCGCTCGGCGGATATACCGCCCTGGCGGCGGCCGGCGGCGTGCCGACCTCGTTCGCGCGCGAATCGCCGGACGGAACGGAGCGGGTCATCGAGGCGAGGCCGGACCCGAGAATTCGAGCCTTGGCGCTGCTGGCGCCGGCGACGGTGTGGTTCCGCGCCGAAGGCGCCCTGCGCGCGGTGGACGTGCCCATCCTGATGCTGGATGCGGAGAAAGACCCGTATACGCCGCCGTTCCACGCGCAGATCGTTCTCGGGGGCGTTGCCGATCCGGCGAAGGTCCGGTATCGAACGGTGGAGAATGCCGGGCATTACTCCTTCTTAAGTCCGTTCCCCGAGGCGATGATCGCCCCGTCCTTCCTGCCGTCGCAAGATCCGCCCGGCTTCGACCGCGAGCGGTTCCATACAGAGCTGAATGCGGAAGTCGCGGAGTTCCTGCTCCGCCATGGGTAGTCGTTTGCGTTCTTCCCTCCAAGAAATTATAGTAAGCGAAGAGGGAGTGAACAGCGATGATTCAAATTACGGTACCGACGCCGGATGTGACGATAACGAAGCAGACGGCACCTAAGGAAAGCAACATATACGGGTTTACAGAGTTTCATCTGATTCCGAGAGACAAGCCCGGGATCTTCATGTTCTACAACGACCGGGGAGAATTGTTGTACGCCGGGAAAGCGCGGAAGCTGCGCCCTAGAATCAAGAGGCACTTCGAAGACACGGTATCCGACATGAAGGAGCACCGGGACGAGGTAACGAAGATCGAGGTTTGCGTCGTGGAGGACCCCGTCCATCGGGATATCTATGAGACGTACATCGTCAATACCGGCAGAGCGAAGTACAATACGGACAAGGTGTTCTATAAGTAACAGCGCAGGAGGGGCCGTCCCAGGAAGTCACGTTGATCGTGGCTCGGGGGCGGCCCTTCTCGCATATGACCGGTTTTCGACCATAGGTCATTAGATGGGACATGGCCGGTTGGGTACATTAGCGGATTTCAAATAACACCGAGTATGGCAAAGTAATACTAGTTCCATTTTACAATTTAGGAGGAGGTATACCATGAATTTCCATTTTTTCGTGGGCAACGATAACGGGAACAGCGAGCATGACCTGATCATAGACGGCAAGACGATTCAACAGCCGAACGTCAATTGCGCGGTGGACGAGCTGCCGTGGAGCGAGGAACAGACGCCGGAGAGCTTCATTAAGAACCTGCAGGACCAGCTCGTCGTCACGGTCGATTCCCCGGCGGCCAGACCCGGCATGTATTATGTCGGGACGTTCGCATTGGAAAGCGGAGAGGTGTTGGACAATCTGCAGATCGGCATCGATATGAAGTGCGACATGGACTTGCCGATCGTCAATACGCTGGCCCAAATCGCGGCGGTCGCCGTACAGAAGGCGTACGAGGAAGTGAAGAAGGTGCCCGATCAGATCGACGTGGAGGTCGACATGGCGACGGCGCTGCCGGTGACGCAGCATACGGATGAAACTTCGGCGAAATTCGAGCGGCGGTTCATGACCGGGACGCATCGCGTCACGGTGCATCTCGGGGTTCACCGCGTGGCGGTCAAGATCGAGTTCCCGTTCGCGAAGGTCGTGCCCGAGGCGACTCCCGTCATCTTCGCGCTCCAGAAGGATGCCGACGGCAACTGGAGGGAGGGCGACATTTTCCAAGAATTCGCGGATGCTTATGAGCTGGATAAGAAGTTCAACGGCGCGTACTTCAAGGACAAGCGCATGCTGCATGTCGACATCGGCGAAGGCTCGACGGAATATCCGGTAACGGAGGGGAATAAGTTTCTACGGCAATTCGTCCATGGCAGCCACCATGGGACGGGGTACGCCATCGAGGAGGCGCTGGACGAGTTCAACCGGCTGATCCATCTGCCCGACAGTCCGCGGCAGTTCTTCAGCGACGTCATTAAGAACCCGAAGCATAAATATTATGCCCGCGCGATCAAGACGCTGAAGCGGCCGCTGGAAAGCCAGGTCCGTCAGATCGTCCAGAACGTGAAGCGGCAGCTGACCAAGACCCGGAACGAAATCGACCTGATCTGCGTCTACGGCGGGGGCAGCATTCTGATGCGTTCCTTGCTGTATCCGCGGCTCGAGGAGCTGTGCGCGGAGCGGGAGATGCAGCTTCTCTACGTCCCGTCCGAGTATGCGGTGCAGATGAATGCGATGGGGCTCGATGCGTTCGTTCGCGGTAAAATTTACGAAGCGTTGAAGTCGAAGGCGGCGTTACCCGCGTAAGCGATGCGGCGGTGAGGCAGTCCCAGGCGACAAGGCGAAGGGATGGAAACCCGGAAGGTGGCCAGCGTGAAAAAGACGAAACAGCCCGGCGAGAACATCAGCTTGAAAACGAAAAAGACGGAAGATCCGCTCGTCATGGATTGGATCAATGCCCAGACGAATCTGATGGATTCGCTGCGATACTTGATCGAACGCGAAATCGTGTCGAACGGCGTGCGCAACCTCCAGGCGTTCATTCCGGCGGAGCGGAACGTATGGGGGGCGTGCGCATCCGCGGCGGCGGGCGCATTGGACGCGGCTCCGGGTACGGGGCGGGCCACGCCGGCGGAGAGAGCGCGGGCGCAGGCGCCGGAGCCCGAGCGGGCGTCGAACCCACCGTCGGGACGGGAGACCGCGGCGTCGCCGTCGGCGGAGAACTCCCTCGGCTTGCGCGAGATGCGCGCCGGCGCGGCGGAAGCGTCCGCAGGACGCGGCGCTCCGACCGCCATCGTAAAGCCCGCAGACGACGAGATCGACGACGACGATATCGAGGCATGGCTGTAACGCGGGATGAGGAAGGAATGCCGGGTATTACCGAGCGGTACAGGGTCTTACCCGGTACTGCGAAGTATTCCTTGGCAACACTCGGTAATACCGAGTAATGCGAAGCGTTACGAAGCAGTGCCGTTAAGACCGTCCGTCGGACGGTCTTTTTCTTCCCCTTATGCCCGCGTGGACAGGCGTCGGCGCTCGTGCGAAAATGGGATCAGCATAGGAGGGAAGCGATCGATGAAGCCAACCACGATTCTTATCGCCGACGACGAGCCGGAAATCGCGGACTTGATCGCGCTGCATCTGGAGCGGGAGGGCTACCGCACGGTGAAGGCGGCGGACGGACGCGAAGCGCTGCAAGCGGTGCAGCGGCACGCGATCGACCTCGCGATTCTGGACATTATGATGCCCGGCGCGGACGGGTACGAGGTCACCCGGCTGCTGCGAGAGCGCTATTCGCTGCCCATCATCTTCGTCAGCGCGAAGACATCCGATATGGACAAAATTACGGGGCTCGTGATGGGCGCCGACGACTATATGACGAAGCCGTTCAATCCGATGGAGCTGGTCGCCCGGGTGAATGCGCAGCTGCGGCGCGCCACGCGGCTCAATCGGCCGAATCCGGAGCGGGCGAACGTTATCGAGGCGGGCGGCTTGGCCATCGATCCGGAGCGGCGGACCGTCGAATGGAACGGAGAGTGCGTGGAGCTGACGCCGAAGGAATTCGACATCCTGTATTTTCTGGCGAGCCATCCGCGGAAGGTGTTCAGCGTCGAGCATATTTTCCGTCAAGTGTGGGGCGAGGCGTACTACGACAGCAGCAATACGGTGATGGTGCATATTCGTACGCTGCGGAAGAAGCTCGGCGAGGACGCGAACAAGAACAAGCTGATCAAGACGGTCTGGGGGGTAGGGTACGCGTTCTATGGCTGACATCATGCGAAGCTTCCGGGCGAGAATGCTGGCGCTGTTCGCCGCGAGCATGGGCATCGCGGGCGCGATTACCTTCCTTATGTATAAAGCGTTGCAGCAATATTATCGCTCCAGGGTGAAGCTGGAGGACCCGCTGGCGGACGTGCGCGACTTCGTGAAGGAAATCGGAGACCTGAACTTCTTCCTGCTGCTGTTCGTCCCGCTGTCCGTGCTGTTCTTCTTCCTGCTCACGAAGCGGTACGCCGATTATTTCCGCGATATTTCCGTCGGCATTCGGCGCCTTGCGAGCGGGGATTTCCAGCATCGCGTCGTCATCGCGTCGGGCGACGAATTCGGGGCGATCGCGCGCGATCTCAACCAAGCCGGAGAGACGCTGCAGGAGGCGATGAAGCGGGGCGACTTCGCGGAGAGCAGCAAGGATCGGCTCGTGTTGAACCTCGCGCATGATCTGCGTACGCCGCTCACCTCCGTCATCGGGTATTTGGACTTCATCGTGCAGGATCGCGGGCTGACCGCGGAGCGGGTCGAGCAGTACGCGGCGATCGCGCTGAACAAGTCGCGGCGGCTGGAGCGCCTCATCGACGAGCTGTTCGAGATCGCGGGGATGAACTACGCGACGAAGTCGGCCGATCGGCAAGCGATCGATCTGGGCGAGCTGCTCATCCAAGTGATCGAGCTGCTCTATCCCGCGATGGAGAAGCACGACTTGACCGCCAAGACGACGCTCGCCCCAGGCTTGACGATCGAGGGGGACGGCGCGCAGCTTGCGCGCGTCTTCGAGAACGTATTGACGAACGCGGTTCGCTACGGGAAAGACGGACGATTCGTCGAGGTGATCGGAGCGGTCGAAGGAGAGCATGCGACGGTACAGGTCGTCAATTACGGAGATCCGATTCCCGAGGCGGACCTGCCGTATGTGTTCGATATGTTCTACACCGGGGATCGGGCCCGCACCCATCGCGACGGGGGGACGGGCCTCGGCCTCTACATCGCGAAGCAGATCGTGGAGCGGCATCGCGGCACGATCGCCGTGCGCAGCGACGCGCTTCGCACGGCGTTCGAGGTCCGGCTGCCGCTCGCCCCCGCGGCCTCCGAAGCCTCCGCCGTCGCCGGGGCCGACGATCGCCCGGGACGAGTTTAAGAAATATTTAAAGTTTACCCTGCTGTCCGCTTTAGAACTTTCCTCTATCCTGAGACAGAACGAACGGACGCAGGAGGAATCGGTACGATGAAGAAGCGGGCGGTACGGTTGATCTTATTCGCGCTGCTGCTGTACGGCGCAGCGAAACTCATACCCGGCATCGTCGGGAACGAATCGGCTTGGGCGTGGGAGCGTGACGTTCCGTCGCTCGGGCCCTTGTACGCGGACGCGGAGACGACGACGCTTCGGGTCGAAGAAGCGCAAATCTATCAAGGCGATCTGCTGCTCGTCAATGCGATGCATCCCGTGCCCGCGGGCTCGCCGGCGGCTGAAGAGGCGGTCTCCTTATTCGAGCGCGAGGAGCTCATACGCGGCTTCGTCGTGCCGGACCGGGACGTTCGCTTGTCTCCGGCGCTCGCGGAGCGGTTCGCCGCAATGACGGCCGCCGCGGCGGCGGACGGCGTGACGCGCTTCATCGTCAGCAGCGGCTTCCGGGACGTCGAGGAGCAGGCGCGTCTGTACGAGGAGCGAGGAGACGCCTATGCGATGCCTGCCGGACATAGCGAGCATAACCTAGGCTTGTCCCTCGACATCGGCTCTACGCAAGCGGAGATGAGCCGGGCCGAAGAAGGCAAGTGGCTGAAGAAGCATGCGTGGAAGTACGGCTTCATCCTGCGCTATCCGGAGGATAAGACCGAGATCACGGGCATTCAATACGAGCCGTGGCACTTCCGGTACGTCGGCCTGCCGCATAGCGCGGTCATGGAGGAGAAGGGCTTCGCGTTGGAGGAATATCTGGACTTCTTGGAGGAGCGTCGAACGTACCGAACGACGGTCGACGGACGGTCGTACGAGATCTCCTATTTTCGCGCGGAGGGCGGCGTCGAGATCCGAGTGCCGACGAACGGGCGCTACGAGCTCTCGGGCGACAACCGCGCAGGCGTCATCGTCACCGCATACCGGTAAGCCGAATCGGAAGCGTCGATCCGATCGGCGAAGCGAACATCCACGCGCCTCATCGAGGGCGTGGATGTTTTGCGTCCTTTTCATGGTATGATGGGAAGAGCCGAACGGGATTCGGGGTTATATCGAAACAAGCAGCGCGCATATATAGAACAGAGGTGCTCCTCGGCGGCGATCATGTTGTTCCCGGTTCCAAGGGTGTGATATGATTTTTTTATTTATTTTAAAGTTTCAAAACAAGGGATGCGATTCAGTTGAACGTCACCATCGATCATCTGCAGATTCATTATTCGGTGAAGGGCGAAGGACCGGACGTCGTCCTGCTGCACGGCTGGGGCGCGGAGCTCGGCACCTTCCAGAGCATTCAGGAGAGCTTATCCCGTTATTTCCGCGTGTACGCGATCGACTTGCCCGGCTTCGGGAAGAGCGAGGAACCTCCCGTGCCTTGGGGCGTCGAGGAGTATACGCAGTTCGTGCGCAAGTTTTTCGAAGCGCTCGGCATCGACACTCCGATTCTCATGGGGCATTCCAACGGCGGGCGAATCAGCATCCAATACGCCTCGCAGTATCCGGTGAGGAAGATGATTCTCGTGAACAGCGCGGGCATCAAGCCGAAGCGGAAGCCGATGTACTATGTGAAAGTATACACGTACAAGCTCGTGAAGCACGTATTGAGAATTCCGGGACTGCATCTGTACCGGGAACGCATTCTTACTTATATGAAGGGCCGGGTCGGATCCGACGACTACAAGAACGTATCCGGGGTCATGCAGCAGACGCTCGTGCGGGTCGTCAATACGGATTTGCGCCATCTGCTGCCGGGCATCCGGTGTTCGACGCTGCTCATCTGGGGGCAGCACGACACGGCGACGCCGCTCGCCGACGGGAAGCTGATGGAGTCGCTGCTGCCGGACGCCGGGCTGGTCACGCTGCAGGCCGGGCACTTCTCGTACTTGGAGAGACCTCAAGAGTTCAATATCATCGTGAATAAATTCCTAGAGAACGAGAGGAAGCGCCAATGACGTTAACGACCGTATTAACTATCGTCGGCATCGCGGTCTGGGCGGCATACGCGGGCCGCAAGCTGCTCAAGAGCGTGCATATGCTGCAGCTGAACTCGTACCGCAACCTGCGGCTGTGGAATTGGTACAAGAGCAATATCAAGCGGACGGTTCGCGTTCTAGACGTTCTGCCGCTCGCGCCGCTCGTCTTGTTCGCCGCGGGGGCGCAGGCGGCAGGCACGGTCCTGTGGATCGCCGCGTTCCTGCTGCTTCTGCTGACGATGCCGAAGGAAATCGAGAAGAAGAAGCTGGTGTACACCGCCCGCGTGAAGCGGCTGCTGACGACGACGGCGATCGTGCTCGTCCTCGGCGCGGGCGCGCTTCTCCTGTGGACGCCGATCGGATTTTGGGCGATGTTCGTCGTCGCGCTGGTGCCGACGGGGGTCATCTTCCTGACCAACGCCATCAACAAGCCGATCGAAAACGGGATCAACGACTGGTACGTGAACGACGCGCGCAAGAAGATTGCGCAGCACGCTTCGATGCAGGTCATCGGCATTACCGGTTCGTTCGGGAAGACGAGCGTGAAGCACTTCCTGTCGACGGTGTTGTCCCAGTCGCATCACGTGCTGATGACGCCGGAGAGCTACAATACGCCGATGGGCGTCACGAAGACGATCCGCACGTCGCTGCAGCCGACCCACGAAATCTTCATCAGCGAGATGGGCGCGAAGCAGAAGGGCGATATCAAGGAAATTTGCGACATCGTGCACCCGAAGTACGGCATCATCACGGCGATCGGGGAGCAGCATCTCGAGACGTTCAAGAGTTTGGAAAATGTGAAGAAAACCAAATTCGAGCTTGCCGAAGCGCTGCCCGCGGACGGCGTCGCGTTCCTGAACCTCGACGACGAGAACGTCGCCGATCAGCTTCGGAAGTCGAACCTCCGCTGCAAGGTCGTCACCTACGGGAGCCGAAATCCCGATACGGATTATTTCGCGGAGGAGATCGCCTATTCCCGGAACGGAACGTCCTTCACGGTGCGCCGCCGCGACGGGACGACGCACGCGTTCGAGACCGCGCTGCTCGGCGAGCATAACATTCAGAACCTGCTCGCTTGCATCGCCGTCGGCGACACGCTCGGCGTGCCGCTCGCGAAGCTGGCGATTCATCTGCGGAAGGTGAAGCCCGTGAAGCACCGGCTGGAGCTGAAGAAGAGCGGGCAGCTGACGATTCTCGACGACAGCTTCAACTCGAATCCGGTCGGCTCCAAGGCGGCGCTCGCGGTGCTCGCGCAGATGCCGGAGAAGAAAATTCTCGTCACCCCCGGAATGATCGAGCTGGGCGCGAAAGAGTATGAATACAATTACGCCTTCGCCGAAGCGGCCGCGAAGGTGTGCGACTATATTATTCTGGTCGGTCCGAAGCAGACGAAGCCGATGCAGGACGCGCTGCAGGCCGTCGGGTATACGAACTACCGCGTAGCGAAGCACCTGCAGGAGGGGCTTCAGCTGCTGCAGGGCATGACGACCGAGCATGCCGTCGTGCTTCTCGAGAACGATCTGCCGGACAATTACAACGAATAAACGGAGGCATTCGCCATTATGAAAATACGCGTCGGAGTGCTGTTCGGAGGGATGTCGGTCGAGCACGAGGTGTCCGTCATCTCCGGCCTGCAAGCTTATCATGCGATCCCGAGAGACAAATACGAGCCCGTCCCGATTTACATTACGAAGACCGGCCAATGGTATACCGGCGAGGCAATCGGCTCCATGGACGAATACAAGGATATTCCGGGGCTGCTGAAGAAAAGCGCGAACGTCACGCTGCAGACGAACGAGCATGGCGCGCACAGACTCGTGTCGACGAAGACGTCCTGGTTCAAGAAGCCGGTCGTCGGCGAGATCGACGTCGCCTTCCCGGTCACGCACGGCACGTTCGGCGAGGACGGCGCGCTGCAGGGCATCTTCGAATTCCAGAAGGTGCCGTATGTCGGCTGCGACGTGCTGTCCTCGGCGCTCGGCATGGATAAGGTCGTCATGAAGGCCGTCGTCCGCAGCGCCGGACTGCCGGTCGTGGACTTCGCGACGTTCTACGGCCATCAATGGTCGGAGGATCCGGAAGGCTGCATTCGGGATGCCGAAGCGCAGCTGAAGTACCCGGTCATCGTGAAGCCGGCCAATCTCGGCTCCAGCGTCGGGATCGAGACCGCGTCGGACACGGAGCAGCTGCGGGACGCGCTCTCGAACGCCTTCACGTTCGCGGACAAGGTAATCGTCGAGCGTCTCGTGCGGAACTTGAAGGAAGTGAACTGCTCGGTCATCGGCGATCACGAATCGGTGGAGGCGTCGATCACCGAGGAAGTGCTCAAGTCGGACGAAATTCTCAGCTATCAGGATAAATACATGAACCAAGCGTCGAAGGGCATGTCCGGGACGAGCCGGATCATTCCGGCCGACATCTCGCCCGAGCTGACGAAGGAGGTCGAGACGCTCGCGAAGCGGACGTTCCTCGAGCTCGGCTGCAACGGCGTATCGCGGATCGACTTCCTGATCGATCAGGACGAAGGCAAGGTGTACGTGAACGAAATCAATACGATCCCAGGGTCGCTGGCGTTCTACCTGTGGGAGCCGAAGGGCAAGAGCTTCGACCAGCTGACGGCGCAGCTCATTCAGCTCGCGCTGAAGCGGCACCGGACGAAGTCGCAGCTGACGTTCAGCTACGATACGAATCTGCTGGCGCTGCAGGGCAAGGGCGGCGGCTCGAAGAAGCTGGGCGGACGGTAAGGCGTCGCGATCGCGCGGAGAGATGAGAAGATCATCTCTCTTTTTGTTATTTTCCGAAATGAAACCGACCGCCGGGAATTACGTATGAAGAAGTATTCGAAACGAAAATAGGAGGCGGCTCTATTGTCTTTGTTTAAACGGTTGCGCGACCTTACGATGTCCAACGTGAATGCCCTGATCGACAAGGCGGAAGACCCGATTAAGCTGACGGACCAGTACATCCGCGATATGCAAGAGGATTTGGGAGACGCCGAGAAGGCGGTAGCCGCGCAGATCGCGCTGGAGAAGAAGTTCAAGCGCCTCTACGAGGAGCAGGCCGAGCTCGTGCAGAAGCGTACGCAGCAGGCGCACACGGCGGCGCAAGCGCAAAACATCGACCTCGCGCGCCGGGCGCTGGAAGAGAAGAAGGCCGCCGAGGAGAAGATGAACGAATACAAAGCCGGCTACGAGCTGAATCTGAAGCTGGCCAACGATCTTCGGGCGAAGCTGGAAGAGATGCGCAAGGAACTGACGGAGCTGAAGAGCAAGCGCGAGATGCTCGTCGCGCGCTACAACGCCGCGAAGGCGCAGACCGAGATCAACCGCGCGATGAACGGCTTCGGCTCGGATTCGGCCGCCGCCGGACTGAAGCGGATGGAAGAGAAGATGCTTCAGATGGAAGCGCAGGCCGAGGCGAGCAACAGCTTGCACGCTTCCAAGGGCAAGTCGCTCGACGACGAGTTCGCGGCGCTCGGCAAGGACCAGGCCGTCGAGGACGAGCTGGCCGCGCTCCTGAAGCAATACGAGAACGACAAGAAATAATCCGGAACGCGGCATGACCGCATCCGCAATTGCATAAGCTCCGCGCCTGTATGTCCGATGCACGCAAAGACGCCATACAGGCGTTTTCACTTTTTTAGACCGTTCGGAGGGATTCCATTGTCTTGGATCGATTATGCTCGCATTCCCGTGTGGACGGGCATGGGGGCAGTGCTTCTGTTGCTGATCATGTATCTTGACTCGCTTACGACCCGCTATCATGACATACAAGAAATCAAGGACGGGAACGTGGCGGTCACGACCCGATTCCTGATGAAGCTGGCCGCGCAGGCGTATATTTTGGGGCAATCGATCGCGAAGTCGGATGTCATCTGGGAAGCGATCGCGACATCCGTCATCTCGTTCGTCCTGTTGTTCGTCTTGGAGTGGATCGCTCGAGCGGTATTGTCGAAGTCGATCGGCTTCCAGCTGGAGGAAGGCATTCACGAAGGGAAGCTGAGTTACGCACTCTTCGCGGGATCGCTTCATATCGCCGGCGCTTTGATTATCGGATCGGTTTAATCTCTCGGCAGAAGGAGCGGCAAGATGAGTATATTTCGACGTATTAAAAATCTAGTAAGCAAACCCGCGCCGCCGCAGCCGGAGAAGAGCATCTTGACCGTCGGACCGGGCGATGTGTGCGAGGTATCGCTGGTGACGTACCAAGTGACCGGCCGCACGCAAAACCGGCAGCGCAACGCGATCGTCCTGACGCTGCAGGACGGATCCGACATCAAGTATCTCGCGATCGAGGATCGGGAGAAGACGATCTATTCCCTCTACCATCCGATCGACGGCAGGCTCGATTCCTTCGAAGAGGTGCCGACGACCGTCGAATTGGACGACCGCGCGTACCATATGGAGGAGCACTACTCGGGGTTCATCCAGTCCAGCGGCAAGACGCCGTTCCAGCAGGGCGGAGAACAATACGTGTGGCAATACAAATCGGACGATATGATGCTGCTTCGAATCGAGTGGCAAGACGGCCGATTCATGCTGTATGAGGGCGAATCCGTGCTTCCGGCCGACGTTCGCGTGCTGCGTGGCGGGTAAGGAGGTAGTCCATTGAAATCGTGGTTGTCTCGGGGGATCAAGCATCTCCTGGTTCTCAGCTTGCTATTGCCGATCTTGGCCGGATGCGCGCAAGGGATCGACGTCAACGAGCAATATCCGTTGGAGTCGGTCAGCGGTTCGGGCAGCGAGGCATCTTATGTGTACAGAGCGGCGGATCGCAGCGTAACGGACGTCGCGCAGGAGCTGATCGAACGAAAGACGCCGAAGGAGCGATCCGAACCGAGCGAGGAGCGGATGTTCCTCGTATATTCCGACGAGATCGTCCAGGTCCAGCAGGATCCGGAGCGACCGCAGGATGCGCTGATCGAGGTCAGTACGATCGCGTATGCCCGGAATAATTACAGCCCTAGCTTCTTAGAAGCCTATATCATAGCGTCCGTAATCGGCGATCTGTTCGATCATGGACGCTACGGCGGCAATTACAGAGGGTATGGCAGCAAGGGCTCGTATGCCCCGAAGCAGACGTACCGCACGGCGACGGCCGACGACAAGAAGATGGCGCCGCCGATGACGGTGAACCGGTCCGGCAGCATCTTCCGACGATCGGCGGACGCCGACGCCTCGGCGTCGGGCACGTCCGGGTCGACCTCGTCCAACGCGCCGCCATCGACGGGTTCGTCGGGGAAGATCGTGAGGTCCGGCAGCGATTCCGACGTTTCCGCGGACAAGAAGAAGAGCGTGATCACGAAGCCGAAGAAATCGAAGGTGCCGAAGATTACGAAACGGACGGGCAAGATCGGCAGGCGACGATGAATGCCGAAAAAAAGAGCGAATCCACCTGGCTTGCGGTGGTTCGCTCTTTTTTCGCGTTCTATAGGATCTTCGTCGGAGCCAGCCAGTCGAAGGCCGGCACATTGCGCAAGACGCCGAAAGCGACGGTCGCCGTCAACATCGCGCCCATCAACGCCATGCTCGTCCGCTTCATCCCCTTGCGGCTCGCCGCGGCGTAAGCCGCGAACAACGGAACCAAACAGAAGACCAGGGGGTTGAATCGGAACGCTTGAGGCACTTCCCCTTGCAGCAGCGCCAGCGCCGCCCGCGTCATCCCGCAGCCCGGGCAATATAATCCTGTCGCTTGGTGGAACACGCATGGAATGCCGAGGCCCGTGACGGGCAGCCACACCTTCAAGTAGAGCAGCGCGCCGCCGGCCAGCAAGGTGCCGCGTACGAGCGCGGGGCGCCGAAGCGGGAGCGCCGCAAGCGGCTTACGCCAGCTTGTTGACATCGGACTGGACCAGCGCGTACGTGACGATGCCCAAGCCGAAGAGCGTCAGCACGAGGTAAAGCACCGAATTATCCGTGCTGTGATAGCCGCGGTGCCGCTGCGCCGATTCGAGGAGCTTGCCCGCCTGGTACGACCAGATGAAGCTCCAGATCCCGCACGTTACCAGCGTAAGCAGGAAGTGCTTGCCTCCCGTGAACGATGGATCTCCGCTTACCCGTCCGACATCGTCCGTCAACACGATAAACCAATAAATTCCGAACAATCCGCATGTAATAATCGTCAACACCACATATAATCCGATACTTCGCTGTTCGACCATTCCGGCACCGCCCTAACTAGGTATAATATACTGCAAAAACCGACAACAATTGACAAAAATGCCGTTCTCCATAATAAGGAACTCCGAGCCAAATTTCAAGAAAAAAATGTACGCACGAAAAATTGCGCCCCAAGACACAGGGCGCAGCGCATCGGAACACACGATTGCGGCGGGGCGAAATGGATCGCTTGACATAACACCTATAGGTGTTATTATGTAAATGTAACACCTATGGGTGATGCATTTCTATTGGAGGCTGAATCCTAATGAACGCTCAAGAACACATTCCAGACATCCGCAAGACCGTCGTCCTGAACGCCCCGATCGAGAAAGTGTGGAAAGCCGTCGCTACGTCGGAAGGGATCGCCGGCTGGTGGATGCCCAATACGTTCGAGCCGATCGTCGGCCATGCGTTCGTGCTCCATTCGGGCGCGTTCGGCGATTCGCCCTCCACGGTGACGGAGGTCGATCCCCCGCGCAGGGTCGCCTTCGATTGGGGGAAGGACTGGCATCTCGCTTTCGAGCTGAGAGAGGTCGACGGGAAGACCGAGTTCACCTTGATTCACTCCGGCTGGGATCCGAACCAAACGACGGAATTCGGACAGCCGCATGCCGTCGTGCGCGGCATTATGGACAACGGCTGGACGAAGATCGTCGAAGAAGCGCTTCCCGCTTACGTCGCGAGATAAGATGCCAGCCGCCGAAGCACGCTACGACGTATTCCAAGCCGTCGCCGATCCGACGCGCCGTAAGCTGTTGACCATGTTCGCGGAGACGGATCGGGAGTGGCCGATCGCGAAAATCGCGGAGCGGTTCCCCCTCAGCCGGACAGCCGTCAACAAGCATCTGCACGTACTGTCGGAGGCGGGACTCGTCAGCCATCGGCGCGTCGGCCGGGAGACGCGGTACCGGCTGCAGCCGGACCCGCTGCGCGAGCTCCAGCGTTGGCTGACGTATTTCGATCGATACTGGGACAATCAGCTGCTCGCGTTGAAAGCTTTCGTCGAAGAGGAAGAACCGCAGGAATAGACGTTACATGCAACAAGCCTCCCGTCGCGATGACGGGAGGCTTGTCGGTCTTCATGGGGCGTTAAGGCAGCACGTTGCCCGCGGCGCGATAGATGTCATACCATTCTTGCCGCGACAGCGTAACGTCGGCGGCCTTGCAGCAATCCCGCAAGCGCTCGATGTTCATCGTGCCGGTGACGGGCTGCATGCGCGCCGGGTGGCGCAGCAGCCACGCGATCGCGATCGTCGTGTTGGAGACGGAGTGCGCCGCCGCGATCTCGTCGATCTTCGCGTTTAATTCCGGGAACTTCTCGTTTCCGAGGAACACGCCCTCGAAGAAACCGTATTGGAAAGGCGACCACGGCTGGATCGTGATGTCGTTCAGTCGGCAGAAGTCGAGCACGCTGCCGTCGCGGTTGACGGCGGCGTCGTTTTCCATATTCACATTCACGCCCGCGTCGATCATCGTCGTGTTCGTGATGCTGAGCTGCAGCTGGTTCGCGACGATCGGCTGCTTCACGTACCGCCGGAGCAGCTGGATTTGCATCGGGTTCTGGTTGGATACGCCGAAGTGACGTACCTTCCCGGAACGTTCCAGCGCGTCGAACGCCTCCGCGACTTCTTCCGGCTCGACCAAGGCGTCCGGTCGATGAAGCAGCAGCACGTCGAGATAATCGGTCTTCAGCCGCTGCAGGATGCCGTCCACCGAGGAGAGGATATGGTCCTTCGAGAAGTCGAACATGCCTTGGCGGATGCCGCACTTCGACTGCAGGATCATCGAATCGCGGATCGAAGCGTTCATGCCGACCGCTTCGGCGAATCGTTCCTCGCATGCGCCGGCGCCGTAAATGTCCGCATGATCGAAGAAATTCGCGCCTTCTTCCATGGCCGTACGCACGAAGCGTTCCGCCTCCGGCTTCTCGAGCGATGTGATCCGCATGCAGCCGACCGCGACGACCGGTACCTGCAGCTCGCTTGTTCCTAACGGGATCGTTCTCATTGGGCGTTGCCCTCCTTCGGAAAATTCAATTCCACTCTCGATTGTGACACAGTCGAACGGGCGGTTACAACTTCTATGGCACCGGGCGCAGGAACCGGCGCGGCGGCGGAGCAAGGCGTCATCCGGCGCCAGGGGATTTACGTTAACGCCTTCCTGGCGCTAAGAATGTATTTCGCCGTGTCGAGCGGGTTGACGCCGCGGCGCGGGCGCTCCGCCCGGACGTCGGGCGGGCATTCGTCGTAGCCGTCGAAGAACGTGGACAGCGCCGCGCGGCCCTTCGTCATCGATCCGAGCTTCACGGCGTAGTCGAGCGACGTCGCGACCGGTACGCGGCCTTGGATCGTCATGCGGTCTCCGTGCGGCTCCGGCGCCTCGAAGGAGGCGCGCATGAGGACGAGGTCGTTCATGACCTTGCCTCCGAATTCCTCCGGCACGGTAAGCCGGAACCGAAGCATTGGCTCGAGCAGCTTCGTGCCGATCCGATGCAGCCCGTCCATGATGCCCATCGGCGTGGCGACGACGAAGTCGAGCGGATGCGTGTGCCAGACGTGGTGCTGGCCTTCGACGAGCTTAATGCGCACGTCGACGACTTCCCAGCCGTAGAGCCCTTGCTGGAGCGCTTCGGGCACGCGGCGGGCGACCTCGTTCTGGTATTGAGGCAGCAGGTCCTCCGCCCGGACGTCGGCTTCGTACTGCAGCCCCGCCCCCCGGGGCAGCGGCTCCATCGCGAAGCGCAGGATCGCCCAGCACGGCTTCGGCATCGTGTACGCGACGAAGCCCTCGCCGGCGCCGCGCAGCGTCTCCTTGTAGATGACGGACGGCTGCCCGAACGTCACGGCGAGCCCGAACCGGCTTTCGAGCAGCCGGGTTAAGATTTCGAGTTGGATCGGGCCCATCACCT
The DNA here is from genome assembly GCA_031181325.1 of Paenibacillus sp. Taxonomy (GTDB): domain Bacteria; phylum Bacillota; class Bacilli; order Paenibacillales; family YIM-B00363; genus Paenibacillus_AE. Next base: position 39,569 of record JAPSKX010000007.1, read on the forward strand.
TCAGGTGCAGCTCGCGCTCGTCCTGCAGCCATTGCAGCGACAAGAGCGGGTCTTCGTCGGCAAGCTCGTGCAGAGCGGCGACGACGCGCGGATATTCCGCTTCGTTCGCCCAATGCGCCTGTACGGTGAGGAGCGGCACCGCCAGCTGCGCTTCTTCCGGCACGCCTTCGCCGCTGCCCAGCACGTCCCCGATCCGGGCTTGCTGCAGTCCGCAGACGGCCGCGATGTCGCCGGCCTCGAGCACGCCGACGTCCTCCGACTTCTGCCCCTCGACCTTGCGAATTTGCGTCACCTTCTCATCCGTCCCGAGCGTCAGATTGCGCACTGTATCCCGGTTGCGGAGCGTTCCCCGGTACAGCCTGACGTAAGCCATGCGTCCCATGGTTTTATCCCGTTCGATTTTGAACACGACGCCGGACGCCGGCCCGACGCGGTCGCCGCCGGGCTCCGGGAGGTATTGCACGATGCAGTCCATCAGCTCGCGAATGCCGATTCCCTTGCTCGAGGCGCCGAACAGCACCGGGAACAGCATGCCGCCGCGAGCCCGCTCGACGAACGCGTCGCGCCACGATTCGCATGCTTCCTCGGCCGTCGGCGGTCCCTCTTCGAGGTACCGCTCCAGCAGCGCTTCGTCCGTCTCGGCGATCGCCTCGATCAGCTCCGCCCGGTCGTCGGGCCCGCTCGTCCACTTCACCCGAACCCCTTCGAACGTCTCGGCCGCGCCGATCGTCCTCTCGACCGGCACCGCCCGCCGGGACAAGTGCTTGCGAATGTCGGCGAGCGCGCGTTCCGCGTCCGCTCCTACGCGGTCCAATTTATTGATATAGAGAATCGTCGGAATGTTCAGCTTGCGGAGCGCATGCCAGATGACCTCCGTCTGAGCTTGTACGCCCTCCACGGCGGACACGACGAGCACCGCGCCGTCCATCACGCGGAGCGACCGCTCGACCTCGGAGAGGAAGTCGACGTGCCCCGGCGTGTCGACGACGTTCACCGAGACGCCATTCCATTGAAACATGGTCGTCGCCGCGCGCACCGAGATGCCGCGTTCGCGCTCGACGTCCAGCCAGTCGGTCGCGGCGGTGCCGCGGTCGACGTCGCCCAGCGCGCGGATGCGCCCGCTTTCGTATAAGAGATGCTCGGTCGTCGTCGTCTTTCCGGCATCGACGTGCGCGAAGATGCCGACGTTGCGGCGGGACGCTGTCATAGGCATAACCCCCTGTGTACTTCGTCCATTATACCAGACGAGGAGGGGCGTCCGCGCCGGGTTCCAGCGGATTCGCCTTTTCAATTGCATCCAAGTGTGATACGGTTGAGTTTATGATTTCAAATGGAGAAAAAAGAGTAGGAGACTATAGATGAAATTTAACGAATTGAACATCGTTCCCCCGATTCTGAAGGCGCTCGCCCAGGAAAATTACGCTTCCCCGACGCCGATTCAGGAGCAAGCGATCCCGGCCGTGTTGGCCGGCCGCGATGTCTTCGGCTGCGCGCAGACGGGGACGGGGAAGACGGCCGCGTTCTCGGTGCCGATTCTGCAATTGCTGCATGGCCAGCCTCGGAAGCAGGGAGAGCGGCGGCGCATCCGCGCGCTCGTCTTGTCCCCGACGCGGGAGCTCGCGATTCAGATCGAAGAGAGCATGCGGGCGTACGGCCGCTTCACGGAGCTGAAGCACGCTTCGATCGTCGGCGGGGTGTCCCAGAAGCCGCAGGAGCAAGCGCTCGAGCGCGGCGTGGACATTCTGATCGCGACGCCGGGGCGCCTCATCGACTTGATCAACCAGAAGGTCGTCGACTTGCGCCACATCCAAATCTTCGTGCTCGACGAAGCCGACCGCATGCTGGACATGGGCTTCATCAACGACGTGAAGAAAATTATTGCGGCGATACCGGCGAAGCGCCAGACGTTGTTCTTCTCGGCGACGGTGCCGCCGGAAATCTCGAAGCTGGCGAATTCGCTGCTCGTCGATCCGGTGAGCGTCGAAGTGACGCCGGTCTCCTCGACGGTCGATCGCATCGAGCAGTCTCTGTATTTCGTGGATAAGGAAAATAAACAGAAGCTCCTGACGGATTTGCTGCAGGATCGTTCCATCGCGTCGGCGCTCGTATTTACGCGCACGAAGCACGGCGCCGACCGCGTCGCCAAAGGACTGACGCGATCGAACATCGCCGCCCAAGCGATTCACGGCGACAAGTCGCAGAACGCGCGGCAGGCGGCGCTGAACAACTTCAAGAACGGCACGACGCGCGTGCTGGTGGCGACGGACATCGCGGCGCGTGGCATCGACATCGAAGAGCTGTCCCACGTCGTCAATTTCAACCTGCCGAACATTCCGGAGACGTACGTGCACCGGATCGGCCGGACGGGACGAGCGGGTCACAGCGGCGTGGCGATTTCGTTCTGCGAGGCGGAGGAAATCCCGTACTTGAAAGATATCGAGAAGCTGACGAAGAAGACGATTCCGGTCGTGAAGGATCATCCGTACCCGATGACGGGAGCGACGCCGCCGACGAAGGCGGAGCCGCAGCGCGGGCCGCAAGGCGGCGCGCCGCGCGGGGGGCAGTCGCAGCAACGCGGGCAACAGCGCGGCCAGCAGTCCCAGCAGCGTGGCCAACAAGCGCAGCAGCAGCGGCAGGGTCAGCAGCGTCAAGGGCAGGCGCGCGGTTCGCAGCCGCAGGGACAGCCGGCACCGCGCAAGCAACCGGCCGCGGCGTCGGGGGCGGTAAGACAGGGGCACAATTCGGGAAGAAAATAAAACAAGGCTGTTCTCGATCGTTTCGAGAACAGCCTTGTTTTCCCTACTAGTATAATTGAATTTTTCCTTGTTCGGTCCCCCAAAAACCAGTTTGAACGTTAAGTACAAACTCGGTCATGTCTTCGGGAATTTCAAAAGCGACATTTCCGGTCTTGGCTAGACCCGGATTGATTCCGTCGTACAGAAAAAACTTATCCGATGTTGTTATCAGAGTAGTGGGAGAGTATTCGATCTCCCCTTTCTCCAATAAGAAGAAGGATGAGTCCGTGTTTATCGCATCTTTGCCGACATTTTTCACCGTCACATTCACAATTAAAAAAACGCTACCGTCGGAATTCGGTTTGAAGGAGAAGAAGTCCCCGTCTTTAATTTCTTTTGTGGTAGAAATTTCGTTGACTTTAAACACTACGTCGCCGACTTGTAACTCTTCGCCGATTCCGGCCAGCTTTGTCTCCTCGGGCTCTTCCGCCTGTGTCTCATTCGTTTGAGGCTCTGCAGTCACATTCGACGCCGGGGTTGATGGAGCGGTCGTGGCGGGAGAATCCCCGTTGGAGGCGAATATCCCGATGATGACAAACAATACAAAGAGTCCAATTAGGCCGAAACACCCAAATTTAAAAGCTTTTTTCAAGTAAGCTCCCCCTAAATAACTATTTTCCAAGGCAATATTTGACATTATAACACAAGTTACAACCTCCGCGTCTAGTAAATAATTCTCACGAAATAAAAAATGATATAATTTTTGGGGGATTGTGTTTGATTCCGAAATCATGTGTTCTTAAAGTATACTGAATCAAAAAGACTAAAGGTGGACGAAACGTATGGCTGCAACGGTGATTCGAAACATCCGTATGCTCGTCGAAGGCGAGACCGCTTCGGGCAGCGTATTAGTGCGGGACGGCCGCATCGTCTCCGTGCACGCGGAAGCCGACGCCGCCTGGACGGACGTCGACGACATCGTCGACGGCAACGGGCGCCTGCTCATTCCGGGCATGATCGACGTGCATATTCACGGCGCGGAGGGCTACGACATGATGGACGGAACGACGAAGAGCGTGGAGGTCGTGTCGGAGGCTTGCGCGCGCACCGGCTGCACGTCGTTCCTCGCTACGTCCGTATCTTCCACGTTGGAGGATCTGCTGGCGATGATCGAGAACGTGAAGCGGGTGGCGGGGAAGGAGCCCGGAGCCCGCATCGTGGGCATGCATATCGAGGGACCGTATTTGAACGCGAAGCGCAAGGGCATGCAGAACGAAAAGTATCTTCGCCATCCGGACCGGAACGAGATGGGCGTCATCTTGGATGCGGCCGATTCGCTCATTCGCATGGTGACGTTGGCGCCGGAGCTGCCGGGCGGCATGGAGATGATCGCGTATCTGCGCGATCGAGGGGTCATTCCGGCGCTGGCCCACACGGACGCCACGTACGAGGAAGCCGTCGAGGCGTTCCGCGGCGGCGCGAGCCACGTGACGCATTGCTGCAACGGCATGCGGCCGATCCACCATCGCGATCCGGGGCTCATCTTGGCCGCGTTCGAGGCGGCGCACGTCAGCGTGCAAGCGATCGTGGACGACGTCCATCTGCACCCGGCGATGGTGCGGCTGTTGTACCGCGAGAAGGGGCCGGACAAGATGGTGCTGATCACGGACGCGCTGCAGGCGATGGGCATGGGCGACGGCACGTACGCGTTCGGCGGGCACGAGGTGAAGGTCGAGTCCGGCGTCGCGACGCTAGCCGACGGCACGCTTGCGTCGAGCACGGTGACGATGAACGAGGCGCTCGCGAAGACGGTGAACGCAGGCATCTCGCTGGCGGACGCCGTCACGATGGCGACGCGGACGCCGGCGGACTTGCTCGGCCTCCCGACCAAGGGGCGGCTCGAGGCGGGCGCGGACGCGGACCTCGTGCTGCTGAACGAGCGGTTCGAGGTGCTCTGGACGATGGTCGGAGGCAATGTAGTATATCGACGCGAATAGTGGTTCGAGGGAGACGTCGGAGTCCGGCGTCTTTTTCTATGTTCCGCTGCTCCGGGTTACGCGCGGCGGAGCGCGGCCCGGGACGGGTCAGGAGAGCGAGGCGCGAGCGCGCAGGCGACCCGAAGCGGGTCAGGGCGGCGACGCCCGCCCCGGCCCGGCCCGGTTCAACGCTCCACCTTGCCCTATCCGCGCAAGTTCGTTATCATTCGGAATATCCATATTAAGGAGGACGCGAACATGAGCAACAGCGGGCAATCCGAAATCCTACTGATTACCGGCATTATGGCCAGCGGCAAGTCGACCGTCGCGCAGCTGGTAGCGGAGCGGTTCGACCGATCCGTGCATCTGCGGGGCGACGTCTTCCGCAAGATGATCGTGAACGACCGGGTCGAGGTGAAGCCGGATGCCGACGCGGACGGACTCGAGCAGCTCCGGCTGCGATACCGGCTGACCGCGCAGGCGGCGGATGCGTATGCCGAGGCGGGGTTCCGCGTCGTCGTGCAGGACGTCGTCGTCGGGCCGATGCTGACGGAGTTCCTGTCCTACGTGAAGCGACGGCCGCTGTACGTAGCCGTATTGTGCCCGACCGTCGCGGCCGTAGAGTCGCGGGAGGCCGGACGGGGGAAGAAGGGTTACGGCATATGGACGCCGGCCCAGCTCGATCGCGTGCTGCGAGCGGAGACGCCGAAGCTCGGGTTGTGGCTCGATTCCAGCGATTGGACGCCGGAGGAGACGGCGGCGCGCATTCTGGATCGCGTATGGGACGAGGGAAGAATCGATTAACATAAATTTTATGATGCGGAGGTATTGACTTGCTTAACTGTTAACATTATTGTAACAGATAGCGGGCCGGCATAGAGAGAGCTCGCAAACAAAGAGTTCACAGGGATAGGAAGTGGGATTGATTGATGAAGCAATACAATACGAAGGCCATCATGGCGTCGCTGCTCATCTGCGGCTTCGTCGGCATGTTCAGCGAGACGGCGCTCAACATCGCGATCAGCAACTTGATGGACGTGTTCGACATTTCGGCCGCGACCGCGCAGTGGCTGACGACCGGATTTCTGCTGACGCTCGGCATCTTGATGCCGATGACGGGCCTCTTGCTGCAATGGTTCACGACGAGGCAACTGTTCGTCACCTCGCTTGCCAGCTCCATTGTCGGCACGTTGATCGCGGCGCTCGCCTTCAACTTCGAGATGCTGATGCTCGCTCGCGTGCTGCAGGCGGCCGGCATGGGCCTCTTGATTCCGCTGATGTTCAATACGATTCTTGTCGTCTATCCTCCTGAGAAGCGCGGAGCAGCCATGGGTTTCGTCGGCCTCGTCATTATGTTCGCGCCGGCGACCGGACCGACCGTCGCGGGCCTTATGATCGAATACTTGACATGGCATTATATTTTCTGGTTGTCGCTGCCGGTACTGGTTATCGGGTTGTTGGTAGGGCTCAAGTACTTGGAAAATGTCACCGAAGTGACAAAGCCCCGCATCGATCCGCTGTCCGTCGCCTTGTCCACGATCGGCTTCGGCGGCGTCGTGTTCGGCTTCAGCAAGGCGGGCGAGGGCGAGGAAGGGTGGACCCATCCGATCGTCATCGCCTCGATCGTCGTCGGCTTGATCGCGCTCGCCCTGTTCGCGCTGCGGCAAATTCTGATGCGCGAGCCGATGATGAACCTGCGCGTCTTCAAGTACCCGATGTTCGTCATCGGCCTTCTGATGGTGCTGTCCTGCATGATGATCATCCTGTCGAGCATGATTATCCTGCCGATGTACCTCCAGAACGGCATGGGGTTGTCGGCGTTCGCCGCAGGGCTCATGCTGCTGCCGGGCAGCGCGCTGAACGGCTTCCTGTCGCCGCATATGGGCAAGCTGTTCGACAGGTACGGACCGAAGTGGCTCGTCATTCCGGGCCTCGCGATCGTCGCGGCGTCGCTGTGGTTCTTCTCCGGCATTACGGTGGCGAGCTCGATCGCGTTCATCGTGGCGCTGCATATCGGCCTCATGGTCGGCATCTCCATGGTATGGATGCCGGCGCAGACGAACGGCCTCAACCAGCTGCCGCCGGAGCTGTACCCGCACGGCACGGCGGTCATGAACACGCTGCAGCAGGTCGCCGGCGCGATCGGCACCGCGGTGGCGATCTCCATCCTCACGAGCGGGATGGAGCGTTATCTCGGCGCCTCGTCCGCGCCCACCGCGCCCCTCGAGCAGGCGAACGCGATGACGTTCGGCTCGCAGCACGTGTTCTTGTTCGCGATGATCGTGACGCTGATCGGCCTCGCGACGGCGTTCTTCATCCGCCGCGTCATCGTGAACCATGCGGCGCCGATGCATTCGATGCACTAAGGAGGGAAGAGGGGCCTGCGGGCTCCTCTTCTTTCGCATTCCGGCGGCTTTCGTAATCTTGCGCTCCTATGCGGCGGGGCTATGACCGGGCGGGCGACTGGCTTATACTGCAGGTATGAGGTGATGAACGATGGAGCGGGAGCTGTTCGAACGCATCTACGCCACGGTCGCGCGCCGCGAGTCGACGTACGACGGGGTGTACTATACGGGCGTGCGGACGACGAAGATCGTCTGTCGGCCGTCGTGCCGGGCGAAGACGCCGAAGCCGGAAAACGTAACGTTCTACCCGTCCTTGGAGGAAGCGCTCGCCGCGGGCTTCCGGCCGTGCAAGCGATGCCGGCCCGAGGCGAACGGCCGGCTGGCGCCGGACGCGGCGATGGCGGCGCAGGCGGACGCGATTCTTGCCGGGCGCTACGCGGACAAGGTGACGCTGGAGCGCCTCGCGAGCGAGCTCGCGGTCAGCCCGTATCATCTGCAGCGCACGTATAAGCGCGTGCGGGGCGTCTCGCCCGCGGAGACGCTGGAGCGGCTGCGCCGGGCGGAGGCGGAGCGGCGGCTGGCGCGATCCGACGAGCCCATCGCCGACATTGCGGCGTCCACCGGGTTCCGGACGGCGTCGCACTTCGCCGTCTGGTTCGCGCGCGGCGCGGGCATGACGCCGACGGCGTATCGGAACGAACGAAGGAGCGAGGGACATTGACGACAACGACGATCTACCACTATACGCTTCCGGATGCCGAGGCGACGTGGACGCTGCTCGCGACGGAGCGCGGCATCTGCGGACTGTTATACAACGAGGAGCAGCTTCCGGAAGCGCGCGCGTGGCTGGAGAAGCATCGGCCGGGCTCGCGATGGCGAGCGGACCGCGTGCCGTTCGAGACGTTCGGCGCGACGGACCGGCTGATGCGCTACTTCGGCGGCGAGCGCGTCGGCTTCGAGGACATCCCGATGGAGCTGCTGGGGACGCCCTTCCAGCGGGAGGTGTGGTCGGCGCTCTCGCGCATTCCGTACGGCGAGGTGTGGACGTACGGACGGCTGGCGGAGGAGCTCGGCCGCTCGAAGGCGACCCGCGCGGTCGGCGCCGCGAACGGGCGCAATCCGTTGCCGGTGCTGCTGCCGTGCCATCGGGTCGTCGGCGCGAACGGCACGCTCACCGGCTACCGCGGAGGCCTAACGATGAAGAAGCGGCTGCTCGCGCTCGAGGGCATCGAGCATGTCGACGATCGCGGGCACGAGCGGTTCCGGTTTTGACAAGGATCCGATGTTGAGCTGCGCGATCGCCGCCCTCGTCTTCGCCGCGCTGCTCTCCATCGTCTACGCCAGCTGGCGGAACGGCATCTCGCCGATGCCCGCCGCGGCCCCGCTGCGACGGGCCGCGGCCGAGGAAGTCGCGCGCCTCGGCGGCGCCGGCCGTCTCGCGGAGGCGGGCGCCGGGTGGGGCACGCTCGCGCTCGCGCTCGCGCGGCGGAACCCGGGCTGGACCGTCGTCGGGATTGAGAACTCCCCGGTGCCGTGGCTCGTCTCGAAGCTGCTCGGCGCCATTTCCGGCGTCCGCGAGCGGGTGGCGTTCCGGCGCGGAGACGTATATGAGTTCCCCTACGGCGAGGTCGATCTCGTCGTCTGTTATTTGTACCCGGAGGCGATGCGGCGGCTCGAAGCCGTATTTCGGCGTACGTTGAAGCCGGGCGCGCGCGTCGTCAGCGTATGCTTCGCGATGCCGGGACTGCGGCCGGAGCGCGTCGTCATATGCAAGGACGTCTACGCAACGAAAATGTATGTGTACCGGTTCGGCATCGACATCGAGATTTCGGAGTGATATATTAGGCATTACCTAAATAAAAATTAGGTGATGCCTAATTTTTTTCTAAAGAGCAAAGGAGGAACGAATATGTTGGAATGGATGCTGCGGCAAGTGATGGCCGCGCGAGGCATACGGTCGGGGGCGGAGCTGGCGCGCCTGCTGGAGGAGAAGGCCGGATACCGGTTATCCGCGCCTTCCATCAGCGCGCTGCTCGGAGGGCAGCCGAAGCAGATGAAGGCAGACACGTTGGACGCCCTCTGCACAGCATTGGAGTGCACGCCGAGCGAGCTGTGGGCGCATACGCCGACGCCGCCCCGGCGCGTGAAGGGGGCGTAACGACCCCATGACCGTTCGTGCGATTTTGCCGTTCGGCGATCCGGCGCTTCGCGCCAAGGCGAAGCCGGTCGAGGCGCTGACGCCGAGAATCCTGAAGACGCTGGACGACTTGGCCGACACGCTGTACGCGGACGAAGGCCGGGCCGGACTCGCCGGACCGCAGATCGGCATTCTGCGCCGTCTCGCCGTCATCGACATGGGAGAGGGGTTGCTGGAGCTCATCAACCCGCGCATCGTCGAGCGCAGGGGAGCGGAGACGGGCTTCGAGGCTTGCCTTTCTTTTCCAGGGTTCTATGGTCAAGTGGAGCGGGCCAGCTATGTGCGCGTCGAAAGCTTGGACCGCAAGGGCGTTCTCCGGACGATGGAGGCGGACGGGGACCTTGCGAGATGCATGCAGCACGAGATCGATCATCTCGACGGCGTGCTGTTCGTGGACCGCGTCCGGGACCGGTGGCTCGTTCACGAGAAGACGAAGCAGAAGCTCGAGGTGCTCGACGTCGTACGGCTGTCGAAATCCGGCGGATAAAGCCCCTGTTCGGTTTGGAAGCGCAGCAAGCCTGTGCGCAGGAAGATTCGATCCGCTCATCGAATATCCATAGGAAATAAATGTCATGCGATGGGGGCGAAGCGGATGGACACGAACGGCAAGAGGAACAATTCCCCGGCGATGTACGCGCTGGGCATGTTGGCGATGATGATTCCGAGTCAGGCGTTCTCCTCGTTCTACAGCTATTATTATGTGGAAAAGTTGGGGCTGGCCTTAGGTCTCGCGACGCTCGCCCGTACGATCTTCCTCGTCTGGGATGCGGTAAACCAGCCGCTGTTCGGCTATTGGTCGGACCGGACGGACACGAAGTACGGTCGCAGGCGGCCTTGGATCGTCGGCGCGATTCCGCTCTTCATGCTGTCGTTCGTGCTCGTGTTCAGCGTGCCGGAGGGGCTGGCGGGGTACGGACTGTTTACATGGTTCCTGATCGCGTTAATCTTCTATGAAGCGGTGGCGACGGTGCTCTGGGTCAATTACGGGGCGCTCTTCCCCGAGCTGTTCCGCGGCAACGCGGAACGCGCGAAGGCGTCCGCGGTGCAGAACGGCTTCCAGATCGTCGCGCTGCTGATCGGGACGGCCGCGACGCCGCTGCTGTTCGCCGCGATCGGCTTCAACGGCATGTCGATCGCCTTCGCGCTCGTCTTCGGCGTCTTGATGCTGCTGTTCGTTCGTACCGTCCGCGAGGACGAGGAGGCGCGGCGGACGCCGCCGCTGCCGTTCAAGGCGGCGTTCCGGGAGACGCTGAAGAACGGCCCGTTCTGGACGTTCAACATCGCGAACTCGTTCGCGCAGACGGTGAACGGCTTGCTGAGCTCCATGATCCCCTTCTACGCGAAATACGTTCTGAACATTCCGGAGGCGCAGGTCACGATCCTGCTCGCCGCCATGTTCGTTTCCGTCATCCCGCTCGTCGGAGTATGGTATTGGCTCGTGCGCCGCATGGACCCCGTGAAGGGCTGGCGGCTCTCCTTGATCGCGTACGGCCTCTCCGTCGTCCCGCTGTACTTCGGCAGCTCGCTCGCGACCGGAATCGCGGCCGGCATCCTCGTCGGCTTCGGGCTCGCAGGTTTCTTCGTGACACCGCCGATCGTCTCCGGCATCATCATCGATCGCGACTTCGAGCGGACGGGGCGCCGCCGGGAAGGCGTGTATACGGCCGTCAGCGGCTTCATCACGCGTTCGAGCGGGCTCATCTCCGCGCTCGCGTTCCTGATCGTAGGCCTGCTCTTCGGCTACGAGAGCGGGGATAACCCGGGTCCGAACCCGGAGGCGACGTTTCGCACGCTTATCAGTCTCGTCCCGCTCGGTTTGATCGCCGTTGCGGTCATCGTCTCGCTGTTCGTGAGGCTCGAGCAAGCAAAACCGCCGAGCGGCGCCGATACGACGGCGCGCCCGACGGTATGAAAGCAACGACCTATTCGCCGCGTCCGCGGTCGATGAAGACGTGCAAGTCCGTATCGGCCTTGCTCTGGTTGCATAAGCTGCATGCGCATACGCAATTGACCGGCGTCGTATGTCCGCCCTTGGCGCGCGGCAGCAGGTGATCGATCGTGTCGCCGGGCTCCCCGCAGAAGTAGCAGGTGTGCCGGTCCCGGTCGAGAATATAACGTCGGAATGCCTTGTTACTGTAGATGCGTCGGATCGTATGGCGATTGACGACGACGGCGGCGCGCTCCTTCACGAGCGTGACCGCCGTCTCGAGATCGGTCTCCTGATACCATCGCCGCCCCTTGTCCGTCTTGCCGCGCATGCCGACGAGCCCTTGGCGATTGACGCGAAGCACGGAGACGTCGGGTCCCTCCGGCCGCGGCGGAGGCGCGGGCAGCGGCGGCCGCCGCCATGCGGGCTTATCCGGCCGATCCGGCGCGGGCGCCGGGGTGGGATCGGGCCGCGCCGCGGGAGCCGCAGGCGCCGGCTTCGGCTGCGCGGCCGGCGCGAACAGCGTTTTCCGCTCGACGCGGCAGGCGCGGCAAGGTCCGCGGCGGGCATGCTTGCCGGCCCGGCGGCCCGTGCGGCGCTGGAAGTCGGCGACGGGCTTCGACGCAAGGCAATACGCGCATATTTTCGTTAGTGGTTCGGGAACGTCGGCCATCGAACGCCGCCTCCTTCTTCCCGTCGTACGGGATATCTCATTTATGATCATTATAACGCATATTGCGAAGCAATCGTAACGGTCGGAATATGGGTGTGGTATACTGGGTTCCATATTTATCCTATCCGAGGGGGAGAAGAACTTGACGCAATACGTATTCGATCAATTGGCGTTCGTGCGGGGGCAGACGGTCAAGGCGCTGCAGGACGTTACGGAAGAGTCGGCTGCCGCGATTCCGCCCGGTTTTCGCAACTCTATTCTTTGGCAGGCCGGTCACATCTACCTGGTGGCGGAGCGGTTCGCGTTCTCGCTGCAAGGGAAGGAGGACGATATTCCGCCCTCGTTCCTCGCGAGCTTCGGTCCCGGGTCGTCGCCGACGTCTTGGACCGAATCGCCCGCGACCTTGGCGGAGCTGACGGAGCGGCTGCGGCGTCAATCGGACCGCATCGCCGAAGCGTGGATCGGGCGGCTGCACGAGGGCGCGCCGGCGCCGTATACGACGTCTACGGGCATGACGATGACGTCGACGGAGGCGTTCCTCAACTTCACGTTGTATCATGAAGGGATGCATTTTCAGGCGATAAAGATGTACAAGACGATGTTGGCGGCGAAGTAGTCGAAAGGAGCGGCGAAGGGAAGGCGGGGGACGGGATCGTTTAACGTTCCGGATTCTGGGCATATTTCTTATAGAAAATGTTCTAGAATTTCTTGCGAAGGGCGGGGACGACGTGTCGATCGTCGCGCTGATCTCGTTCACGATTATTGCGTGCTTGGCGTTCGTCGCGAGGGCGAAGCGGCTTCCCGCGCCGGCGATAGCATGCTGCTGGATGATTGCGGTATTCATTAAGGACGCCCTGTTTAACGTCGCGATGCTCAACCTGAAGCTGGTCGAAGTGCCTAGCGAGCTGCAGATGCTTTATTTACGTATGCTGAATCTATATCTCTTAACTCCATTGATCGTCGTAGGGGCGGTCGACGCATCCTACTCCGGCCGTCGGCCGCTTCGTCGGCTGCTCGCCGCTCCGATCGCCGTAGCCGCCCTGATGGCCGCCGATTTCAGTATGGTGGCGTTGGGGGCATGGAAGCCGACCCGCGGCTGGCTGGGATGGCTGTCGCTCGCGGAGGCGGCGTTCGTCTATGCCGCGGCGCTATTGCTCACGGGGCGATTTGCGGCCTTGCTTCGGCGGGAGGGGGTCGTCCGGTGATCGTCTGGTTACAAGACTTCGACGGGAACGAGTGGTTTATTCTCGCTTGCCTCTTGATCGTCTATCCGATCGTATTTCGTCTGCCGCGTCCGTTTCCGAAATCGTTCGTCTTCTTGATCGGCCTGTTCACGCTCAGCCTTGCCAAGGGCGCCGACCATACGTTGGGCGTCGATCCGCTGGATTATTACGATACCAACGAAGTTCCGGTGTTCGACGTCACCGACTTCGCGACTTGGCTGCTGTACCCGGCAGCCGGCTATTTATTCGTGTACGCCTTTCATCGGTTCCGCGTCCGAGGCTTGTCCGTTCCCGTCTACGTCCTGTTTTGCTCCGGCGCGGCCGTCGGGTTCGAGCTGTTGTGCGTCCGGTTTCAAGTGTTTATCTATAAAGAGTGGAACCCGGGTTATTCGTTCGTGGTCTATTTGCTGGCCCAATGCGTCACGCTCTTGTTTTTCGTCTTCCTCAAGCGGTGGTATCGCGCGAGACGAACGGAACGAAACGATAACTGATTTCAATTCCCGCCTCGTGTCTTATTATTATAGGGGTAGGCAGTACATAGAATTTATGCCCGACACGAAACGGAGTAGGTATTCATGAGGTACCGCAGTTTCATCGGCCCGATCGTTACGATGGCGGCATCGTACGGGGCATTCCTCTACCTGCAAGGATCGCCGTTCGACATGTCGTTCAGTTTGCCGGAGGGCCATTTCTACGTCGTCAGCCTCGTCTCGCTGCTGGCTTCGGTCATTGCCTTCGCGGTCGGGGTCGCCGGCAACCGGCTCCGAAACACAAAGATTACGTTCCTATCGCTCTCGTTCTTGTCGCTTGCGATCATCTTCTCCGTGCACGGCTTATCGACGCCGCACTTCCTGATCCATCCTTCGCAGCTGCCGAGCATCAGCAGTCCGCTCAGCTTGGTGTTCGCTACGGCTTGGCTGTGGATGTCGTCGCTGCGCGCGGACCATCCGTGGGTTCAGTACTTCTCTAATCGCCGCGCGGCGCTGCTGCCGTCCTGGGCGGTCGGTCTGGTCGCGGTCGGGACGCTGCTGATGTTGAAGCCGGAGATGGTCGCGTTCATTCCGTTAACCGCGGAGCCCATCAATTGGACCGTCGCGGCGGCGACGATTTCGCTGCTCGGGATGGTCATGTACCGCTACTATCGATCGTATTTATACTCCCGCTTTCCGCTGCAGCTGGCGATCGTCTACAGCTCCGCGCTCCTTATCGTCAGTCAATTGGTCATGATCCAAGGAGAGACGTGGCGCGCCAGCTGGTGGTTGTATCACTTCCTTCTGCTCTTCTCGATGATCTCGATGCTCGTCGGGCTCGCGAAGCAGTACGGCGGAAGCGGTTCTTTGACGAATGCGCTTCGGGCGCTCTACACGACTGACCCGGTCGAGCGCGTCACGACCGCGATCTCGCCCAGCATTAAAGCGTTCATGATCGCCACGGAAAAGAAGGACCCTTATACGGCGGGTCATAATTTGCGAGTGACGCTGTATGCGCTGAAGCTCGCGGAGGAGATGGGGCTCCGTCCGGATCAGCAGCGCGCGCTCGCGCAGGGCACGATCATTCACGACGTCGGCAAGATCGAGGTGCCGGACGCCGTGCTGAACAAGCCCGGCAAGCTGACGGACGAGGAGCGCGCGATTATCGAGCTCCACCCCGTCAAGGGTTACGAGATGTGTCGGGAGCTCGGCTTCATGAGGGACGAGCTCGAGGTGATCCGATCGCATCACGAACGGTGGGACGGCCGCGGATACCCGGACCGCCTGGCGGGAGATCGCATCCCGCTGCTCGCGCGCATCGTGGCGGTCGCCGACGTGTATGACGCGCTGACGTCGCATCGGGCGTACCGCAAGGCGATGGCCCACGATGCGGCGATGGCGATTCTTACGGAGCAGCGGGGCAGCCACTTCGACCCGGCCTGCATCGACGCTTGGACGCGGCTGTGCGAACGGGAGCGGGCGTCGTTCCCGCTGCCGTCGGAAGGGCTGAGGGAGTCGGCGGCGACGCTGTCGGGCTTATCCCCGGCGTAACGCGTTGCCGTACATGTATATAGCAACGTTGAAGACCCGACCGGGGGCTGCCTGGTCGGGTCTTTCGTCGCGATGGAGGGCGTCGGGGTTCCGGCGCTTCTTCTCTTTGATCTCCTTCCCCTCAGCCGAGGGTGGGTTGCGCTTGCGGGGTTCATGCCGACACAGCTGGCAGGGCGCGGGGCATACCGGAGTGGCGACTTTTCGGAGTTGTGTTGTAACGTATAAGAATTTAATCAAACAACATAACTACGAGGAGCAAGCGGAGCGTATGGCCCGCGCCCTCCGACGCACGCATGACGCATACGTTCGAACGCGCTCTATTCCGCCGCATCCCTACAACGACTTGCGATAAATCGCCAGCACATCCTCGCGCTGCAGCTTCTTGAATTGGCCGAACGGCCCGTTCGCCATCGCCTTGTCGGCCATGACCTCCAATCGATCGTCGCCGATCCCGTAATCCGCGAGGCGGCTCGGCGCGCCGATCGACGTCCAGAACGCGCGCAGCGCGCGAATGCCCGCTAGGGCCGTCTCGCGGTCGCTGCGTCCCGCCGGGTCGACGCCGAACACCTGAACGGCCAATCTTCGGAAGCGACCGACGTTCTCGTCCAGCACATGCTCCATCCAGTTGGGGAACAGTATCGCGAGGCCGCCGCCGTGCGGAATGTCGTACACCGCGCTCACCGCGTGCTCGATATTGTGCGTCGCCCAGTCGCCCTGCACGCCCATCGCGAGCGTGCCGTTCAGCGCCATCGTGCCGCTGTAGAGAATCGTCTCGCGATATTCATACGATTCTAAATTCTCTAGCAGCTTCGGCGCCGTCTCGATAACCGTGCGGAGAATCGTCTCCGCGAAGCCTTCCTGAACGGGAGCGTTCGTCGTATGGCTGATATACTGCTCGAACACGTGCGATATGATGTCGACCATGCCGTAGACCGTCTGATCCCGCGGGACGGAGAAGGTGAACGTCGGATCGAGAATCGAAAAAGCGGGGAAGGCGTGCGGGCTGCCCCAGCCGACCTTCTCCTTCGTCTCCCAGTTCGTGATGACGGAGCCGGAGTTCATCTCGGAGCCGGTCGCGGCGAGCGTCAGGACGGTGCCGAACGGAAGCGCGGCCGGCGCGGACGCCCTGCGGGTAATGACGTCCCAGACGTCGAAGTCGAGTTTGGCGCCGACCGCGATCGCCTTCACGCAGTCGATGACGCTGCCGCCGCCGACGGCCAGAAGGAAGTCGATTCGTTCCTTCTTGCAGATTTCTACGCCTCTATGTACGGTCGACAGCCGCGGGTTCGGCTCGACGCCCGAAAGCTCGTGCACGGACGCGCCGGCGGCCGACAGCTCTTGCAGGACGAGGTCGTACAGCCCGTTCTTCTTGATGCTGCCGCCGCCGTAGACGAGCAGTACGTTGCGGCCGTACGCCGGCGCGAGCTCCCGGAGCTTCTCCAGCATGCCGCGACCGAAATACAGCTGCGTCGGATTGTGGTATCGGAATGAAATCAAGGGTCCTCGTCCTCCTTCGGAATCGGGCGCCCCGGCGACCAAGCGTTCCGCTGCGGCGCCGGTCGTCGGGGAGCGCGCCGTTCGACGTTACTTGTTGTTTAAGTTTCGCAGCACTTGGGGCATGTCGGGCGTCGAAGGCGGCTTCTTCTTCCGCGAAGCGTTCCGCTCCCCGGCGTCGGAAGCCCGATCGGGCGCCTCGGCGGGATTGCCCGACGTAAACCGGGCGGCGTCCATGCCGTCCATAATGTTCAAGGCCCAGCACCTCCTCCGGCGGGACATACCCGCCACCGGTAGTATGCCCTCCCGCACGCGTTCCATTATCCTTCCCAAGCGATCGGTTCGAAGGTCTGTTCCAAGGCTCCGCCGTCCGTCGAGCGGCTGCGTCGCGATCCAGAGGACGATGCGTCCGCGCTCGGCGCGGCGTACGATCGGTCCGGCGATCAAGGGCGGAATGCGAATCGGGTCCATCGAATTCCTCCCTCCGTCGTAAGTCGTTACGGCACCATATTCGGAAGAGCGCCCGGAGGTCCCTGCCACGCCGAGCAAAATATTTGCCCGGCGCGGATGAAATGCCGGAATGTTGGATATAGTAACAACGGTAGACTTTATTGTGGAGGTACACACAGCAT
>JAPSKX010000125.1 GCA_031181325.1 Paenibacillus sp.
CTTGGCTCCTATATCCGCAACAGCACGGCCTCGATCGCGCCTTGCACGGAGAAGGTGGAAATTCGCGATTACGCGGACAGCCGGACGATTTACCCGATGCCGTTCCTGAACGACGATACGATTTCCTTGTACAAGGAAGCTTACGAAATCGATCAATTCCGCATGATCGACCTGTACGCCGCGGCGCAGCAGCATATCGACCAAGGGATTTCGATGACGCTGTACGTCACGGATCAATGGACGACCGAGCAGCTGGCTCGGTTATACATCTATGCATGGATGAAGGGAATCAAGACAGTGTATTATGTTCGCCAGCGCCTGCAGACGATTGAGGAGTGTGTTTCATGCTCGATATAAAGGCATTCGAAGCGGTCAACTGGAATCGGAGTCGGCATGACTTGACCAAGGTGTTCTGGGACCAGCAATGGAAGCAAATCTGGTTTCCCGAAGAAATCGCGGTGAGCAAAGACATCAAGCAGTGGCAGGATTTCGCGCATCAGGATACGTACAAGAAGGTGCTCGGCGGATTGACGCTGCTCGACACGATTCAAACGAATATCGGCATGAACGAAATCGCCCGTTACGAGTCCAATTTGCAAGAGAAGGCCTTATATACCGTATTCGCCTCCTTCGAGGCGATTCATGCGAAGTCGTACTCGTATATTTTCACGACCTTGTGCACGAACGGCGAGATCGACGGCATCTTCGATTGGGTCGCGCGCAATGAATATTTGCAAACCAAAGCGAAGAAAATCAGCGACGTGTACCAATCGATCGAAGAAGGCGACGAGGTTTCATTGTGGAAAGCGATGTTCGCGTCGGTCATGCTCGAGTCGTTCTTGTTTTATTCCGGGTTTTTCTTCCCGCTTTACTTGGGCGGACAGGGCATGCTGCGGAACAGCGCCGAGGTGATTTCGCTCATTCTGCGGGACGAGTCGATCCATGGGGTTGCGATCGGTTACTTCGCCCAGCAAAAATTCAAATCGTTCCCGCCGGAGCAGAAAGAGCGGTTGACGGTATGGGGCTACGAATTCCTGCTCGAGCTGTATCATAACGAGATGAGTTATACGAACGATTTGTATGCGGAAACCGGATTAAGTCCCGAAGTGAAAAGCTATGTACGGTACAATGCGAACAAAGCGCTGATGAATATCGGCTTCGAAGTCATGTTCCCGGAAGAGGAAGTCAATCCGATCGTGATGAACGGCATCCGGAACGAAGGCTCGACGTACGATTTCTTCTCCCAGAAGGGGGCGACGTACGCGATTGCGAAGGTGGCCCCGATCACGGACGAGACGTTCCGATTTTAATATTCTCGACGGAAGTCGACTTCGGAAAAAATAATTCGCGTTCGCCGTCCCGGTACATGCGCCCATCTCCCTCCGCCCGAATAGGATAGCGGCATAGGGAGGTGCTTTCCGATATGCATAAGCACGAAGTCATCGAAATTTGTAAGCAACATATGCACAAATACGTACTCATCCATACGACGGACGGCATGCAATACGACGGCATCGTCGAAAGCATGGACGACGACTACGTCTATTTGGCGGTGCCGGTCGGCGCGCAAGAGCTCATGCCGCCGCAGGTGCGCGCGCTGCCGGGCTACTACGGCTACGGCGCGTACCCGGGGTACGGGTACCCTGGGTACTACCCAGGCTACGGGTACGGCTATCCGGGCTACGGCTACGGCGGCCGCTTCCGCAGACTGGCGCTGCCGCTGGCGGCGCTCGCCGCGATTTCGCTCCTGCCTTATTTCTAATTTTCGGGATACGAACGAGGACCGCGCCGTCAGGCCGGTCCTCGTTCGTCGTATAGCGAGACGTATAAATCTTCCGTGCCGTTCCACTCCGCGAAGAAGACGTCTTCATACTTGGATATTCCTTGCTCCGCAAGCTTCGATCGCAGCCAAGCCTCGTCCACGCCGGCTTCCTCCAGGTTGTCGCGGATGAGCTCGCCGTCGAGGACCAGCGATACGGGCAGCGCTTTCGAGCGATTCGGCAAGGCGAGTTCGTAATGCTCGGGCGTATCGTATTTCGCCTTCGGCATGACGCTGAGCGCGCCGTTCGTCTCGAGAATCGCGTATTCGACCCAGTCCATCGAGAAGTATTGCTTCTGCCGCAGCATCGTCTGCAGCTCGTTCAAATCGAGCTTGCAGCGCTTCATAGCGTCGTACTGCAGCTTCCCGCGGCGAATGATGATCGTCGGTTCGCCCTCGAGCGGCTTGCGGACGCGTGTCCACTTTTGCGTCATCCATACGATCGAGTAGATAAGCGCGCCCCACAACGTTGTCGCGAACAACACATGGCCGATATGGACATGCTCGTCGTAGATCGCGTTGCCCAGCAGTTCCCCGAGCGTTAAGGCGGAGATGAAATCGAACGGCGTGAGCTTCGAGAAGTGGGCTTTGCCTAGAAGTTTCGTATAAAGAAACAGCGCCATGAACCCGATAACGAGCTCTACGGCGATGAGAAGATATTCCTCCATTTTTACAACTCCTTCGTTTCTTACGCGTTAGATTGCTCCGGATGACGGAAAATCAAACGCCTGGATTGGACGCGCCGTCCCGTCATGATGTAAAATATGGAATACCCTAACGAACGAACGGAGGATTTACGTTGTCGGACTGCATTTTCTGCAAGATCGTCGAAGGAAGCATCCCCTCGAAGAAAGTGCTCGAGACGGATACGGTGCTCGCCTTCCACGACATTCAGCCGGCCGCGCCGGTGCATGTGCTTCTGATCCCTAAGAAGCATATCCCTACGATGAACGACGTTACGGCGGCGGACGCGCCGGTGCTCGGCGATCTCGCGTTGGCCGCGCAGCAGGTAGCGGAGACGCTTGGAATCAAGGAAAGAGGGTACCGCTTGGTCAACAATTGCAACGAAGAAGGCGGGCAGGTCGTGTACCATTTACACGTGCATTTGCTCGGCGGGGAGAAGCTTGGACCGGTTTTGCAATAATAAAGTTGACACCCCCTTTCCGCATCACATATAATATTGTTTGATATACCGTGTTTCTTGGAGTGCATGGTCGGAGGGAGGGAAAACACGTGTCCGAAACGAAAGTTCGCAAAAACGAGACAATCGACGCTGCTCTTCGCCGATTCAAGAGATCCATCTCCAAAGACGGCGTATTGGCTGAAGTAAAGAAACGCAGACATTACGAGAAGCCAAGCGTGAAGCGCAAGAAGAAGTCCGAAGCTGCCCGTAAGCGGAAATTCTAGGAGGCTGTCCGAAGCATGAATTTAAGCGAACGTCTGAACGAGGATATGAAAGCATTGATGAAGAGCGGTGATAAGTTCGCGCTCACCGTCGTGCGCATGATTCGTTCGGCGGTCAAGAATGCAGAGATCGACGCTCGCAAGACGCTTACCGACGAGGAAGTCATGGACATCCTTACGCGGGAGGTCAAGCAGCGCCGAGACGCCCTCCAGGAATTCGAGAAAGCGGGTCGCGACGACCTCGTGGATCAAGCGAAGGCGGAACTCGAAGTTATCCAGCGTTATATGCCTCAACCGTTAACCGACGAAGAGCTGGCTGGAATCGTCCAAGCGACGATTCAGGAAGTCGGTGCCTCCTCCAAGGCCGACATGGGTAAAGTGATGAGCGCATTAATGCCGAAAGTCAAAGGCCGCGCCGACGGCAAGCAAGTGAACGCCGCCGTGCAACGGCTGTTGGTATAAACCTATGAGACGCTCCCGAACACGTTTCGGGGGCGTTTTTTGGCGTTATGGGGTACAATGGATGTAATCGGTTGAAACAGAGGCATCCTTCTTGCGTACTACCGTGCAGGAAGGTAAGGGAGGGAAGAGATGATACGGCTCATTCAACGATGTAGATTCGGCGCGCTCGGGCTGTTGGCCGCGGTCGCCTCGATCGCGTTCGCGTCGTTCGGCGGTTCGGCGGCGGAATCGACGCAGACGGCCGCTTCGAACGCGGGGGACGTCGCCGTCATTCGCGTCGACCGGACGATCGAGACGGGGCTGCAGCAGTTTCTGGAGCGGGCGCTCGGCGAAGCCGAAGCGTCGGGCGCCGAGACGGTCGTGCTCGTCATCGATACGCTCGGCGGACGCGTGGATGCGGCGTCGGAGATCGGCGAAGCGGTGCGGTCGAGTCCGCTGCGCACGATCGCGTACGTAGAAGGGAAGGCGATTTCGGCGGGCAGCTATATCGCGCTGAACGCAGACGAGATTTACATGCAGGAAGGAGCGACGATCGGGTCGGCGGCGGTCGTCGACGGCTCGGGGACGCGCGTGCGGGACTCGAAGACGGTCTCCTTCTGGGTCGGGCAGATGGTCGAGGCCGCGAAGCTGAACGGACGGAATCCCGCCATCGCGGAAGGCATGGTCGACGATACCGTGAGGGTAGAGATGCCCGAGATCGGCAAGGTGAGCGAGCCGGGCGAGCTGATCAATCTGGGTGCGGAGGATGCGGTCGACGTCGGGTATGCGGAGGGCGTCGTCGAATCGTTCGATGCGCTGATGACGAAGATCGGTTCCGCTTCGCAGCAGACGATCGAACCGACGCTCGCCGAGCAAGCGGCCAGGTTTCTAACCCATCCGGCGACGACGACCGTCCTGTTCGTCTTAGGCATCGCCGGGCTGCTGATCGAGCTGCTCGTACCCGGCTTCGGCATACCCGGCATCGTCGGCGTCGTCGCGTTCGGGTTGTATTTTCTCGGCAATTACGTGGCTGGATTCGCGGGGGTGGAGCACTTGGCGATGTTCGTAGTCGGCGTGTTGCTGCTCGCATTGGAGTTGTTCATCCCAAGCTTCGGCATTCTCGGGTTTCTCGGCATCGCCGCGCTGATCGCGGGCGTCGTGCTTGCCGCGTACGACACCGGCGACGCGTTCGCGTCGCTTGGCATCGCGACGTTGGTCGCGGCCGTCATCGTGGCGATATTCGCGCGTTACTTCAAGCACCGCGGCATCTGGAACAAGTTTATATTGCGGGATGCGCTGAAGACGGAGGAAGGGTACGTCTCGCATGCGACGCGTAAGGATTTGCTCGGCCAGACCGGCAAGGCGGCGACGCCGCTGCGCCCGTCGGGGACGGCGCTGTTCGGCGACGAGCGCGTCGACGTCGTGACGGACGGCGAATTCGTCGCGGCGGGCGCTTCCGTCGTCGTCGTGCAGGTCGACGGCGTCCGGATCGTCGTCAGGGCAACGGAAAGACTACACTTAAAATAAGAGAGGCAGGAATGAACCAATGCCAGATGTATTTACATTACTTATTATCGCTGTCGTGATTATCGCTTTCGTCGTGTTTATGAGCTTCTTCCCGATCATGCTGTGGATCTCGGCGCTCGCCTCGGGCGTACGGGTCGGCATCATCACGCTCGTCGCGATGCGGCTTCGGCGCGTCATCCCGAGCCGGATCGTCAATCCGATGATCAAGGCGCATAAAGCGGGCCTCGGGGTCAGCGTCAATCAGCTCGAGAGCCATTACCTCGCGGGCGGCAACGTCGACCGCGTCGTCAACGCGCTGATCGCGGCGGAACGCGCGAACATTCAGCTTCCGTTCGAACGGGCGGCGGCGATCGATCTTGCCGGACGGGACGTACTGCAAGCCGTACAGATGAGCGTTAATCCGAAGGTGATCGAGACGCCGTGGGTCGCGGCGGTCGCGAAGGACGGCATCGAGGTGAAGGTGAAGGCGCGGGTCACGGTACGCGCGAACATCGATCGTCTCGTCGGCGGCGCCGGCGAAGAGACGATCATGGCGCGGGTCGGCGAAGGCATCGTCACGACGGTCGGTTCTTCGAGCACGCATAAGGAAGTGTTGGAAAATCCGGATCTAATCTCCCGCACGGTACTGGGTAAGGGGCTCGACGCCGGTACGGCGTTCGAAATTTTGTCTATCGACATCGCGGACGTCGACGTCGGCAAGAACATCGGCGCGAACCTGCAGACGGAGCAGGCCGAAGCCGACAAGCGCATCGCGCAGGCGAAAGCCGAGGAGCGCCGCGCGATGGCCGTCGCGCACGAGCAAGAGATGAAGGCGCGCGTCGAAGAGATGCGGGCGAAGGTCGTCGAGGCCGAATCGCAGGTGCCGCTGGCGATGGCCGAGGCGCTGCGGGGCGGCAAGCTCGGCGTCATGGATTATATGAACTTGAAGAACATCGAGTCGGATACGCAAATGCGCGACGCGTTCGGCAAGATGAATCCGGACGATACCGACAAGTAGTGATCGCCTCCTCCGGAGGCGCTTGCGGGAAGGGGTGACGTACCGTGGACGATTTGATTCGCATCTTGCTGAATATCGTATTCGACAACCCGCTCATCGCGATCGTCGCGTTCGGCGTCGTGTCGTTCATGGTGAACAAGCTGCGCGGCGCCGGCGCGGGGCAGAACCCGCCGCGGCGCGGGGGCATGCCGCCGTTCGGCGGAGACGGGCCGCTCGCGCCGCCGGCTCGGCCGGACGGCCGCATGAGCCGCGGGGAGCCGGCCGGTCCGGCGCGTCCGCCGGCGTACGAGGTTGAACCGTACGATGCGCCGGCGCAATACGAGCCGGAACCGGCGTACGAGCCGCCTGCGAGGGAACGGGACCCCGCGCCCGCCGCGACGGCTTCGCCGAAGCGGCGGGCGGACCCGTCGCCGACCGTCGGAAGCGCGCCTTCCCCGGCGCGCGCGGCGGGGCTTCATGCACGCAACGCCGCGCAAGGCATGATCTGGTCCGAAATCTACGGACCGCCGCGCGCGCTTCGCCCGCATCGAGCGACGAAGAAGCAGTAGGACAGCAAGCAGATAGGCCGACGTTCCGGAGGGTTCGCCCCCGGGAGTCGGCCTTTTTGCGTTCGCGCGCCGTCCGCCGGTTCGCGTCCGGCGCAACCTCCCCTTTCCCCCGGCTATCGCTCCGAGTTCGCTTCATAATTCCGCGCGGCGCCGCATATTTTGATAAGAGCAACAGGAGGGGGGCGCCCACGGACGATATGCGACGCTGGACTCGCAAGCTAACGAAATGGACAACGGATATGCTGGACCTTCCCCAGGACGTCGTCTTCGACCTTCCGCGCGTCACGATGATCGGCAACATGCAGTTGTACGTGGAAAACCATCGCGGCGTGCTTCATTTCTCGGAAACGTATTTGAAGCTCGCGCTGACGCAAGGGAGCATGGAAATCCGAGGAAAGCAGCTGTCGATCCGGGCGATTCTATCGGAGGAAGTGTTCATCGAAGGGCTAATCGACGAAGTGAAGTATTCGTAACGCGTACGCGAAGGGGGAATCAAGGATGAATGCGCAGCTGGTCCGATACATAAGAGGGTACGTCAAACTGTACGTCGTAGGCCCGTCCTTCGAGCGGTTGATCAACCGTCTCGTGGAGGAGAAGATTCCCGCCTGGGACATTCGCAGGAGCGGCGAAGGACGAGGCGAGTTTTTCATCGCGCTGCCGGACTACTTCCGCCTGAAGCCGCTCCTGAAGGAGACGGGCTGTCGGATGCGTACGAGGGAACGGCATGGGTTTCCCTTTTTCTTGGACAAACTGGGGACGAGGAAGTGGTTCGTCGCGGGCGCGGCCGCGTTCCTCGTGGGCTTGTACCTGCTGTCGCAGGTCGTTTGGACGGTCCAGGTCGACGGCAACGACACGATCCCCGAGGAGCACATTTTGCAGGCGGCGTCGGAGCAAGGCATCTATCCGCTCCAATGGAAGCTGCGGATGGGAGATCCCGGCGTTCTGGCGGACAGGCTGGCGCGGACGATCCCGAACGTCGCTTGGGTCGGCGTCGACGTGCAAGGAGCGACGGTGACGATCCGCGTCGTGGAAGCGACCGTGCCGGCGAAGCGCGCACCGCAAAATCCGCGCCATCTCGTCTCGACGTCGGATGCCGTCATCACTCGCATTATCGCGGACAAGGGCGTGCCGCTCGTGGGCGTTCATTCTCGGGTGAAACGAGGAGATATTTTAATTTCGGGTATTCTAGGGGATGAAGAGAATCGCGACGTCGTCGTGGCGGACGGCGACGTTCGGGGTCTCGTCTGGTACGAATATAATGTGCAAGCCCCGGTCGTCAAACAGCATCAAGCTTTAACCGGCGAGAGCCGATCGACGTTCCATCTGGTGCTCGGCGAACGCGCCTTGCAGATTACGGGCTATTTCCAGAAGCCTTACGCCGAGGAGAGAATCGAGACGGATCGCAAACAGCTGCGGTTCGGACCGTGGACGGCTCCGGTCGGCTGGATGACGGTCACGCATCTCGAGGCGTCGATCGTCGAGGAAACGCGAACGACGGAGGAGGCGAAAGAGGCCGGACTCGCGAACGCGAGGGCGGATTTAATCGCGACGCTTGGCGGGGATACCGTAATCCGGGCGGAGAAAATTTTGCATGAACGGACCGACAATGGTAAAGTGATTATGACTGTATTGTTCGAGGCCGAGGTCGATTTGGCGACCGAACGGCCGATTCTGGAACAAGAATTGGCGCCGCCGGACAAGAAAGACAGGCCTTGATAACGTACAAGGAGTGAAGGACGCTATTGAACGAACGCATCGCTGACCATACCGTAAAGATCCCGTTGCGGAACGCCGCCGAAGGGCTGGCGTTGTTCGGACCGGGGGACGCTTACCTTCATTTGATCGAGAAGGAAACCGAAGCGCAGCTGTTTTCGCGCGACGCGGAGATCGCCGTGCAAGGCTCGAAGGCGCAAGTGGAATCGCTGCAGCAGCTGTTCGAGGTGCTGCTCGAGCTTATCCGGGGCGGGTACACGTTGTCGGAGCGGGACGTCATGTACGCCGTCGAGCTCGCCAAGACGATGCAAGCCGATCAACTGCTCGATCTGTTTAAGGGCGACATCGCGACGACGTACAAGGGCAAGCCCATTAAAGTGAAGACGATCGGACAGAAGCAATACGTATCGACGATTAAGAAGAAGGATATCGTCTTCGGCATCGGGCCGGCGGGGACGGGGAAGACGTACCTCGCCGTCGTGCTCGCGGTCGTCGCTCTCAAGGAAGGCAAGGTAAAGCGGATCGTGCTGACGCGCCCCGCGGTGGAAGCGGGCGAGAGCCTCGGCTTCCTCCCAGGCGACCTGCAGGAGAAGGTCGACCCGTACCTGCGGCCGCTGTACGACGCGTTGAACGACATGCTCGGCCCGGAAGCGGTCGCCAAGTCGCTCGAGCGCGGCTTGATTGAAGTCGCGCCGCTCGCCTACATGCGCGGTCGAACGCTGGAGGATTCGTTCATCATATTGGACGAGGCCCAGAATACGACGCCCGAGCAGATGAAGATGTTCCTCACCCGGCTCGGCTTCGGCTCGAAGATGGTCGTGACCGGCGACGTCACGCAGATCGACCTGCCGCGCGGGAAGACGTCGGGGCTCGTCGAGGCGGAACGCATTCTGAAGAACATTCCGGAGATCGGGTTCATCATGTTCGGCGAATCCGACGTCGTGCGCCACGCATTGGTGCAGAAGATTATTATGGCGTATGACCGCGTCAAGGATCATTAGTCATAGGAGGAAACCCTCATGACGCAAAAAGAGGTCCGCATTCGCGGCAAGCATCGTTACAAAATCGGAGGCTGGCGATATAGCATGGGTGTAAGGGCGGCGCTACTGCTGTCGTTCGCCCTTCTTTTTTATTTCGCCCTGGCCGGAAATGTGATCCCTCCCACCTACGACGTACAGCCCGATACGGTGAGCAAGGAGACGATTCTCGCGAACGAACGCATCGAGGACGAGCTGGCGACCGAAGCCGCGCGAGCGGAAGCGGTTCGTCGCGTGCAGCCGGTATCGACGATCGTCTCGATGCGCAACACCGAGCTGGTGGAGCGGCTGTTCGACGAGATCGCGCGCATCAATGCCGACGAAGGGCTGACGACGGAGGAGAAAGTAAGCGTCTACCGCAATAAGCTGCCGGACTTGTTCCGGCAGACGTACGAATCCACGCTCGCGAAGTGGGCGAACGCCGATACGTACAATCAGACCCTCATCGAAGAAATCCGGCTCCGGGTGAACGAGCAGCAATATCGCCTGCAGGAGGAAGACTTGTTCAAGCTTCCGAAGCTGACGCAGGAGCAGCTGCTCGAGATGGAGCCGGTCGTCATCGACATCGTGAACCGACTGATGAGCGACCCGATCGGAGACGCGGAGAACGTCAGGATGCAGGTGCCGGAATGGGTGAACGCGTCGACGCTGACGAGCAACGTGACGCGCGGACTGGCGCAGGAAATCATTCGCTTCGCGCTCACGCCGAATCGGTTCTATGACGAAGAGGCGACCGTCCGCGCGCGAGAGGCGGCGGAGCGGGACACCGAGACGATCTATATCGAGAAGGGCGAAGCGATCGTCCGCGCCGGACAGACGATCACCAAGGAGCTGTATCAGAAGCTCGAGCAGATGAATTTAATTCAGAACGGGAACAATAACGTCCTGCCGCGATTA
The DNA here is from genome assembly GCA_031181325.1 of Paenibacillus sp. Classification (GTDB taxonomy): domain Bacteria; phylum Bacillota; class Bacilli; order Paenibacillales; family YIM-B00363; genus Paenibacillus_AE. The sequence goes on from JAPSKX010000125.1 coordinate 10,384, forward strand.
GGCCTCGCGGCGCTCTGCTTGTTGTTTCTCGGCGCGCTGCATGCGTTCGTACGCTACTCGCGGCTTTCGATTCGGACCGACAATCGGCTGCTCGCGATGTTACTCATTATTTACATTATCAATATCGGGTTGATGAAGATCGTCTCCGTCGCGCAAGGTCTCGACCCGTCGCTCGCGTATTTGGCGCCCGTCGCGCTCGGGACGATGCTGATCGCCGTGCTGCTCGACGATCAGCTCGCGACGATCTCCACCGTCTTGTTCAGCATCGCGGCGAGCATTATTTTCCACGCGGAGCAAGACGCCTTGTTCGATTTTCGCTATGGCTTCGTCGCGCTCGTCGTCGGCTTCGTCGCCATCTTCGCGATTCGCCGCGTCAGTCAGCGCTCATCGATCCTCCGGGCGGGCATCGCGGTATCGGTGTTCTCCGCGCTGTCGGTCGCGATGCTGGCGGGAATCGAAAATCCGGAGATGGCCGACTATCAGAACGTGCTGCTCTCGGTCGCGTACGCCTTCACGGGCGGCGTCGTGACCGCGGTGTTCGTGCTCGGGCTCATGCCGTTCTTCGAAGCGACATTCGGTATTTTGTCGCCGCTGAAGCTCGTCGAGCTGTCGAACCCGAATCATCCCTTGCTTCGCAAGCTGCTTACCGAGGCGCCGGGCACGTACCATCACAGCGTCATGGTCGGCAACTTGTCGGAGGCGGCCGCGGAAGCGATCGGCGCCAACGGTTTGTTGTGCCGCGTAGGGTCGTTCTATCACGACATCGGCAAGACGAGACGGCCGTCGTATTTCATCGAAAATCAGATGAACCGCGACAATCCGCACGATACGCTCGAGCCGAGCGTCAGCAAGGCGATCATCGTCGCGCACGCGAAGGACGGCGTCGACATGCTGAACGACGCGAAAATTCCGAAGCCGATTCGGGACATCGCGGAGCAGCATCACGGCACGACATTATTGAAGTACTTTTATCATAAAGCGGTCAAGCAGCGGGAGGAATACGCCGCCCGCATCGCGGAGAGCGCCGGCGACGCGGAAGCGGCCGCGGCGGTCGAACCGATTCCGGAAGCGGACTATCGATACCCGGGGCCGAAGGCGCAGACGAAGGAAGCCGCGATCGTCGGCATCGCGGATTGCGTCGAGGCGGCGGTGCGAAGCCTTCGCAACCCGACCGTGGAGCACGTCGATTCGATGGTTCGCAAGATCATTAAGGACCGGTTGGACGACCAGCAGTTCCACGAATGCGACATGACGCTGAAGGAGCTCGACATCGTCGCGAAGAGCATGAAGGAGACGCTGCTCGGCGTGTTCCACTCGCGGATCGAATATCCGGGAGACGCGCCGCAGAGCGGAGCCGCCAAGACCAAAGGGGGAGCCTAAGCTTCTATGACGCTCAGACTGGATTTCGCGAACGAACAAGAAGAGATCGACCTGCCGGAGGGGATCGAGGGAAGACTCGAGGAGCTGCTGGCGATCGCGGGCGCGCAGGAGGCGATCGCGACGGGGGACGTCTCGGTGACGATCGTCGACGACGAAGCGATCAGGGCGCTGAACCTGCAATATCGGAAGCTGGATAAGCCGACGGACGTCCTGTCGTTCTCCATGCTGGAGTCGGTAGGCGAAGAGACGCCGATCGTGTACGGCGACGAAGCGGACGACGCGGGGACGAACGACGACGAGGAAGACGAGCTCGTCGAGCTGCCGGACGAGCCGATCGGCGACATCGTCATCTCGGCGGCGACGGCGAAGCGGCAGAGCGAAGAGTACGGACATACGCTCGAGCGGGAGCTAGGCTTCCTGTTCGTGCACGGCTTCTTGCACTTGATCGGGTACGATCATGAGGACGAGGCGGCCGAGCGCGTCATGACCGAGAAGCAGGAGCGTGTGCTGCAGAAGGCGGGACTTACCCGGTGAAGAAAAAGAAGGGGATCGGGCTTCGCTTCGCCGCCTGGGGGTGGTGGCATTCGCTGCGGAACGAACGCAACATGCGCATCCATGCGGCGGCGGCGGTCGCAGCCGTCGCCGTCGGCGCATACGCGCGGCTCGAGCGAGACGAATGGCTGTGGGTCTCCCTCTCCATCGCGCTCGTATGGAGCGCGGAGTGCGTGAACACGGGGATGGAGCGCGTCGTCGATCTGGTCGTCGGCACGAGGCGCGAGCCGCTCGCGAAGGCGGCCAAGGACACTGCCGCCGCCGCGGTGCTCGTCATGGCGGGTTTCGCGCTCGTCGTCGCGGGCCTGGTGCTCGTTCCGGCGGTGCTGGAGCGATGGGGCGGGTAAGCGCTCATCCCTGCATATCGAAATGGAACTAACGAGAAGGAGAAGGGCCATGAAGGTAACGAACGAGCAACTGCTCGAACACGCGATGGAAGCGCGCAAACGGGCGTACGTGCCGTATTCGAAATTCGCCGTCGGCAGCGCGCTGCTGGACGCGGACGGACGCATCCATTACGGCTGCAACGTCGAGAACGGCGCCTACAGCCCTACGAACTGCGCGGAGCGGACGTCTCTGCATCGGGCGATCGCGGACGGAGTGCCGAAGGGCGCATTCGCCGCGATCGCGGTCGTCGCCGACACGAACGGTCCGTGCGCGCCTTGCGGCGTCTGCCGGCAAGTGTTGTCGGAGCTGTGCCCGCCGGACATGCCGGTCGTGATGAGCAATCTGCGCGGAGACACGAAGGTGATGACGGTAGCCGAGCTGCTGCCGGGCGCGTTCGCATTGGAGGAGCATAAGAACATATGAAAGATACCGCAGCCCCCCAAGGGGCGAAAGCGAAGACGTTCCGTTCGGGCTTCGTGACGATCGTCGGCCGGCCGAACGTCGGCAAGTCGACGCTGATGAACCAAGTGATCGGCCAGAAGATCGCGATCATGTCGGACAAGCCCCAGACGACCCGCAACAAAATTCAAGGCGTTTATACGTCGGGCGGCGTGCAGATGGTGTTCCTAGATACCCCCGGCATCCATAAGCCGGATTCCAAGCTCGGTAACTATATGGTCAAGGTAGCCACGGATACGCTGAAGGAGGTCGACGTCGTCCTGTTTTTGGTCGACGTGTCGGCCGGACTCGGGGGCGGCGACCGGTTCATCATCGAGCAATTGACGAAGGTCAAGACGCCGGTCATCTTGGGTCTCAATAAGATCGATCTCGTGCATCCCGAGGCGCTGCTGCCGATCATCGCGCAATACAAGGATTTGTATCCGTTCGCGGAGATCGTTCCGGTATCGGCGCTGAACGGCAACAACGTCGCCACGCTGCTGGAGCAGCTCGGCAAGTATATGGCGGAGGGACCGCAATATTATCCGGCGGATCAAGTGACGGACCATCCGGAGCAATTCGTCTGCGCGGAGCTCGTCCGGGAGAAGATTCTTCACCTCACCCGCGAAGAAATTCCGCACTCGGTCGCGGTGCAGATCGAAGCGATGAGCGTCCGAGAGAACGGCGTCGTCGACATCTCCGCCGTCATCTATGTCGAGCGGGATTCGCAAAAGGCGATCGTCATCGGCAAGAAGGGCGCGCTGCTGAAGCAAATCGGCGAAGCCGCACGCAAGGACATGGAAACCTTATTAGGCTCCCGCATTTTCTTGGAACTGTGGGTGAAGGTAAAGAAGGACTGGCGGAACACGGAGCATGTGCTGAAGGATCTCGGGTTTCGACACGATTAGAAGAACGTTTGCCATGAAATGTATCGCATAGGAAACTCCCGTCCGTACATCCTAAGACTATAGCGTCAAAGTCGCCACAGCGGAAAGGGGAAGCACGGATGCGAGATTTTTCGTGGACGTATTTTACTTTGACTGGGGATGTAGATGCTTATATGCTTTACCGCGAATGGGACCAGATGAAGGACGTTTCCGGCATCGACGTCGACGTCATCCCGGGAGATGAAGAAGCAGAGGGATGTTACATCGAATAGAGGGAATCGTCATTCGGTCCGTCGAATACGGCGAGGGGAACCTCATCGTGACGCTCATGACCGGCGCGCTCGGTAAAGTCGGGGTGATGGTCCGCGGGGCGAAGAAGACGCATAGTCGCCACGCCGCCGTCACCCAGTTGTATAC
>JAPSKX010000326.1 GCA_031181325.1 Paenibacillus sp.
GGTCGACCCGGTTCGACACCCGGTTCGACCACCGCGGATCGTTCGCCGCGTCCGGGATGAGAACCGACTCGCCCGTCTGCGCGACCCAGCCGGCGATGCCTTCGCCCATGCGCAGGCGGATTTCGCGCACTTCGTCCCCTTTTTCCCCGGTGGCGACCTCGAAGAACAGCTCCTGCTTCTCCTTATCGACGAGAATGATCGAGGCGCCTTCGGCCCGCAGCGTCTTCGCCGCCGTCTCCATAATGATGCGGAGCAGCTCCTTCCGCTTGATCGTGGAGCCGACGCGCAGACTGACGCGGAACAGCGTCCGCATGCGGCGCCTCTCCCGCAGCGCGTACGCCGCGGCGGCGGACGTCCCCGCCAGCGCGAGCGACAGCGCGGCGACCCACGCCCCGGTCACGGCGCCGCGACGAACGAAGCGGCTTCGCTCCGCGTCGCGAACAGGGCGAAGATCTTATGGAAGCCGGAAATTTCGAAGACGTCCTTCACATTGTCGTTCAGGCCGAACAAGGCGAGCTTCCCGCCGATCGCCCGCGTCTTCTTCGCGGCGAGCAGCATGACGCGCAGCCCCGCGCTGCTCACGTATTCGAGTCGTTCCAGATCGAAGACGAACCGAGTCGCGCCGTCCGCCAGCTCCTTCAGGAACGCTTCCTCCACCGCCTGCACCGTCGTGCCGTCGAGACGGCCGGACAGCGCCAGCGTAAGCGTAGCGGCATCCTTACTGATCGATATGTTCATGTCGGTCTTCCCCCTGTGCTCCAAGCCTCTTGATTAATGTCAGCCGATTGCGGCCGTCGGTTCGTTCGTATGCGCAGTCGTCCATGATTTTCTTCAGGAAATGAATCCCGAGCCCGCCTACTTCCCGCTCGTCCACCGACAAGTCTACGTTCGGCTCGGGACGCGTCAACGGGTTGAACGGCGGCGCGCGGTCGACGAACGCGAGCGAGAGCGTCTCGTCGGGCAGCCTCTCCAGCGTCAGCTCGATCGCCGCTTCCCCCGAGTCCGGAGGCGCATCGGCGTATCCGTGCACGATCACGTTCGTCACCCACTCGTCGCAGACGAGCTGCAGCGCGTACGTCAGCTTCTCGCCGATGCCGCCGCGCTCGCAGAACGCCGCGACCGCGGCGCCGAGGCGCTCGAGCTCGCCGAGCGAAGCGCTCAATTCCAGATGAAGTCGCTCCAACGCCGTCCCCCCTTATCCCAGCTTCAACACGAGCTGCTCGAGCGTCCGGATGCGCTGTCCCGCCGCCCGGAGCAAGCCGACGCCGATGTCCGGGTACAGCCGGACGAGCTTCGACATCTCCGCGCCTTCGATCTCCAGCACGCGCACCGGCTCGAACAGCGCCTGCGCGGAGACGAGCGACGGCCGATCGTCGAACAGCGCGCCTTCGCCGAACGATTGCTTCGGACCGAAGACGCCGACCGTGCCTTCCTTGCCGGCGGCGTCCCGGCCGCTCAGCTCCACATGCCCTTCGACGATGACGAGCAGCGAGACGCTCGGCTCGCCCTGCTTCACGAGATAATCGCCGTCCTCGTACGTCTTCTCGTGCGCGATGCCGGCGACGCGGCCGAGCTCTTCGATCGAAATATTTTCGAAGAGCGGCACTTGCTTGAGAAACACCATCTTATCCAAGGCGCTTAAATATTCCCACCGGCTCATGAACGCCGCCTCCCCTTCCTCCGCCTTCGCCTTCATCGCGATCGCCTGCAGCCAGGCGTCGGTCACGGCCGGCGGCGCGGCGATCGCGTCTCCCGGCTCCGGCGCGCCGCGCGTCATCGCCTGGTCGTACCGGTAGAACGCCAGCAGCGCCGCCGACAGCCGCGCGTCGCCGAGTCCTTCGGACAACACTTCCATCCCGTTGTCCCGCACCTCTTCCTCGGGATCCTCGATCGCCTTGCGAATGTGCGGCACCGCCCGCTCGTCGCCGAATCGGATCATGACGCTCCACACCGCGTCGAGGGCGACGCGGCGAATTTCGTCCGTGCGCGCCGCAGCTAAGCCCGCCCACTCTTCGCCGCCGGCTTCCGCGATCATGGCGCCGTACCGGCGCACCTCGCGCAGCTCGGCGAGCCGCTCCACGCAGGACGGCACGAGCAGCTGCCGCACTTCTTTGTCCGCGCTCCCGAGGCTCAGCACCGACACCGCCGTCTGCCAGACGCTCCAGTGCGGCGACTTCAGCGCTCCGGCGAGCACGGGCACGGCCGCTTCGCCGATGCGCTCCAGCGCCTCCGCCACCGCGGCCCGCGTCTCCGTGTCCGCGCCGATCATCGCCTCGATCAGCTCGCGCGCCGCTTCCTCCCCGCCGAGCTTCCCGAGCGTCCGCACCGCGGCCGTCTTCACCGACGGACGCGGATCGCCGAGACGCATCAGAACATCGTAGAAAAACTCCCGCATCCGGCATTCGCCGATGACGCTCATCGCGGACACCGCAGACTCCCCGCCCTCGTCGAGCATCCGGCGCAGGTCGGCCGTCGTCCGCTCGTCCGTCTCGGCGGCGGCGCCGACCTCGATCGTCGCGAGCAATGCCTCCGCGAGCACCGCGGGGCTCGCGTCGCCGCGCGCCATGCGCACC
>JAPSKX010000126.1 GCA_031181325.1 Paenibacillus sp.
CCGAATCGACGTACTCGCGATTTCACGCTGTCGCGGCAAGGCATTCCCTAGTGTAGAAAATGTTGAATCGAGGGAAAATCGCAGGATTGCATTGTCCAACTAAAAAAATACTCCTCGCCGCGTCGCACGCAGCGAGGAGGTCTTGCGTCATTCGTTCGTTACACGCGCTCCCAGAGCGTTCGTACCCGCTCCAGCCCCAACCGGGAGCCGAGCTGGCAATCTTCGAGCCCTTCGAACTCTAAGGAAATATATCCGTCGTACCCCGATGCTTTGATTACGCTCAATATCGCTTCGAGCGGAACGTCGCCGTGTCCGGCGATCGCGCCGCGCAAGTAATCGCCGCCCGCCGTACGGAACCAGCCTTCCCCGAACGCGGAAGACGCCGGTCGCAAGTAGAAATCCTTCAGATGCACCATCGAGGCGATCCCCAGGTTTTTCTTCACCGCCATGAGCGGATTTTCGTCCGCGCACATGAAGTTGCCGACGTCGAGCGTCGTTCGGAAATTCGGCCGGTCGACCGCAGAGACGAGTCGCTGCACCCGATCCGACGCTTGAATGTAATAGCCGTGGTTTTCAACGCTCGTCGTAATGCCGTATTGCGCCGCATAATCGGCGACTTCCCGGCACGCCTCCACTAGCTTCGGCAGATCCGCCTCGAAGCGCTGGATCGTCGCTTCCGCCGGAGGGCGGGACGCGACGTCGTGCCGCATTCGCTTGACGCCGAGCCGATGCGCGACATCGACATGCGCCTTCGTCTCCTCGATCGTTCGACGATACGCCGCCTCGTCTTCCACCGCGAAGTTGGCGCCGACCGCGTAGTTCGAGATGTCGATGCCGGCGTCGTCGGCCGCGCGGCGAATGTCGTCGATCAACTCCGGACGCTCGATAAGATTGAAGCTGATCGGCACGATTTCGATATGCTCGCCGCCCTGTTCCTTGATCCAACGCGGCGCATCGAGGATCGACAGCTTGCCGCTCGCGATGTCGCGGTGCAAGCTGTAGCTGCTAAGTCCGAGTTTCATAGTCCGTCCATCCCCCGTTCGTTATCGATACGCCTTGATGAATTGAACCGCCTTGCGGATATCGGCTTCGGGATCGGCGCCGACCTCGCGTTCGATCGTCAGATACCCCTGATACCCGATTTCTTGCAGCGCGGCGAAGTACGCGTCGAAGTCGACCTTGCCTTCGCCGAGCGGCAGCTCCTCGAACAGCTTCCCTTCGGCGAGCAGCGCGGCGATCTTCTCGTGCTCCATGCCTTCCGTCTCCAAGCTGCCGTAGATGGCGCGCGGATCGACCACGCGATGTCGCACTCCGTCCTTCACATGCGTGTGCACGATGTAATCCTTCAGCAGCTTCACGCCCTGCACCGGATCGTCGCCCGTCACCATCACCATGTTCGCCGGGTCGAAGTTGACCGAGACGCCCTTGCCGCTCAGCGTGTCGAGGAACGACTTGAGGTGAGCGGCCGTCTCCGGTCCCGTCTCGATCGCGAAATATGCGCCCAGGCTGTTCGCGTATTTGCTGAGCTCCTCGCAAGCCGCTTGCATCGCATGATAGACGCGGCTGTTCTTGTCGTCCGGCACGATGCCGATATGCGTCGTCACTACGTTCGTGCCGAGCTCGACGGCCAAATCCATGATTCGCTTCGACTTCTCCACCTTCGCGGGATTCGCCGCCGCGTCCTGGAAGCCGTGACCGCCCAAGTCGCCGCACAACGCGGAAATTTCCAGACCTAAGTCCGCGATGTACGACTTGAGCTCTTGTCTAGCGGAACCGACCAATACGTCGGGGTCCATCTCGCCCTTCACGGCGTAAATTTGTACCCCTTCCGCGCCGACGTCCTTCGCCTTACGCAAGCCTTCGCGCACGCCGACGCCGAAGCTGTCGACGATGACGCCGATTTTGTTCGTCAATGCCATGGTTACGGCCTCCCGTTCTTAGGTATCGAATCGAATTTCTTTGCCGGTAGCGGCGGATTCGTAGATGCCGCACAAAATTTTCATCATCTCGACGCCGTCCTGCACAGGGCTGAGCGTCTCCTTCTCCTGAAGCGAAGCCGCGATGAAATGGTTGATTTCCCGTTGGAACGCATCCTTGAAATCGAACGACAGATTATCGACCTGCGGCGTCGCGTTCAGAATCGTATCGTGCCGTTCCATCACGAGCTGCAGCTCCGGCTCGAGCTCAGCGCCGCCCCGCTCGCCGAACAGCTTGACGTACAATTCGTCCTTCTTCGCGTGGAGCGTGAAGCTGACGTCGACCATGAGCGAAGCGCCGTTCTCGAAGCGGATCAGCGCGTTCGCCAAATCTTCCACCGTATTTTTCGTTGCGTCGTAATCCGCCGCGCGGTAGAAGGACAGACCTTGCACGTTGCTTCGATTCCCGAGCTTGTTGTAGGCGTTGCCGCTGACGGAGACGACCTTGGGCCGGCCCATCAAATACCAGCAAATATCGATGATGTGCACGCCGAGATCGATAAGCGGGCCGCCGCCGGAGCGCTCTACGTCGGAAAACCAACCGCCCGGATTGCCGAGCCGGCGCAAGCAAGACGCCTTCGCGTAGTAAATCTCGCCGAGCTCGCCGTCGTCGATGAATTTCTTCAAGGTGTTCGTGTTCGATGCGTAGCGGCGTACGAAGCCGACCTGCAGCAGCTTGCCGCTGCGTGCGACCGCCTTCTCGACTTCCAACGCTTCCTCGACGGTTTTGCAAAGCGGCTTCTCGACCAGAACATGCTTTCCGGCGTCCAACGCGGCGATCGCGATCGGCGCATGCGTGTTGTTCCAAGTACAGATGCTGACCCCGTGCAGCTCGGGCAGCGCCAGCAGCTCGCGATAGTCCGTGTATACTTTCGAAGCGCCGTACTGCGCCGCCTTCGCCTTCGCACGCTCCTCGTTCAAATCGCAAATCGCGTAAAGTTCGACATCGGGATGATTTTCATAAGATTTCAGATGCACGTCCGAGATGGACCCGGCGCCGATGACGCCGATTTTCAGCTTTGTCATGTCGACAACTCCTTCGAAAATTATTTAAGCATTCCTCTATACGCTCCGGGCTGCGATCCCGCGATCGGCTCCGCTCCTACCAGCTTCGCGTAAAACTCCGTCGGACCCGCTCCGCCGATAATCGCATAGCCATATCCTTCGACGCGCATCGACTGCAGCGCGCGAAGCAGCAGCATCTTCCCGACGCCGCGTCCGCGCTCCGTCTCCTCTACGCCCGTCGGGCCGAAGAATCCCCGGAGCGTTGCGTCGTAACAAGCGAATCCGAGCAGCTTCCCGTCCTGTACCGCAATGAAACAAGACACGGGGGTTCGCGCGAACGCGGCCTCCGCCTCGCTGACCCACCCTAAGCCGAATCGTTCGCCGATCCACTTCGTCACGACATGCTTCTCCGGCGCGATCGCCCGGCGCACCGTGACGCCGCTGCTCGCTTCGAAGGCCGCTTCGGACGGAACTTCCGGCAGCTCGTACAATTTCACCAGCATGTCCGGCATTGCTTCTCCACCTTTCGATATCCGAGTAAGTGCATTATATTGAACAACCTGCACGAACGAAATCGTTTCTTTTCCCGTCGCGCCGGGTTCTCCCCCTCGCCTCGGCGGCGAGTACGATGCTCCGCGGCATGCGCGGATGCGCTCGAGAAGGAAATCGATCAATCGCGGAAAATGCTAAGATGCCTCGCTCCTTCTCGTCACGCGGCTCGCCAGCTTCCATACGACCAGGGCAAGAGCCGCGTAAAGCACGCCCGCCGTCACGAAGATCCATTGGAACGAGAGGAACGCGCCGAGCCCGCCGCCGAGCAGCGGACCGATCATCGATCCGGATTGATTCGCGCTCGCCGTAAGCCCGAACGATCGGCCGCGGAAGTCTTCCGGCGTGCTGCGTACCATCAGCGTATTCACCGCAGGCACGACCCCCGACATAAACAAGCCGAACCCGAATTGGATAAGCGTAAACAACCATAAGTCCGAGATGAAAAATTGCGATGCGATCGCGACGGCGGCGCCGACGAGGCAGATGGCGAGCACCTTCGGATACCCGATCCGCTCCCCCGTTCGTCCCCAATACGGCGACGCGACGATGCCGGCGATCCCGATCAGAGCGAAGACGAAACCGGACGTGAGCGCGGCGTCTTCCAGGCTTCCCTGTAAATCCGCGATATGCAGCGTAAGCAGCGGCTGGATCATGTTGTACGTCATCTGGAAGGCGACGAGCAACAGCAGCAAGTACAGCAGCGTCTTCTGCCGGAATACGTTCGCCAGATCGCCTCGCAGGGAAGAGCGCGTTCCGTTCGACGGAGCGGGCTTGCCTTCGCGAACGGTGAACAGCACCGCCGCCGTCGCCGCGAAGATCAGCGCTCCCGCCGCGACGAACGACATGCGCATGCCGAACCACTCGGCGAGCAGCCCGCCGATCAGCGGACCGAGAATGCCGCCGCTCATCGTGCCGGCTTGCATCATGCCGAGGCTCCACCCCAGCTTCTCCTTCGGCGCTACGCTCGAGACGATCGCCATCGACGCGGGCACGAAGCCGCCGACGAAGCCGTGAAGCAACCGAACGCCGACCAGCTCCCATGGATTATGTACGAACCCGATCAATGCGTAGATGAGCGCAAGCGAAAATCCCGCGCGCAGCACCATCTTCTTGCGCCCGTATTTATCGGCGACCGATCCCCACAGCGGCGCCATGATCGCGCCGACGAAGAACGCCGACGAATGGACGACGCCGGCCCATAGATTCACGTCGCGTTCCGCGACGCCCAGCTCGAACAGAAACAGCGGCAGGAACGGAACCGACATCGTATAACTCGCGCTGCAGAGCAGCACGCCGAACCAGAGAATCCACATCGTACGTTTCCATGACTGCATCGAAAGCGATCACATCCGTTCTAGTAGAGCTATAGTGGTGGTGCTATTCCGTTCACTATACCCCTCTATCCGCATGCGTTCAACCCCGAATTCGGCCTAGCTTCGCTTCTCTCGACATCCCTTGAACAGCGCGTGGAAAATTGCGGACAGCCCCTCCTTAATTGTAATATGTGGTTATCATACTCTCCGAAGGGAACGGATTGAATAGCTCATATGACCACTTATATGGATTATAGGATCAGCCCGAAGCCGATCCGGGACATCTTCAGCAGAGTCGATAAGAGCCGCCTGCTTCTGACCTCGCTCCGCATTCTAGGCGTCGGGCATATTCCCGGAAGAACGCTGTACCGCCGGGAAGCGAAATTTATGCATTTCGCCGTCGTATACATCGGAGGCGGCGAAGGTCATTATCGCGTGAACGGCGGAGACGTACAGCCCGTTCGGGAAGGCAGCCTGTTCTTTTTTTACCCGGGCGCATCGTTCGATTACGGACCTCCGCCGGGGAGCAGCTGGGATGAGTATTTCTTTACGGTGGAAGGCCCGAGGATCGAGGAATGGCTGCGCGATTGGATCGGCAACCCGGGAACGGTCCGGCAAGTCGGAAGCATCGACGGGTACCGCCAGAAGATCGAACGCATCTTCCTGCTGATGGACAGCGGCATCCCGAGCGATCAAGACCGCGCAAGCTTACAGCTCGAAGCCCTGCTCTACGAGTTCATGCTGCAAGCCAGATCCGTAAGGGAGACGGAGCGGACGAATCACGCGGCGAAGCTGCTGGAGGACCTCGTGCACTCGGTGTACGGCGAATTCGATCCGAATCGCGTATGCGAGCGAAACCACATTTCGCTCTCGACGCTCCGTCGACTCGTTCATAAAATCAGCGGGTATCCGCTGCATGAATACATCCACCGGCTGAAGATCGCCGAAGCGAAGCATCTGCTGCTGAACACGGATGCGAAAGTCAAAGAGCTCGCCGAGAAGCTCGGGTATAAAGACATGTTTTATTTCTCTCGCATTTTCAAGAAAATCACCGGCGTGTCCCCTAGAGACTACCGTAAGTCGCTTTAGCCGGCTTCCGAACGAAAAAAAAGCCCAACCATCGTCGAGATGATTGGGCGTTCCGTCATGGATGAAGGCACGTACGATGGAGAGGGACCGTGAGCGAGCGTTACAACGAATCTTCTTCCGGCTCCGCCGAATCGTCCGATTCTGCCGCGGCCGCTTCCGCTTCCGCGTCCTCGAGCTCCGCCTCCGCCGATTCCTCCGCTTCCGCCGCCGGTTCCTCGGCAGCCTCGTCTTCCGATGCCTCGGCCGACGCTTCGGCCTCTTCTACCGCCTCTTCCTCCAGCGCCTCTTCGACTTCCGCCAACACTTCTTGGTTTTCCGCTTCGCTCATTCGAAATCCCTCCTAAGGATCGCTTAGCTTCTCTAAGCGTGTCCTTAGTATAGCAGAGCCGATTTGCGGAATTTGTTGGTCCTTGTCGGCGCTTCTATTACATTTCGATGACAAGCCGGTTCATGCTTTGGTCGTGTCCAACGGCTTCAACCCGGCTTCGATCTCCGCGCGCCGGTCTTCGAAGTACGGCGGCAGCGACAGCCGTTCGCCGAGTCGCTCGTAAGGCTCGTCGCCCTCGAAGCCCGGTCCGTCCGTCGCGAGCTCGAACAGAATGCCGTTCGGCTCCCGGAAGTAGAGAGACTTGAAGTAATACCGTTCCACGAAACCGGAATTCGGAAGGCCCGCTTCGTTCAACCGACGGGTCCACTTCCGCAGCTCCTCTTCGTTCTCTACCCGGTACGCGACGTGGTGCACGGACCCCCGACCCGGCCGCTCCCGCGGCAAGTCGTTCCGCTCCGCGAGATGCACCTCGGCGCCGGTTCCCCCTTCGCCCGTCTCGTAGACGACGATATCCGGCTGGCCGAAGGCCGGCGACGGATACGAACCCTTGCGGCGATAACCCATCACCTCCGTCAGCACCTCCGCCGTCCGCTCCCCGCGGGATACGGTGAGCTCGATCGGCCCGAGCCCGCGGATGCCGTGTTCGATCGGCACCGGAGCATTCGCCCACGGACGACCGGGTTCGACGCCGGCATCGTTCTCGTCGGAGACGAGCGCGAGCCGTTGGCCTTCGGGATCGCGGAACGCCAGCACGGCGCGCCCGCTGCGGCGATCGACTTCGTCGTGCGGGACGCCCAATGCCTCGAAGCGTTCCTGCCAATATCGGATGGACGCGTCGCCGGCGACCCGAAGCGACGTAGTCGTCGCCGCGTTCGCGCCAGGCACGAACGAACCGGCGCGAGGGATTTCGAAGAACGTTACATCCGTGCCCGGATTGCCGCGTTCATCCGCATAAAACAGATGATACACCGACGTGTCGTCCTGGTTGACCGTCTTCTTCACAAGACGCATGCCTAATGTATTCGTATAAAAGTCGAAGTTGACCCGAGCGTTCGCCGTGATCGACGACACATGATGCTGTCCTTTCAGCGGCAGTAGAGTCGTTGTCGTTGTCATGCGAATCTCTCCCTCTCCATCATCGTATATATCTCAAATTTGAAATATTATGTTCATTATAGTACTTTCCTAGCTTTCTGTAAACAATACGGATGTAGTACGATCCGTTATTCATAAAGGAAGGGAATCCACGCATGAATCCGCAAGCGATCATCGAACGAATCGAACGGAGCGCCGTCGCCATTCGCGGCGAAGACGAATACGCCTCGCTCGCCGACGCCGCGGCGGGCGCCCGCTTCGTGCTGCTCGGCGAAGCGTCCCACGGCACGTCGGAATTTTATACGGGACGGGCGGCGATTACGAAACGCTTGATCGAATCGCACGATGTCCGGTTCGTCGCCGTCGAAGGCGACTGGCCGTCCTGCATGGCGCTCAACCGATATATCAAGCGCGCGCCGGGCGCGCCCGCAACCGTGCGCGAAGCGATGCAAGCCTTCGACCGTTGGCCGACCTGGATGTGGGCGAACGAGGAAATCGCGGAGCTCGTCCAATGGCTGCGCAACTTTAACGATCGGCTCCCCGAAGGCGAGGCGAAGGTCGGCTTCTACGGAATAGACGTCTACTCCCTCTGGGAATCGTTAGACGAGATCATCGGCTATTTAGAAAAGAAAGGCTCCCCCGCGTTGGAACAAGCGAAGCGGGCGTTCGCCTGCTTCGAAGCGCATCAGCGCGACGAACAATCGTACGCCGTCTCGGCCGGCCTATACGGCGAAGACTGCGAAGACGACGTCGCGGCGCTGCTCGCGAAGGTGCGCCGCGACCGACATGCCGCCCCCGTCGATCCGTCCGACGCGGAAGCCGCGCTGTCCGCGGAGGTGAACGCGCTCGTCGGCGTCAACGCGGAGGCGTACTATCGCACGATGATCCACGGCGATGCCGAATCGTGGAACGTGCGCGATCGACATATGGTCGATGCGCTCGATCTCGTGGCGTCGTTCTACGGGCCGGCGGCGAAGGGCGTCGTCTGGGAGCATAACACGCACATCGGCGACGCGCGCGCGACCGACATGGCGCGCGAAGGGATGGTCAACGTCGGGCAGCTCGTCCGCGAGAAGTATGGCGAAACGGATGTCTTCGCCATCGGCTTCGGCACGTATCGCGGCACCGTCGTCGCGGGTTCCTCCTGGGGCGCGCCGCTGGAGATCATGACTGTACCGCCCGGCGTCGAGGACAGCTGGGAGCGGCTGCTGCACGATGCCGGCGCCTTCGACAAGTACGTGCTCTTACGGGACGATCCGGAGCCGTTCCGCGTCACGATCCCGCACAGAGCGATCGGCGTCGTCTACGACCCGCGGCGCGAGAGGTTCGGCAACTACGTGCCGTCCGTCATCGCCGACCGATACGACGCATTCGTGTTCTACGACGAGTCGAAGGCGCTCCGGCCGCTCGAGCTCGCGCGCGAGCCCGTGCCCGCGATGTGAAAGTATGAAGAAGGGCCGTCCAGCTCGCAAGCGCGATGCGGACGGCCCTATTCGTCGTTTTCCGGAAATTACGCTTGTTTCACCGCTTGGATTTCGAGCGCGACCTTCACGTCGTTGCCGAGCAGGAAGCCGCCCGTCTCCAACGCCGCGTTGTACGTAAGGCCGTAATCTTCGCGCTTCAGAGTGCCCGTCGCGCTGAAGCCGACCTTCTCGTTGCCCCACGGATCCTTGCTCTGGCCTTCGAACGTGACCGCGAACGTCTCGAGACGCGTGACGCCGTGAAGCGATACGTCGCCGGTTACGTTATATTCGCCGTCGCCCGTCTTCGCGATCGACTTCGAGACGAACGTCAGCTTCGGGAACTTCTCTACGTCGAAGAAGTCACCCGTGCGCAGATGGTTGTCCCGGTCGCCGTTGTTCGTGTCGATGCTCGCGACGTCGATCGAGAACGTAATGTTCGCCGTCGTCAAATCTTGCGGATCGGCCTCGATCGAAGCGTCGAAGCTCTTGAACGAGCCCTTTACTTTCGAAATCATCAAGTGTTTAATCGTAAAGTCCACGCTGCTGTGCGTCGGGTCGAGCGCCCACTTCGTCAATGCCATCTTTCATCTTCCTCCTAATAAGGTTAAGTATGATTACAAACTTATCTCAAATTCGTAATAATTGAATTTTATTCGAATTTGAGATGTTCGTCAAGCATTGCTTTTCATATTCCTCGCGTCAACCTGCTCCGGAATGTGTTACGATAGTGTTCGGACCGCCCCTGCAGCGGAGTCGAACCGGATAGAGAGGATTAGGAACGCGCGTATGAAGACACTCGTCATCGCCGAGAAGCCCGACATGGGACGCAATATCGCGGCCGCGATCGAACCGCGGGCGGCCAACAAGCGGACTCATCTCGAGGGGGAACGATATATTATCACATGGGCGATCGGCCATCTGATCACGCTCGCCGAGCCCGACCATTACGACGACAAATATAAGAAGTGGAAGCTGGAGCACCTCCCGATCATCCCGGAGACGTTCAAGCTCATTCCGAACGCGAAGACGAAGGACCAGTTGCATGTCATCGCCGATCTCGCGAAGCGCTGCGATCGCCTCGTCAACGCCTGCGACGCGGGACGCGAAGGGCAGCACATCTTCTCGCTCATTCAGCGATACCTGAAGCTCTCCCATCCCGTACAGCGGCTCTGGATATCCGACTTGACGCCCGAGACGATCCGCGCCGGCTTCGCGCAGCTCAAGGACGCCGCGGAGTACGAAAACTTGACGAAGGCCGCGAAGGCGCGAAGCGAAGCGGACTGGCTCATCGGCATGAACGGCTCGCGCGCCTTCACGACGAAGCATAACGTTCTTCTGTCCGTCGGCCGGGTCCAGACGCCCGTGCTTGCGCTCGTGTACGATCGCCAACTGCAAATCGAGGCGTTCGGCGCGACGAAATATTACGAGGTGCAAGCGATCTTCGAGCAAGGCGACCTGCGCTATAAGGGCGTCTGGCAAGGCGAGCGGATCCACTCCCGCGAGGCCGCGGACAAGATCGCCATGAAGACGTCCGGGAAGCCCGGCCGCATCGAAAGCTACGAGGTCAAGGATACGAAGGAATATCCGTACCGCCTGTTCGACCTGACGCTGCTGCAGCGCGAGACGAACGCCAAATACGGCTTCTCCGCCAAGAAGACGCTCGATGTGGCGCAGGCGCTCTACGAGAAGCATAAGGTCATCTCGTATCCGCGGACGAACTCGAACTACGTCAACGAGCAGAACATCCCCGAGATGCACCGCGCGCTCGACAGCCTTCGGGGCACGTCGTACGACGCGCTCGTCGCCGGTGCGAACAAGCGGTTCGTGCACAAGGGCAACTCGAACGTCTGCAATCCGAGCAAGGTCGAGGATCACCATGCGATCCTCCCGACGCATAAGAAGCCAGGCGCGCTGTCGCCGGACGAGCAGAAGGTGTACGACCTGATCGTACGCCGCTTTCTCTCCCACTTCTACCCCGCCGCCGAATATAAGCAGCACACGGTGCTGACCGAGGTCGAGCAGGAGCGGTTCAAGACGTCGGTCAAGCAGCTGCTCGATCTCGGCTGGAAGGTCGTCTACGCGGACTTGTCCCCCGATAAGAAGAAACCGCGCGGCAAGGCGAAAGACGACGAGGAAGAAGAATCGGAGACGGAGACGGACGCTCCCTTCTCCGTCGATCCGGGGTCAGGCGTGAAGAACGTGCAATCGGACGTGAAGGAAAAGGAGACGCAGCCTCCGAAGCCGTTCACGGAAGGCACGCTGCTGAAGGCGATGGAGAGCGCCGGCAAGCAGATCGAGGACGACGAACTGCGCGAGGCGATGAAGGATTCGGGGCTCGGCACGCCGGCTACGCGCGCGGCGACGATCGAGCGGCTGAAGCAGGTCGAATATATCGAGATGCAGGGCAAGCGCATCGTCATTACGAAGAAGGGCCGCATGGCGATCGAGCTCATCCGCGGCGCCGGCGTCGAGCTGCTCGCCTCGCCGGAGATGACCGGCCATTGGGAGCGCCGCTTGACCGAGATCGCTCGCGGCGCCGCGGCGGACGACGCGTTCATGGCGAAGGTGAAGCAGTTCGCGGCGTTCATCGTCGATAAGGTGCGGCGGCAAGCCGGCGTCTCCCGCGCCGCGTTCGAGTCGGAGCGCCCGGCGCCGCGCGAGCGGAAGCCGTCCGGCGCTCGTACGGGCGCGGCCGCCGGCGCCGGCGCGAAGAAGCCGCGCGCCGCGTCGCCGAGAGCCGCCGCCGCGAAAGCGTCCACGGCCGCGAAGGCGGAAACCGCGGCGGCCGCTGCTTCGCCCGCGACGATCGGCGCCTGCCCGCGGGACGGCTGCGGCGGCACGATCTTCATGGGCCGCAAGGGCTATGGCTGCAGTCATTACAAGCAAGGCTGCGGCTTCGTCATCTGGAAAGAGAGCTTCGGCCGCACGCTGACCGACGCGATGGTGCGCGCGTTGATCGAGAAGGGCCGGACGAGCAAGCTGAAGTGGAAAGACGAGCGCGGGGAGCCGATCGAAGCGCGCATTGTGCTGAAGGATACGAAAACCGGCGGGTTGGAGCTAGAATACTAGCTCTTCCCCGCCGGTTTTTCGTCGTTTATTCGAACGTGAACGAATCGATCGCGTCCTTCATGCGCTTGATGTTCTCGGGCGTTCTCGAGCTCTGGAACTCCTCGGCCCGAATCGTGTAGACGACCTTGTTCTTCTCGAATACGTACAGCGTCGAGATGAGCCAGCCCCCTTCTCCCGATTGCGCGACGATCTTCTTCGCCGGGACGCCCTTGAACGTCGTATCGATATTTTCGACGACCTTCATCGTGTCGTCGTACTCCATACCGAATTCTAAATATTCTTCTTCCTCCGCGACCGCTTCCTTGTATGTCATGGTATCGTCGGCTTCGATCGTGAGCGAGCCCCCGCGGTATTCGTACGTGACGCTCTCGTCGTAGTTATAGTATCCTTCCGTCCAATGCGCCGGCACGGTCATATTATAGCCGTACGTATCGTTTTCGAACTCAACCTTCTCATGCAGGTCGATGCCGTATTGATCGTCCAGATATCCGAAATTTTCCTCGGCCGCGGCTTCGTCGATCCGAATCGAATCGACGATCCGGTCGATCGTCTCTCGGACCGCCGCTCGATCGTCCTTCCCGTAGAAGAACGTGAAATTATACTTGTAATCGCCTTTGATCACGTAGACGTCGTAAGAATCCGTCCAACCTACGCTGTCGTCCGTATGTTCCGACCACAAGCGAACGAGCGCGCGGTCGCCGTCGACGGTCGTATCCGGCAGCTTGACGATGTCCCGGTACGCCGGAAGCAGCTCCTCCGCGAACCGCTTCTCGTGGCGCTGCGCCCAGGCTTCGAGCGTGTCGCCCTTTTCCAACGAATTCATCGTGAAATACATGCTCAGGTCTTCATCGGCCGCGTAGAAGTTAATGCCGGACGTATCGTTCGCCGTCGTCCAGCTCGCCGGGAGCTCCAACGTCAAGCCGTAGACGTCGTCCTTATGCGTAACGAACCCGTCCCTTACGGTCGATACGTCCTTCGTCGCTTCGTCCGCAGCGTCGAACGACAGCTCGAAGCTGTCGATCAAGTCCTGGTACACCCGCAGCTTCGCTTGGTTCTTATAATTCGCTTCGTCATACACTTCGAAGCTGTACCAGAACAAGACGCCGTCCTTCAAATAGAGACGATTCTCCATGTAAGACCCCATGGACGACCGCGAGACGATCTTCGCGTAAGGCGCCGGGCCGCTCTGTACCAGCTGCTTATCCAGGATCGTACCGTCGTAGATCGAATCGGCCAATGCGGCGAGCAATCCGCCGGTCTTCATCTTCGGCTGCGTCGCGTCGACCTCGATGTCGATGCCGTATTCGCCGTTCGCATCCGAGAAGTACACCCACTCCCCGCTGAGCGCTTGATAGTCCTGTACGAGTCCTGTCGGATAATCCATCGACCAGCCCCAGTGGCTGTCGCCGATCCGCGTCATGCCCTCGTCGCCGTCGATCGCGGGCGCGTCCTCCGCCCGTTCGATCGCCGACGCGAGGCTGCCGGTAATGACGATCGACTGTACGCCGTCGGCCTCTTGGAAGTCGACGTCCGCGCCGAAGGTCTCGGAGATGAACCGCACCGGGACCATCGTCGTGTCGTCGATCAGCTTCGGCGCGCTCGGGATCGTTCTCGTCTCGCCGTTCACCTTGGAGACGACGCTGTCGATCGCAAGTTCGATCGTCTTGTCGCCGTACGTCAGCACGATGCCTTGCGTGTCCGGCAGCCACTCCGGTTCGGACGCGAACGCCGCCGAGATGACGCGCAGCGGCACGAGCGTCGAATTGTCGACGATGACGGGAGATTTGACCGTCAGCGTCTGACCGCCGACGACCGCTTCGCCTCGTCCGATCGTCAACTTCACTTCTACCTTCCCGGCGTCGGCCGCTCCGGCCGCCCCGGTCAGTAAAGTCGTCGCGATGCTTGCCGCGGCTACGCTTGCTACCATTTTCTTCATCCGTGTTCCTCCGTCGTTCCGTTAAGGTTTATCTTGCAAGGGGATCGTCCGCTGAACGATATCGCCGCCCGAGAGCATCGTGACTTTCACTTGGGCGCTCGGCATGTACGACTTCAGCTTCTCGTTCAGGTCGACCTTCGTCGATACTTTCGCGTCGTCGACCGAATAGATTGCATCGCCTTTCTTCACGCCGGCTTTCGCCGCGGCGGACGCCGGATCGACGTAGGTGACCGTCATCGGCTTGCTCGCGGACAGGCCGACGACCGCTTCCCAGCTCTCCTCGAGCTCGAAGCCGAGGTACGCCCGCTTCACGACGCCGTATTGCTTCAGATGATCGATAATATACGCCGCCGTGTTCGCCGGAATCGAGAAGCCGGTGTTGTCGACGGAGACGTCGACGAACTTCAACGTATTGATGCCGACGACTTCGCCGTCCGCGTTGAGCAGCGGTCCCCCGCTGTTGCCCGGATTGATGGCCGCGTCGGTCTGCAGCAGCCGGTACGTCGAATTGACGGACCGGTTCACCCCGCTGATCACGCCGACGGTCGCCGAATTG
>JAPSKX010000127.1 GCA_031181325.1 Paenibacillus sp.
GTCCGACAAATCCACGATGATTCTGTACGCCGGCAAGAGAGCTTCCTCCTTTTTGCTCTCAGCGTATGCGGCCGCCGACGGTATTGTGAGAAGGAGGCTAGGAATGTCATTTTCAAAGGAAGGTATAAGAATAGGATAATGGGCGATACTATTCTTTAGAACACATGGTTGTCCCTTTCCACACCCCTACCGCGAGAAATCATAGTATTGTCTCCACCAGGGGATAGCATGTAGCGAAGAAGTTCGATCTTTCGTGTTCGGCCCTGCCGCTAGGCAGGGCTTTTTTTGCATTCGGCTACGTCCAACGCGCCGCCCACAGCTTCATCTCGCGGCAAATCTGGTGCAGGTCGTGCCCTTTGGGCGTAAGCGAATATTCAACGGTCACCGGAACGGTCGGGAACACGCGACGTTCCAATACGCCCTTCTCCTCGAGATGGCGGAGCGTACTCGTCAGCGCCCTAGGGCTGACGGCGGGAATCGAGCGCTGCAGCTCGCCGAACCGGCGCGTGCCGCCGAACAGTTCGCGGATGACGAGGAACGCCCATTTCCCGCCGAGCACGTCCAGCGTCTTCTCGATATTGCATTCGATCACGTCCGGCGTTTTCGGAATATAACTGCTGGTTTTTTTGACCGTGGAGCTCATGCTTTCGGACCTCCTATTTATTTACTATACTTTTTATAGTAGGTGCACTCGGTATAATTAAGTGATAACATTTTCCCTTCTTCACATCTTATAGGAAGTCGCCTAAGATGGGAAGGGAAGCCCATTAGGAAGAAGGAGGATGTACGCATGCAATACAGAAAACTAGGCGGAACGGGACTGAAGGTCAGCGAGATCAGCTTGGGGAGCTGGCTTACATACGGAGGCTACGTCGAACGGGAAAACGCGGTGAACTCGATCAAGGCGGCGTACGAGCTCGGCATTAACTTCTTCGATACAGCGAACGTATACGAGAAGGGCGCGGCGGAGGAAGTCGTCGGCGAAGCGTTGAAGGCGTACCCGCGCGAATCGTACGTGCTCGCGACGAAGGTGTTCTGGCCGATGGGCGACGGACCGAACGATCGGGGCCTCTCTCGCAAGCATGTTATGGAGCAGGCGCATGCGAGCTTGAAGCGATTGAGTCACGACTATATCGACATCTATTACTGCCACCGGTACGATCCGGAGACGCCGCTGCACGAGACGCTGCGCGCGCTCGACGATCTCGTGCGCCAAGGGAAGGTGCTCTACGTCGGCGTCAGCGAGTGGCAAGCGTCGCAGATGGCGGAAGCGCTCGGGACGGCGGACAAGTACTTGCTCGATCGCATCGTTGTCAACCAGCCCGTATACAACATGTTTAATCGATATATCGAAAAGGAAATCATCCCCCTCGGCGAACGCTCCGGCATCGGCCAAGTCGTCTTCTCGCCGCTCGCGCAAGGGCTGCTGACGGGCAAATATACGTCGGCCAGCGACATTCCGGCCGACAGCCGGGCGGCGAAGCTCGAGTGGGTGCGGAACGGCATTACGGAGGAGAAGCTAGCGAAGGTGCGTCAGCTGGAAGGCATCGCGAAGGAGCTGGGCCTCTCCGTCGGCAACTTGGCGCTCGCTTGGATTCTGCGCCAGCCGAACGTCGCG
Source organism: Paenibacillus sp. (assembly GCA_031181325.1). Classification (GTDB taxonomy): domain Bacteria; phylum Bacillota; class Bacilli; order Paenibacillales; family YIM-B00363; genus Paenibacillus_AE. The sequence continues at coordinate 1,619 of JAPSKX010000127.1, forward strand.
AGCGCGCTCGTCGGCGCGAGCCGTCCGGAGCAAGTGACCGAGAACGCGAAGGCGTCGGGCGTGAAGCTCGAAGCCGACGTGCTGGAACGAATCGAAGCGATTCTCGCGTAGGGGGCCGGCGCCGATGCGAAACACGGCGAGCACGCTGGAGATCGTCGACGTCGACACGGGCGAGCGCACCGCGCTCGCGACGTTCGACGACGTGATCGAAGCGCCGAATTGGACGCGCGACGGGCGCTTGATCTATAACGCCGGCGGCGCGCTCAACGCCTTCGACCTCGAGACGCGGGCGATCGCGCGCATCGATACGGGGTTCGCGACGTCGTGCAACAACGACCACGTGCTGTCCCCCGACCATCGGCGGATCGCGATCAGCCACCATACGTATGAGGACCGCCGGTCCCGGATTTATACGCTGCCGCTCTCGGGAGGGCATCCGACGCTCGTTACGCCGATGGGGCCGTCGTACTTGCACGGCTGGTCGCCGGACGGGCATACGCTGGCGTATTGCGCCGAGCGGGGCGGTCAATACGACATCTATACGATCCCGGCGGCCGGCGGCGTCGAGACGCGGCTGACCGATACGCCGGGCCTCGACGACGGTCCGGAATATTCCCCGGACGGGAAGCACATCTGGTTCAACTCGACCCGCTCGGGGCTCATGCAGGTGTGGCGCATGAACGCGGACGGGAGCGAACCGACGCGGATGACGTTCGAGGACAGCAACAACTGGTTCCCGCATGTGTCCCCGGACGGGGAGCGGGTCGCCTATCTCGCGTACCGAACGGGGGACGTCGAGCCCGGCGAACATCCGCCGAACAAGGACGTCGAGCTGCGCGTCATGCCGAGCGCGGGCGGTCCGTCGCGGACGATCGCGAAGCTGTTCGGCGGACAGGGGACGATCAACGTGAATTCGTGGTCGCCCGACGGGAGGCGTCTCGCCTTCGTCAGCTATCGGTTGAAAGCTTGATTGTACGCGCTCCGGAGCGATCCGGGGCGTTTTGTTTTGCGGAGCATGGAATCCGCGCGCGGCATCGGATATACTGAACGACAGACCATTACCGAGGACAAGACCCCACTGCGGAAGGTGCTGCCATGGCGTACGAACTCAAGACGAAGGAAACCGAAAACAGCGTGATCGAATTCATCGAAGCCGTCGACAACCCGAGGAAGCGCGAAGATGCGTACCGTTTGTTGGACCTGTTTACCGAGACGACGGGATTCCCTGCGAAAATGTGGGGGCCAAGCATCATCGGCTTCGGTTCGTATCATTACAAGTACGCCTCCGGACACGAAGGAGACGCGCCGCTCGTCGGCTTCTCGCCCCGGAAGGCGAAGATCAGCTTGTACTTCGCGCCGGGCGACGAGGAAGCGAGAGAGTCGCTGCTTCGCGGCTTCGGGAAGCATACCGCCGGGAAGGGGTGCGTCTATATTCATAAGGTGGACGATATCGACGTCGAGGTCATGAAGACGATAATCGTCCGTTCCGTGAAGTTTCTTCAAGAGACCTATCCCAGCGTATAAGGCGGGCGAAACGCTCCGGCATCGCGATGCCGAAGCGGTTTTTCCTGCGGATTTATACAAGAGGAGCGTACAACATGAGCACGATCTTGCTGTTAATGATTTATCTCGCGTTTATCAGTCTGGGGCTGCCGGATTCCTTGCTCGGCGCGTCCTGGCCGGCCATGCAGCCGGAATGGGAAGCGCCGCTCGGTTTAGCGGGTCTGTTGTCGATAACGGTTACGGTGGGGACGATCGTATCCAGCTTGGGAAGCGCGGCGGTAATCCGCCGGTTCGGCACGGGACGCGTCACGCTGGTCAGCGTCGTCATGACGGCCGCCGCGCTGCTCGGATTTTCGTATGCGCCTTCGATTCTCTGGTTGATGCTCTTCGCCATTCCTCTCGGTCTCGGCGGCGGGGCCGTCGATGCCGGACTCAACCACTACGTAGCGGCCCGTTACAAAGCGCATCATATGAGCTGGCTGCATTGCTTCTGGGGCGTCGGCGCGACGGTGGGTCCGATGATTATGGCGGCGTTCTTGTCGGGAGGCGCTTCTTGGAGGGACGGATATCTCGGCGTTGCCGTCGTTCAGTTCGCCGTCGTCCTATTGCTGATCGTCTCGCTTCCGTTATGGGGGAGAGCCGGGAAACGAGGGGAGGATGCCGCCGAGGATACGGCGCCATCGGAACCGATCCATGACCGCGGTGCGGCGGTCAAGCCGCGGAACGCGAAAGCCGTGAAGTATGCGTTGGCATCATTTCTATTTTATTGCGGTATCGAGACGACGGTCGGCTTATGGGGCAGCAGCTACCTGCTGCAGGTGAAGGGGCTGCCCGCCGACGAGGCGGCTTTCTGGGTTTCGGCGTATTTCGCGGGGATTACGATCGGAAGGTTCGTCACGGGATTCGTTACGTTCAAAGCGAGCAACCGCCTGCTCATTCGAGCGGGTCAGCTCGCGGAGATCGCCGGAACGCTGATCCTGCTGCTGCCGCTTCCGACCGGCTTCGCGCTGTGCGGACTGTTGATCGTCGGCTTGGGACTTGCGCCGATCTTCCCTTGCATGCTGCATGAGACGCCCGTCCGATTCGGCGAGGCGCACGCCGGGCGGATCATGGGGTACCAGATGGCCGTCGCTTACACGGGAAGCACATTGATTCCGCCGTTCCTCGGGTGGCTTGCGGGGATCGCGACGATCGGCATCCTTCCGATCTATCTCGTCGGATTGGCCGCCGCGATGTGGTTCGCGTCGGAACGGTTGAACCGCATGTTGAGCAGCGGGAACGGTCGTCGCGACGCAATGTAACGACGACGTAGATGTTTCTCAGTTTGTCAATCCCTCATACAACATCATTCACGCCTTGAATCACCATTGGTAAATTTGTCCTATTCATATATAACTAGTAAGGATGGAAGATCATGCATGCCGAGGAGGGAAGATGATGAAGGGGCTTCCGATGACCGTATGGAGGAGGAATGCCGACGGGAGCATCGAGACGGCGGTCGTCGATCTGGTGCAAGACGTTCTCTTCGTGTCCGAGAGCGAAGATCATCAGCTGACGCTGCACACCCGATCCGGCGAGTACCGATTGCTCGGCGCGCTGGAGCAGTTCGAGCGGCTGGTGCCCGATTATCTCCTTACGGACGCGACGAACGTCGTCAACTTGCGTCATGCGAGAAGTTTCGATCCGGACAAGCTGCGAATTTCCTTCGAGGAGGAAGCGGCGACCGCCTCCGTCGCGGCCATCTGCAAGGACAAGACGCGCGGCTTGCTGCAATAGAGAAAGACAGAAAAAATCGGAGACCCTAGGGGTTCTCCGATTTTTTCGTCTTCAAATAACCGACGACCTTGGCGATGTTCGGTTCGGAAACTGGCACGCTAATGCCGGGGGCATCGTCGAAATGGACGACGCGACGTTCCGCGTCATAGTCGCATACTTGACCCAACTGAACGAGGAAGGAGCGATCGATTTTGGCGAAGCCTAAGCCCTCGATCACGCGCTGTACATGCTCGAACGTAGTCGGGTAAATAAACTCCCCTTCGCGGGTGTGAACGGTAATGACCTTCTGGAACGTCGTGATATATAGAATTTGATCTTCATCCAATTCGCAGACGGTACCGTCTCGACGAAGCACCCTCATCATGTCCCATCCCCAATGAAACTTACTTCTTGCTCAGCTCTTGCGGTGCTTTCGGGGCGTAGGCGAACCACTTAAACCCCTTCACGAACCAACGCGCACTCACATTCAAGCCTGTCGAAGCAAGGTGGGCAACACGCAATTTCATGGAATTCACCTCCTTTTTAGTGGAATAAGAGATAAACACTGTATGAAAATGGTTAGAGTAATCACCCATGATGCTAAGAAAAAGGTAATCGTGACCATGCCTGCTGCAATCCACTTCATGTAAGGCACCCAGTTGTTGTTTGCAATTTGGTCCATTGACATATTTGGGGCAAAAGATATTACCAAAATTAAACAAATGGCAAGCAGAATGAACTGTATTGAATGACTGGGTGTTTGTACATGAGGAACGATCGTGAATACCCCGACAGAAAAGGCAAAGCAGTAGATAGATTTAGAAAAGTGGAAGCCGCCGCTGAAGGCGCGCAGCAGACTAAACGCGACAAGCGCAACCAAGCTTTCAACGATTGTACCGGCCAACCACCCGATGGCAACGGTCGCGAGAAGGATAAGTAGACCGTTCAAATAAACTACTAACGCATATTTCAATACTTCTTCGCTAGTCTGGGGCGAAGGCGAATTCCGACGGATCCAGCTAGCGGCTTGAGTCGCAACGAAATCAATCATACCGTCTATCGCTCCTATATGCGGAATATAGGCAAAGGAATAACAAGGCACCAAGTACAAACGGCATAATCGTAAAGACGGTGCTGTACTTTACAAGGAAATAGACGATTGGAACGGAACAGAAGGTCAGTATGTATAAAATTAACGACAAAACCTGGCGTTTCTTCGGTTTGATAGGGATAAACGAGCTGTGCGGAACGAAAGAGAAACCTTTACCGAGTTTATGAATAGACCATCCTATGATAAAAACAATAATTGACGTAAGCGTTTGGATTGAATAAATGAGCAGCCCGGTTGTGTCCTCGAGCGTCGGTTGGATCCGTTGGTTTAAAGTAAGTAAAAAAACGATAGGCAATTGTACGACAACGTACGATACATAAGAAATACATGCGATTAGAATTGAATAAAAAATCGGGACTTGGAAAAGCAGCCAAAGCAAGCAGATTAATAACAGGATTTGAACTGGTATATCCACTAGCGCCAAGTCGAACGATATCCGCAACGTATATGAAGTATACGAGTTGATCAGCGATGCAAAGATAATCGACGGTATGTGTAAATCGATCTTGAACAGACGAAACATAAAATAATAGAGTGCGAAGGCTTCTAACATCGAAAACATCATGAACAGTGTGAATTCCATAGTGGAAGCGCTCTCCTCGCGGAAGACTCCGGGTCGAAACGTTTTCGCCCTAAATCGTTTCTGTTCTTAAGGAGAATATAACCTAAGAATCTACGAGCAACAAGCTATTTTTAGAAACATTTTCTATTTTCTTCGTTCGACGGGAACGATGGTATAATGATCGGAACGATGGACTCGAAGGAGGCGCGCGACGAATGTCGTTGAAGGCGTTGAACGATCTGATGCAAGAAGGGTACAAGCTCTCGATGGACGGACGTGCCGCGGCGGCGTGCGACGTATGGATGCGGCTGTGGGAGGGGATCGAACGCGAGATGGACGAACGGGGCGTCGCGACGGTCGAGCGGTTCGATCCGATCTTCGACGGGGAACAGCTGATCGTTAACTGGGGACCCAGCTTCGAGATGGAGTTATACAATGCTGCGCTTGCGAACGGCGACTACGCGCGGATGCGGATCGCGTTCTGCGGCGCGTACTTGGCCCGAATGAGCGATCCGAACGACGAGAACGGGCTCAACATGCGCCGGGCGATCGCCGAAGCGCATTATAAGCTCGGCGAGAGCCGGGAGGGCGAGGCGGTGTTCCGAACGCTTACGGAGGAGCATCCGACTTGGGCGTGGGGGTGGATCGGCTGGGCGGAGCAATACGGGAGCTTCGGCGAGCCGGACAATCGCGACCCGCGCCGAGGCATCGATATTTTGACGCAAGCGCTCCGCGTCGCCGGCCTGGAAGAACGGGACGCCGTCATGGAGCGGTTGCAGGACCTGTACCTCGAGGCGGGCATGACGAAGGAAGCGGAGGCGGTCGGGGCGGCGGCGAGGCCGCGGCCGGGTTCCGCGCGGCCGGCGACCGCCCAGGCCGGGAAGCCCGGGCGGAACGATCCGTGCCCCTGCGGGAGCGGGAAGAAGTATAAGAAGTGCTGCGGGGCCGGAGGGCCGTTCCTCGAAAAAAGGTGACGCGACCGCCTCGAATCGCTACAATAATAGGAATATATATTGCCGGGGAGTGAACGAGGCCATGAACATCAAGCTGCTGAAATGTCACGGATCGGGCAACGACTTCGTCCTGATCGATGAATATACGAACGACTACGGGATCGACGACGCGCTGCGCGTCAAGCTGGTGACGGAGCTGAGCGATCGCGGGGGATTGATCGGCTCCGACGGTCTGCTGTACGTCCAGCGAAGCGAACGGGCGGACGCGCGGATGCGCTTCTTCAATACGGACGGCACCGAGGCCGAGATGTGCGGCAACGGCGTCCGATGCGTCGGTCGGTACGTCATCGAGCTGCTCGGCAAGGACGAGGTCGTCATCGAGACGATGAAGCGGGATATTCCGATTCGCCGCGTCGCCGACTTGCATCCGAACGTGCCGACGTTCGACGTGACGATCGGCGAGCCGAACCTGGCCGTCGCCTCGTTGCCGATGACGTCGAGCGCGGACCCGCATATCGATCGTCCGATCGAGGGGCTGTCGCCGGAGCTTCGGTTTTCCGCGGTCAGCATCCCGAATCCTCACGCGATCGCCTTCGTCGATACGTTCGAGCCGGAGCTCGTCGAGATCGCGGAGCGGGCGAACCGGGAGCGGACCGACTTCCCTCGCGGCGTGAATATGAGCTTCTTGAAGGTGTTGGAGCGGAACGCGGTGTTCGTGCTGACGTACGAGCGCGGCGTCGGCGTGACGAATTCGTGCGGCACCGCGATGTCGGCGTCGTCCTTCGTCTCGTGCCTGCTCGGACATTGCGACCCGAACGCGCCGATTAAGGTGTATAACAAAGGCGGCATGGTGAATTGCTTGGTGGACGGCGCCGTCGAGGGCCTCGCGCGGGGCGATGCGAGCGTACACTTGATCGGGAATGCGACTTGGGTATTCGAGACGACGCTGTCGGCGCCGTCGGCGGACCCAACCTCGTGGACGGTCGGCGAGCGGACGTACTTCGATGCGGAAAATCGGCAGTACGACGAGCTGGTCGCGTCGGTCGGCCGCGAGATCGATTTGGCGTCGTTTTATAAGCTGTAAACATAGAGTGGACCGTCAAGCGCCCGTTCTGCGCGAGACGGTCCTTTCGATTATAACGCCGCGCCTTTGCCGCCGTCGATGTTTACGGACGTGCCGGTCACATAGGAGGCCGCGTTCGAGGCGAGGAACGCGATGACGTTCGCGGCTTCACCGGTGTCGCCGATGCGGCCGAGCGGCACGTCGTGACGCGGATCCGCGGCGTACTGCTCCCACGTCATCTCCGGCGCCGTGCGCTGCCACATCTTCTCGATCTGGTCGCTGCGAATGAGCCCGATGCAGACGGTGTTCACGCGGATGCGGTCGGGTCCGAGGTCGCGGCTCATCGCCTTCGTCAGCGCCATGCCCGCCGCGCGGCTGACGCTCGTCGGCAGCGACGACGCGCCCGGCGTCTTCGCGAAGGAAGCGGTCACGTTGACGATCGAGCCCCCGCCGGCCTTCCGCATATGGGGCACGGCCGCCCGCGAGCAGTGGATCGCGCCGAACAGCTTCAGATCCAAGTCCTGCTGCCACGCGTCGGGCGTCACCGCCTCGAACGGTCCGGCAGCCGACGTCCCGGCGTTGTTGACGAGGATGTCGAGGCGCCCGAATCGCTCGACCGTCGCCGCGACCGCCCGCTCGCAATCCTCCTGCCGCTTGACGTCCGCCGCGACGTACAGTACTCCGGTCGCGGCGCTCGCCGCTTCGGCGATGCGCGACGCGGCGAGCTGCAGCTGCGCTTCGTCCCTCGCGCAGATCGCCACATCGGCCCCCTCTCGCGCGAGGCGGATCGCCGTCGCGAGGCCGATGCCTCTGCTGCCTCCCGTTACGAGGGCTACCTTCCCTTGCAAGCCTAAATCCATGGATGCGTCCTCCCTGCTTGTTCGGTTCCGATCGATACTCTAGTAGTATACCAAATCGGGACGCGAGACGGTGATCCCCTCCGTCCTGTGTTGGGTCCGAAGAGGAGATTGACGGAAGGAAGTCGAACATACAAGGCATCGATCGGAGCAGCCGCATTGAGGGATCGATACGGACTGACCGCCGGGAGGAAAGCCGGGATTCTATGCCGGAACCATGCATCGATGGTCGAGGCGATCTTCGCGGTTTCCTCGACGGGCGCCGATCTATACCTTCTGAACGCGGACATGAGCGGAGGGCAACTCCGCGATCTCCTGAACGGTCTGGACCCCGATCTATTGGTCTACGACGAGGAATGCGCCGAGCTGCTCCGGCAGACGACGTATGCAAAGCCCAAGCTGATCAGCTATCATGATACGTTGCCGGCGATCGACAATCTGCATGCCGAGGCCGCGACGGACCGCATCGCCCTCCCCCGGGCATCTTCCGGAAAACTCGTGCTGCTTACCGGCGGCACTACCGGAAGACCGAAGGAGGCCGCGCATCGACCGTCGCTGTTCAACTATTTGAATCCATTCGCCGCGTTCGTTTCGCGGTTGCGCATATTACAGTACGACAATGCCTACATCGCGACGCCCATCTATCACGGGTACGGGATCGCAGTGCTTCTGTTATGTTTCGCGGTAGGCAAAAAGGTTTTCGTTCGAAGGGAATTCGATGCGGCGAAAGCTTGTCGGCTCATCCGGGACCATCGGGTCGAAATCGCGACGGTGGTGCCGCTCATGCTGCACAAGATGCTGCGAACGAATGCGGACGATTTGAAATCCTTGGCCTGCATCGCTTCGGGCGGGGCGGAGCTCAGTCCCGGACTGGCGGAAGAGACGCTGAGACGGCTTGGTAAAGTGTTGTACAACCTGTATGGAACGTCGGAGACGGGGTTGAATTTTATCGCGACGCCCGAGGATCTACAATACGATGCGCGTACGGTCGGGAGGAAGATCAAGGGCGTCCGCGCGAAAATCCTGGATGCGAGGAACAAGGAAGTCGGCGTCGGACAGGTGGGGCGAATCTGCATTCGCAACGGTTGGTCCATAAGCGATCGCTCCGCTCGGCGGATCGACACCGGGGACTTGGGGTATGCGGACCGGAGAGGGCGATATTTCTTATGCGGAAGGGCGGACAGCATGATCGTGTCGGCCGGGGAGAATGTATATCCGTTGGAAGTGGAGCAAGCGTTGCAGATGCATCCGCAGGTGGAAGAGGCGGCCGTGATCGGCGTAAGCGACGAGCTGTTCGGACAGCGCTTGAAGGCGGTCGTCGTTCCGGCAAGCGATGCGGAAGAGGTCGTAACCCCGGAACAATTGCGCGATTGGCTGCGTACCCGTCTGGCGAGATACCAGATGCCGAGGGAAATCGTCATCGCGGATCGTCTCCCTTACACGACAGTGGGCAAGCCGGACAAACGGCGACTATTGGCGGAGCACGCGAAATCAGCAGGCGAAGCGATGCATCGCGGCGACATATGACGAAACTTATCCTTGCGGCGTTGCGTCTGATGTTCGAGAGTTAGGTTCAGGAGGGGAAATATATCATGAAGAACAGGTGGCTGCCGCCGCTGCTCGCGCTCGGCGTACTCGTCGGCGGTACTTCGGCAGGGGCCGAAGAAGCGGCGAAACGACCGTTGGACGAGATGTTCGACGAGGTCGTGATCGTACCGTACGATTTCCAAGGCAAAGCGTTCGTCCGGGGAGAGAAGACCGACATCGACGGGGAGTACGAGATGGTCCAACGCAACGACCGCGTCCTCGTTCCCATCCGATTGATGGGAGACTTGGCGAGCCAGGTCGCGCCTTGGAGCCCGGAGCGCGGAGCGTGGCAAGTGAACTGGGACGCGCAGCGCCCGAACGAGGTGCTCATTTTCAATGCGGCGCAGGGGAAGTCGATCTTGTTGACGGTGAACAGCAAGACGATGCTGGTCAATAAGGAGCCCGTGGCGCTCGACGTGCCGCCGCAGAAGATCGACGGGCGCATCATGCTGCCGCTTCGAAGCGCGGCGACGGCGCTCGGCATGAAGATCGACTGGCTGGACGGGTTGATCGTGCTTGGCGATAGGGCGGTCGATCTAGCGCATCCGAACACGTCGGCCGTCAAGGGCGCGATTCGAACGCAGCTGTCCGATTCCCGCAAGCGGGTGTCTTATACGGAGGAGGCGCTCCATCCGCTGACGAAGTCCGGGAACGCGGTGTATTACATGAAGACGATCTACGACGAGCGCGGAGCGACGGAGCTGCTGTACCGGAAGGCGGAGGGGCAGAAGGAGAAACAAGTGCAAGTGCCGGGCGCGCCGAGCTTCCGTACCGGCAAGATTCTCGGCGACGAGTTGTATTTCTATACGAAGGTGAACGGCGTCGCGGAGCTGCACGCCTACGACTTCGCTGCGCAGCGGCACCGGAAGGTCGCTTCGTTGGCGCCTTGGGACCCCGGGGACGGATGGGGCTGGTTCGACGACGCGAGGCGAATCGACGGCGAGCTGTACGTGAACCTGCATACGGGCGATAACACGATGGGCTCCGACACGCTGTATAAGGTCGAGAACGGCGCGATTACGAAGGTGTTGTCCGCCAAGAGTCTGATTCAACTCGTCAAGGACGGGAACGACCTCTATTATACGGATGCGAATTTCATGGGGAACATACAGAACAATTTGAAAAGGGTCGATGCGGCGACGGGGGAATCGACGGTCGTCGGCGAGCCGGGGTACACGTACGGAACGTACCGGAGCGTCCGCGGCGACGGAGTCGGTTATTCGGGAGACGCGTCCTTATATGTGAAGGGCGGCTTCGTATACGTATTGGGTTATAAGGAAGACGACCCGGAGGACGTCAGCGCCGTGTACAAGATCGAAGTCGCGTCCAACGAGCAGACGAAGTTGACCGCGGGCGCGAAGCAATTTTGGATGTTCGACGATCAGGTGTATTATATCGACGACGCGACGGGCGCGCTTCATCGCGTCGACGCGGACGGAGGGAACGCGACGGTCGTGTCGGAGGGGGCGGCGTCCCAAGTCGGATTCCATAACGGTTCGGTGTATTTCGTGTCGGACGGCCTGCAACGGTACGATCCGACGACCGGAACGCGAACGGAGCTGAGCGCAGGTCCGGTCGCCGCTTACTGGACGGGAGATGACGGCGTATACTTCATGTCGCAAGGCTACGAACCCGGGTTATTTAAGCTGGAATCGGACGGTCGGCATACGCCGTTGGTGAAGGACAATGTGGATCAGGCGGCGTTTAGCGACGCGGGCGTCGCGTATACGCTGACGTATAAGCAAGGGGTTTTCTCGGGGAAATAAAGAATGCTGCAGGTTCCTGTATAATGACTCGCGCCCCGCGCGGGTTTTTTCCCGTTTCCTCATTGACGGTAACGGAGCGCTCTGAGATAATTCGCGTGGTGTCATTTTCCCAACGAAAAGGAGATATTATGGAAACCCAAACGGAAGTCAATCCTCCCGAATCCAGCAAACGCGCATCATGGCGGCTAGTCTGGATAAAACCGAGACAAGTGATTCGACAATGGCTGGAGTCTAGCGATCCCGGGAAGAACATGATCGCGATCAGTATGGTTGCCGGCATGATCGAAGCTCTAAACAGGGCTTCTACGAGAAATGCAGGCGATGATTTGTCGCTCCCTCTCCTCTTCATTGCGGTAATCGCGGGGGGCGGAATCGGCGGTCTGATCATGCTGTACTTGTTCCCGGCGATCTTGCGCGTAACGGGCGGATGGCTCGGCGGCAAGGGGTCGAGCTCGGATCTCCGGGTCGCATTGGTCAGAGGCTGGTTCGTCCCGATGATTCTGATCGGTCTTCTTTGGATCCCCGAGCTGTTGTTATTCGGTTCGGACATGTTCACATCGGAGACGCCGCGCATCGACGGCAGCCCGCTCCTTGCGACCCTATTCTACTCCCTCTTATTTATGGAGTCGCTTCTTTCCATATGGGCATTCGTGATTGCGCTGAAAAGCATCGGCGAAGCTCACGGCTTCTCTGCATGGAAGGCGTTGCTCACGATCGTCATTCCGCTTGCCGCTCTATTGGGCGTCGCCATGATAATAGGAGTTCTGTCGTTTATCCTTAACTCGAGATAAGATCGCAACGATGCGGTGGTCGTTCGGCAATGGGCATCCGAAAATCGCGAATGAGTGAGCATACGCAAGCATATCCGAGCGAACGCAGGAAAAACGGGTGAATCAAGAATAATTCGGAATTATCTGAATATTTACATAATTAAAACGAGCGATTATGATAAAGACATGAATCGGACGAGCCGAACAGACGCGCAAGCCTCAATCGCCAGCCTTCCGGCGCTCCGCTTCGAGTCGAGATATTACTCAGCATCAGGCCGATCGCGGACGACCGCATACGACCCGATCCCCAGCTTTCCGGTCGCAGCGGCTCCGCCCATACCGTAAGGGCCTGACTGATTAATATACCATTCCATAGAGAAGGGAGAATCATCCGTTGACGCAGCGATAGGCGAAGCATGTCAGCACGCCTCCCGGCATGCGGGTACGAAGGAAGCAGTCGAAGGAACGAGCATTCGTCGGTTTAACGCGTGGATCCATGCCAAGCATGCGTGACGCGGAATTCGAAATTTATGCATGCGGTGCATGTATCGGAGGGTTGAAGCTTACAAGTGAATAGCGAGACCGAAACGTAGCCCCGTTCAAGACGCCATAGCGATCTTGAGCGGGGCTTATTCATGCGCCGGGGAAGACTTACTCGGCGTCGCGCTTTCTTGCGTTCGCCAGCGTAGCCTTAAGACTTCTCATAAGAGCGAGTTGTTCGTTAAGCAGCGCTCTGTTATCTTGTAATTTTCTTTTGTTGCTCCTAATTTGCCGGATGATATCTTTTCGCGCTTGCGTCAGCTCCAGCGCAC
>JAPSKX010000128.1 GCA_031181325.1 Paenibacillus sp.
TTCGTCTATGCGACGTACATAACATTCCGCTCGCGACGAACCTCGGCACCGCCGAGGTGCTGGTGAAGGCGCTCGATCGCGGCGATCTGGATTGGCGCGAGGTAGTCCATGGAGAGGCGTAACGAACCCGGACTCGAGCTGCTCGTCTTCGGCGCGCATCCGGACGACGCGGAGATCGGCATGGCCGGCACGATGGCGAAGCACGCGTCCGCCGGCCGCGCCGTAGGCGTGTGCGATCTGACGAGGGCGGAGCTGTCGTCGAACGGGAATCCGACGCAACGCGCCGAAGAAGCGGAGACGGCGTCCAAGGCGCTCGGCCTAGCGTACCGGTCCAATCTCGGGCTGCCGGACCGCGGACTCGTCGGCGACGGCCCGCAGATCGAGCGAGTCGTTCGGGAGATCCGCGAGAAGCGCCCTCGATACGTCTTCGCGCCCTATTGGAAGGATCGTCATCCGGATCACGTCGCGTGCAGCGCCTTGATCGAAGCGGCCGTATTCAATGCGAAGCTGCGCCGCTTCCTGCCCGACGCGCCGGCTTGGACGGTAGAACGGCTTTATTTTTATTTCATCAACGATACGGATCGCGCGGACGTCGCGGTTGACGTCACGGACGTCTACGAACGCAAGACGGCGGCGCTCGCCGCGTATCGCAGCCAGTTCGAGCCGACGGACGCCGACGCCGTGGCGACGCCGCTCACGCAAGGATATCTTCGGAGGGTGGAGCATCGGGACGCTCTGCAAGGACACGCGCTCGGCGTGCGCTACGCGGAAGGCTTCGCGACGAAGCTGCCGCAGCTGTTGACTCTTTTTTAATCGAGCTGCGCATATCTATGGAGAGACGAAGCCGATCGCACGAGCTTCGGTCAGGAGGTGTCAACGGTGAGAGACAAACTAAACATCGGCATTACGTGTTACCCTTCGCTCGGCGGCTCCGGCGTCGTGGCGACGGAGCTCGGCAAGCTGCTCGCGGAGCGCGGCCATCAGGTGCATTTCATTACGCACAGCATGCCGTTTCGATTAACCGGCTTTCACAAAAACATTTTCTATCACGAGGTAGAGGTTTCCGACTATCACGTGTTTAAATACCCGCCTTACGACTTGTCGCTCGCGGCGAAGATGGCGCAGGTCGCCAATATGCAGAAGCTCGACGTTTTACACGTGCATTATGCGATTCCGCACGCCGTGTGCGCGTACTTGGCCAAGGGCATGGTGGAGCGTCCGCTGAAGGTAGTGACGACGCTGCACGGCACGGACATTACGATCTTGGCGCAGAACGAAAGCATGGCCGATCTCGTTCGTCTCGGCATCAACGGCAGCGACGCCGTAACGGCGGTGTCGAACGACTTGATCCGCGAGACGCAGGAGCGCCTGCACATTACGAGACCGATCGATCTGACGTACAACTTCGTGGACAAACGGGTGTACTACCCGCGCGATTGTTCGAAATACCGGTGCGACTTCGCGCCGAAGGGCGAGAAAATTTTGATGCACGTCTCGAATTTCCGGCCGGTGAAGCGGATCGCCGACGTCGTCGACGTCTTCCGTCGCGTGAACGAGGAAGTGCCTTCGCGCCTCGTGTTCGTCGGGGAAGGGCCCGAGCTCGGGAAGACGATCGCGCGCGTGCGCGAATACGGGCTCGAGGAGCGGGTGATCTTCCTCGGCAAGCAAGACGAGGTGGCGGAGCTGTTATCCGTCGCGGACGTCATGCTGCTGACGTCCGAGAAGGAAAGCTTCGGCTTAGTGGCGCTCGAAGCGATGGCGTGCGGCGTGCCGACGATCGGCTCGACGGCCGGGGGCATTCCGGAGGTCGTCACCCATGGGGAAACCGGCTTCTTGTCGGCGATCGGCGACGTGGATTCGATGGCGGACGATTGCATTCGTCTTCTCACCGATCCGTCCCTGTACGCGCGGATTTCCGCGAATTGCACGAGGCGGTCGCAGACGGTGTTCTGCAACGATCTCATCATGGAGACGTATGAGGATATCTACTACCGCATCCTCGGCCGAGAACGGGACGCGGAGCGGCGGGAGCGGGTGTGCGCGGTCGAATGACGGAACGAATCCGATTCGAGGACGAGATGGGCAGAGGCGGCGAGCGGGTGCTGCGGCGATTGGCCGAAGCGGGCTATGCCGCTTATTTCGTAGGCGGCTGCGTGCGGGATGCCATGCTGGGGCGGCCGGTGAAGGATATCGACATCGCGACGGCGGCGAAGCCGGAAGCGGTCATGGCATTGTTCCCGGAAGCGATCCCGACCGGGCTTCAACACGGGACCGTCACGGTGCCGCTCGGCGAATGGCGGTACGAGGTGACGACGTTCCGGGCGGAGTCCGAATATTCGGACGGACGGCATCCGGATGCCGTCTCGTTCCTGGATGACGTCGAAGGCGACCTCGAGCGGCGGGATTTCACGGTGAACGCGATGGCGGTCGACGTCGACGGCCGTCTCGTCGATCCGTTCGGCGGCCGGCGCGATCTGGAAGCGAAACGGCTGCGAGCGGTCGGCGATCCGGCCGCTCGCTTCGGCGAAGACGCGCTGCGCATGCTGCGCTTCGTGCGCTTCGCGGCCGAATACGGCTTCGCGGCGGACGAGCCGACGTGGGAGCAGGCGAAGCTCGGCGCGCCCGGGCTCGCCGTCGTCGCCATGGAGCGGGTTGCCGCGGAGCTGTCGCGCATGATCGGCGGAAGCGATCCGTACCGTGCGCTGGCGCTGCTGCGCGAGAGCGAGTTGCTGCGCTGGACGAAGGAGCGGCTGCGGCTGCCGAGGACGCTGGGGCTGGCGGAAGCGGCCCTTGCTGCGGACGATCCGCTTCGCTTCCTCGATCGCGTGTCGGACGACCTTGCCCGATGGGCGTTCTGGTTCGACCGAATGGCGCTCGGTCCCGAGGAGGCGGAAGGCGTCTGCCGCGCGCTGCGAACGTCCGGCGCGTTCGAGACGGCGCTGCGGCGGCTGCTCGCGTTCCACGCGGCGCTGCGCGGCGCGCCGGAATCGATCGCGCGCCGCGCGTGGATCGGCGCGACGCTGCGGCAAGGGGAAGAAGCGGCGCGCCGCTGGCTCGCGCTCGGCAGCGCGGCCGCCGCCGCGCCGGAGTATGCATGGACGGCGCCTTACGTCGCGTCCGGGGCGATCTGGCTGGACGAGATGCCCGCGAAGACGCTGAAGGAGCTCGCGATCGGCGGGGCCGACGCGATCGCGGCGGCCGGCGGACGAAGAGGCGGGCCATGGCTCGCCGATCTGCTCGACCGATTGCTCGTCGCCGTCGCGCTCGGCGAGCTCGAGAACGCGCCGGACGCGCTGCTGGAGCGGGTTCGGACGCTGCTGCCCCGGTACGGGACGGGGACCGGAGGGGACGAATGACGATGAACGACGAAACGAACGACAAACGGAGCGACACCGCCATCGGCTCGGGCCCGGGCGCGCATTCGACGCAGAATGCGCCTGGCGGCGATGCCGCTACCGCCACGCTGCTGGCCTGCTTCGAGGAGGCTGCCGGCGCCTTCGTATCGGGGGAGGGGCTGAGCCGCGCCCTCGGTATGAGTCGAACGGCGGTCTGGAAGCGAATCCGGCGCTTGGAAGAGGAAGGATATGTGTTCGAATCGGCGCCGCGTCTCGGCTATAAATTGGTGCGCGTTCCCGACAAGTATCGCTTGGACGTACTGATGCCGCTTCTCGCGGACACGATGTTCGGCCGACAGTTACAGCTGTACGACGTCGTCGAGTCGACGCAAAACGCCGCGCACGAAGCGCTGCTCGCCGGCGCTCCGGAAGGCGCGCTCGTACTGGCCGAGACGCAATCCGCCGGACGGGGACGGTTCGGACGCGCCTGGTTTTCTCCGCCGGGCAAGGGCATCTATCTCAGCTTCCTCCTCCGGCCGAACGTGCCGCTGGCGGTGGCGCCGCAGATGACGCTGCTCATCGCCGTGGCGCTCTGCCGGGCGATTCGCAAGGAGACCGTGGCGAACGCGACGATCAAGTGGCCGAACGATATTCTCGTCGACGGCAAAAAAATATGCGGCATCTTGGTGGAGACCATGCTGGAGGCGGACGTCGTAAAGGCGATGATCGCCGGCGTCGGCGTCACCGCGAACGTTCGCGCGGACGAGCTGCCCGAGGAGCTGGCGGACCGTGTCACCTCGCTGCTCGAGGCGACCGGCGCGCCGGTGTCTCGCGAGTCGATCGTCGTCGCCTTCCTTAAGCAGTTCGATTGGTTGTACGAGGTCTACCGTAAGGAAGGCTTCGGACCGGTGCGAACGCTGTGGGAGGCGCTCTCTTCCACGCTGCACGGCCGGGTGCGCATCTCGACGCCGCAGGGCTTCGCGGAAGGCGTCGCCGAGGGCATAACCGAGGAAGGCGCGCTGCTCGTGCGAGACGACGACGGCCATGTGCGCGCCATGTATTCCGGCGATCTAGCGGTCCCGCCGACAACCGCCTAATCGCGGCGGGCAAGCGACCTATGTACAAAATCGAGCGGTCTGGTATACTAAGGACAACGCAAGGGGGACGGTATTCCGTACGGGAACCGTACCCTCGTGCCGTTGTCCGTTTTTATTTTGCTTCTCGCATTTTTCTGCTCTGAGCCGCAAGGACCGAGACGGAAAGCGACGCATCGCGCCCGGCGCCATTCTCGCCGGCTGGCGCGGATTTTTTATTTTGCGCTGCCATCCTTCTCGGCTTCCGGCCGGGAAGGTTTTTTTTGATTTCTTGGAACGCTAACGTCAAGGAGGAATGCAAGATGCCGGAACCAATCTCGGGCATGCGGAAACCCGTAACGACGTCGCGGCTGCGGGCGATGAAGTCGAAGGGCGAGCCGATCGCGGTCGTCACCGCATACGATTACCCTTCGGCGCAGCTGGCGGAGGCCGCCGGAGCGGACGTGCTGCTCGTCGGCGATTCGCTCGGCAACGTCGTGCAGGGCAAGGAGACGACGCTGGCCGTGACGCTGGATCAGATCGTATATCATGCGGAGATCGTGTCCCGCGCGGCGAAGACGGCGTTCGTCGTCGCCGACCTGCCGTTCGCCACGTATCACGGCGGCATCGACGCGACGCTCGCGAACGTGGCGCGCGTCATGCGGGAAGGCGGCGCGAAGGCGGTCAAGCTGGAAGGCGGCTATGAGATTGCGCCCGCCGTGCGCGCGTCGGTCGCGGCCGGCGTCCCGGTGATGGGGCATCTCGGCCTTACGCCGCAGTCGGTGCATGTCATCGGCGGCTATAAAGTGCAAGGGAAGCAGGCGGAAGCGGCGGAGAAGCTGCTGGACGATGCGCTCCGGCTGGAGGAAGCGGGAGCGTTCGCGATCGTGCTCGAGCTGGTGACCGACGAATTGGCCGCTCGCGTCACCGAGCGGCTGTCGATTCCGACGATCGGCATCGGCTCCGGACCTCGCTGCGACGGACAAGTGCTCGTATTTCACGACATTTTGCAATATGAGCTGGACCCGCATCCGAAGAAATTCGTCAAGTCGTACGCGAATGTCGGGAACATCGTGAAGGCGGCGATCGCGGAGTACGTGACCGACGTGAAGGGGCGCGCGTTCCCCGAGGAACGGCATACGTTCCATATGGAGGAAGCGGACCCGCAGCGTCTGTACGGAGGCGGGGCATCCGACAAGTGAGCGTCGTCGCCCCGGATCGCCCCGGAATAGGAGAGATGAGCTATGGAAGTGATCCGCACGATTGCGGCTTATAAGCGATTTTTACAAGGACTCGGCAAGGAACGCAGCATCGGATTCGTCCCGACGATGGGCTTCTTGCATGCGGGCCATCTGTCGCTCGCGGAGCGGGCGAAGCGGGAAAACGACGTCGTCGTCATGAGCGTCTTCGTCAATCCGCTTCAATTCGGACCGAACGAGGATTTCGAACGGTATCCAAGGGACGAGGCGCGGGATCTGGCGCTCATGGAGAGCGTCGGGGTCGACGCCGCGTTTCTGCCGTCGGTCTCGGAGATGTATCCGGACGGCGGGGGGACGTCGAAGACGGTCGTCACGGTGTCGGGGCCCGTCACGGAGCGCCTATGCGGCGCGTCCCGGCCCGGGCACTTCGACGGCGTCGCCACGGTCGTCTCGAAGCTGTTCCATATCGTCGAGCCGCGGCGCGCTTACTTCGGAATGAAGGACGCGCAGCAGGTCGCCGTCATCGAGACGTTCGTGCGCGACTTGAACGTCCCCGTCGAGATCGTCCCCTGCGAGACGATGCGCGAGCCGGACGGGCTCGCCATGAGCTCGAGGAACGTGTACTTAACGCCGGAGCAGCGAGCGAACGCGCCGGCCCTTCGCCGAGCGCTGCTGGCGGTCGACGATTGGATCGCAGAAGCGCCGGAGACGACGGCTCCGGCGCTGGAGAGAAAGCTCGCGGACGCGATGCTCGCCGTGCCCGGCGCGGCGCTCGATTACGCTCAGGTGCTCGCGTACCCGTCCCTCGAGCCGATCGAGGGGCCGGTCGCGAAGGCCGGTCGCTTCATCGCCGCGCTGGCGGTGAAATTCGGCGGGACCCGGTTGATCGACAATCGGTTATTTCAAGCAAACGAGGGGTGAGGGCTATGTTTCGGACGATGATGAAATCGAAAATCCATCGCGCCGTCGTGACGGAGGCGAATCTAAACTACGTAGGCAGCATTACGATCGACGAGGACTTAATGGACGCGGTCGACATTCTGCCGAACGAGAAGGTCCAGATCGTAAACAATATGAACGGCGCGCGCCTCGAGACGTACGTCATTCCGGGGCGGCGCGGCGAAGGGACGGTCTGCCTGAACGGCGCCGCCGCGAGACTCGTCCAACCGGGCGACGTCGTTATCATCATCTCGTACGCGATGATGACGGAAGAGCAGGCAAGGCATTATAAGCCGAAGGTCGCGATTATGGACGGCCATAACAAGATCGTCCGCACGACCGACGAGGAAGTGCACGCGACGATTTTATAACCATGTCGGGCCCCAATAATGAATTGGCAGTATGAAATGCCTCCCCGGCGCAAAAAATGAGGGTACCCTCGCGTCGCGAATCCAACCGAAAGGTGGGAGGCCCATGTTCAAGTACTTGTTTCAATCGATGAACGAGAAGCTGGACGGCATCCTCGAGGCGCTGCCTGCGTCGCACGGCACGAAACAAGAGTCGCTGCTCGAACAGCTGCAAGAGCTTCGGGAAATGAGCGACGAAATGATCGAGGAGTGGCTGCTGTTCGAGGAAAAAATGGCCAGGGTCAAGCAGCGGCCGCCCGCGCCGGACGAACCGGCGTCGGCGAAGCCGATCGCGGCGCCGTCTTTCGATCCCCTCGGAGGCGGTCCCGACGACTCGCCCGCCCGCTCGATGCAATATCAGCGGGGCGAAGGCTACTTCAAGCTGTATATGTTCGCGGAGGCGGCGCGCGAATTCGAAGCGGTCGTGCGAACGTATCCGGAATTTCTGCAAGCCCGGCTGTTCCTTGCCTTATGTTTCCTGCAGAGCGAAAACGTCGCGGAAGCTTACAGCCATCTTCAAGTCATTATTTCGCTTGCGGGCGACGGCAAGATGAAGGCGGTCGCGTACAACGCGCTGGGCTGCGTGCAAGCGGTGAAGGGCAATGTGGAGCAAGCGTGCGAATGCTTCCGCACGTCCCATTCCCTGGATCCGAACTTCAAGGACCCCGTATATAACTTGAAGGCTTGCCAGATCGACGGAGGCGTGCTTCAGCTCGGCGTGGCGATCGGCTGACGCCTTCGTTTTTTTCTATGGATTCCCTCGCGAGAGGGTTTCTTCTATTTTCTTTTCTCCCTTCGGTTTGGTATCCTTAATGGTACGAACGACAACGAATCGAATGCGGAGAGGTATCCCATAGATGAAATTTGCGGTTTTGGATTTGGAGACGACGGGCGAACAGCCGGGCCGCGACGAAATTATTCAGGTCGGCATCGTGCTCGTGAACGACTTCGAGATCGAACGGACGTATGCTTCGTTCGTGCGGCCGAGCGTCCCGATTCCTCCGTTCATCCGATCCTTGACCGGGATTACGGACGAGATGGTGGCGGACGCCCGGTCGATCGACGACGTCGTGAACGAGATCGTGCCGCTTCTCGACGGAGCGGTGATCGTCGCGCATAACGCGCCGTTCGACGTCGCGTTCCTGAAGCGGGCGCTCGCCGGAGCCGGATACCCCGGCTTCGACGGACGCGTGTTGGACACGTTGGATTGGCTGCGAATGCTGTTCCCGACGCTGTCGAGCTATCAGCTCGGCTTCGTGGCGGGCGCCTTCGGCATCGCGCATGACCGTCCACATCAAGCGGACAGCGACGCCGAAGCGACGGCGGAAATTTGGATTCGTTGCATGGAGAAGCTGTTTTCGCTGCCGCTTATGACGCTGCAGCGACTCGGCTTCTTGCTCGCGCATCCGGATTTCCCTTCGAACGACCACGCGTGGTTCTTGGAAGAAGTCGTCGCCTGGAAGGAAAGCGCAGAGCCTCCGGGCGAGCCCGTTCGCTCGCACCGGCAATTCGCGCTCGGCGTCGACGATTGGACGAGCGAGGACGATCGGGAGCGGGAGAAGGTCGATACGGACTTCGAAGGGTTCCACGAGGAGCTGAAGCGGCGGATTCGCGAGCGGCTGCCGGATTACGAGGAGCGCCCCGCGCAAGAACGCATGATGCACGAAGTGGCGGCGTCGCTGAAAGACGAACGGCACCTCGTCATCGAGGCGGGCACGGGAACGGGCAAGTCGCTCGGATACTTGATTCCTTCGGTGCATTATGCGCTGCAGACAGGCGACAAGGTCGTCGTCAGCACGCATACGATCAACCTGCAGGAGCAGCTCAGACAGAAAGAACTGCCCTTGCTGCACGAGCTGTCGCCGACGCCGTTCCGTTCGGCCGTGCTGAAGGGCAGAAGTCATTACCTGTGTCTTCGCAAGTTCGAGGGCAAAATCAACAATCAAGATTTTCCGAACGAACGGGAAGACCGCGTCATCGCTTCGCAGATGGTCGTCTGGCTCGGCGAGACGAAGCATGGGGACGAGGAAGAGCTGA
Organism: Paenibacillus sp.; assembly: GCA_031181325.1. GTDB lineage: Bacteria > Bacillota > Bacilli > Paenibacillales > YIM-B00363 > Paenibacillus_AE. The sequence goes on from JAPSKX010000128.1 coordinate 8,991, forward strand.
ACCTCGGCCAGAAGGGCGGCGAATTCTGGAGCCATGTCGCCTCGGACGCGGACTCGTGCCTGAACCGGGCGTGCCCATGGTTTCGGAAGTGCTTCTACCATCGTGCCCGGAACGAAGCGGGAGCGGCGGACGTCATTATTACGAATCATTCCTTATTATTTACGGACGTGAAAGCGGAGCATCGCATCCTTCCCGCCTACGGACGTCTCGTCGTAGACGAGGCGCATCATTTCGAGGACGTCGCCAGTCAGCATCTCGGCGTCGATCTGTCTTACTTTGCGATGGTAAGCGCATTGACCTCCCTCTTGAAGGACAGCCGCACGGGGCAGCTGCCGCTGCTGAAGTCGCTGCTCGAGCAGCACCCGAACGCGAAGACGGAAGGCTGGGGCGAACGCATCGGCCAGCTGTTCCCCGACATCGTAAAGGTGAAGGAGCAGTGGGACGAATTGTTCGACGCGCTGTACGACCGATTCGTCGCGCGCGCCGCCGCCGGGCAAGCCGAGGGCGGGGCGGTGACGGTGCGGCTCAAGTCCGACAAGCTGCCGCATGATTGGAACGTGTTCGCCGCGATGGAGGACAATCTGTTCTTGACGCTGACGAGCGTGCTGAAGGTGTTGGACCGCCTCGTGACCGAAGGCAAAGAAGACGCCGAGGACTTCGGATTGGAGAGCTTGTTCACCGATTTAACCGGGACGGTGAAAGACCTGTACCGCGCGCGGGACGCGCTTCGCTTGCTGCTCAAGGCGGACGATCCGAACATGGTGTACTGGATGGAAGCGACGCCTCACTTCAAGGCGCGCTCGCTGCGTCTGTATGGAGCGCCGATCGACGTCTCCAGCTTGATGCGCGATTATTTCTGGGAACGCAAGGACGCGGTCGTCATGACGTCGGCGACGCTCACCGTAGAGAAGTCGTTCCAATACGTCATGTCGCAGCTCGGGTTGTCGAACAAGGACGAGGCGGAGGAGCGGCTTGCGACCGTACAGCTGCCGTCCCCGTTCAAATACCGGGATCAGGCGCTGGTGCTCATTCCTAGAGATTTCCCGAGCTTTAAAGGCGCGAACGCGGACCCGATCTTCATGGAACGATTGATCGATTCCTTGCGCGACGCGGCCGTCGTCACGAACGGGAAGATGCTGGTGCTCTTCACGTCTCATAAGATGCTGAAGCAGACGCATGCTCCGCTGAAGGAAGCGCTGCAGCCGTTCGGCATTCACGTGCTCGGGCAAGGCGTCGACAGCGGCAATCGCAGCAAGCTGACGCGGTTGTTCATGCAAGCCGGCGCCGCCGTTCTGCTCGGCACGAGCTCGTTCTGGGAAGGCGTCGACATCCCGGGCGACGCGCTCACCGCGCTCGCGATCGTCCGATTGCCGTTCCAACCGCCGAATCATCCGATGGTGGAAGCCAAGAGCGAATATTTGAAGGCGCAGGGGGAAAATCCGTTCACGAGGCTGTCGGTGCCTCAAGCGGTCATCCGATTCAAGCAAGGCTTCGGCCGGCTCGTGCGGACGGCGAAGGACCGGGGCGTCGTGCTTATCTACGACACGAGGGTCATCGAGACGTCGTACGGGAAGCATTTCTTGTATTCGCTGCCCGGACCGAAGATCGAGCATCTGCCGAGCGATTCGATCCCCGGACGAATGCGGGAATGGTTGGAATCGCCCGGTGCGCAAGGCCCGGCGGGAAAGGTGGAAGCGACATGAAGTTTCCTAAGATATCGGAAGCGGTCGTTCGCCGGCTGCCGATGTACCTACGCTACCTGAACGAGCTCTCCAAGAGCGACGTACAGACGGTGTCTTCTCAGGATCTTGGGCGCCGTCTCGATCTCAACCCCGCGCAAATCCGGAAGGATCTCGCGTACTTCGGGGAGTTCGGCAAGAAGGGCATCGGGTACGACGTAGGGTATTTAGTCGAGAAAATTCGCGGCATCCTGAAGCTGGACCAAGAAATCCGCGTCGCGCTCGTCGGCGCGGGCAATCTGGGCCAAGCGCTGTGCAATTATAACGCGTACTTGAAAGATAATATGCGGATCGTCGCCGTGTTCGACGCCAATCCGAAACGAATCGGCGAACGCATCAATCAATTGCATGTACAGCCGATGGGAGAACTCGTGGATACGGTTCGGGGGCAGCACGTGCGCATCGGGATCATCACGGTGCCGGCGGCGGAAGCGCAGCGCGTCGCGGACCAATTCGTGGAGGCGGGCGTGGAGGGCATCATGAATTTCGCGCCTTCGATTATCCGGGTGCCCTCCCACATTCGCGTCCATTACGCGGATTTCACGATCGAGCTGCAGAGCTTAGCATATTATTTGAACCAAGGCGAAACGGAGGACGAGGAGCAATGACGAACCGGACGGTGATCCGCGGGGGACGCCTGCTGACGATGGCGGAAGGCGCCGAGGGAACGACGGCGTTCGAAGGAACGATCGCGATGCGCGGAGACCGCATCGAATACATAGGTACGGAGCCGATCGAAGCCGAGCCCGGCGACGAGGTCGTCGACGGAACGGGCAAGCTGTATATGCCGGGCCTCGTGAACACGCACGGCCACGCGGCGATGTCGCTGCTGCGGGGATTGAAGGACGACGTCAGCCTGCAAGTGTGGCTGCAGGAATACATGTGGCCGACCGAAGCGAAGTTTACGGCCGCAGACGTTCGAGCGGGAACGAGGCTGGCGCTCGTCGAGATGCTGAAGAGCGGCACGACGACGTTCATGGATATGTACGACCATATGGATCAAGTGGCGGAAGCGGTACAAGAATCCGGCATGCGAGCCTGCCTCAATCGAGGCGTCATCGGCTTATGCCCGGAGGATGTACAGCGGGCGAAGCTCGACGAAGCGATCCGGTTCGCGACCGCGTGGAACGGGGCGGCCGACGGGCGCATTACGACGGCCATGGCGCCGCATGCGCCGTACACTTGCCCTCCCGAGTATATCGCGAAGTTCGTGGAGGCGGCGCACGAGCTGGATTTGCCGATGCATACCCATATGTCGGAGACGGCGCGCGAGGTGGAGGAGAACGTTGCCGCCTACGGCGTCCGACCGGTCGAGCATCTGCGTCGACTCGGCGTCTTCTCGCGGCCGTGCATCGTCGCGCACGGAGTTCATTTGACGGACGAGGAGATCGATATCCTGGCGGAGCATGGCGTCGGGGTTTCCCATAACCCCGGCAGCAATCTGAAGCTGGCCAGCGGCATCGCCCGCGTGACGGCGCTGCGTTCGGCCGGCGTGCGGGTGTCGCTCGGCACGGACAGCGCGGCCAGCAACAACAACTTGGATATCTTCCGCGAAATCCGCTTAGCGGCGCTCATCCACAAGGGCGTCAGCGGCGATCCGACGGCCGTGCCGGCCGGCGACGCGCTGCGGATGGGCACCGCGGAAGGCGCTCGCTCGCTCTGGTTGAACGACGTCGGGACGCTCGAAGCCGGCATGAAGGCGGACATCGTGGCGATCGACGTGACGGCGCCGCATTACCAACCGGAAGCCGATCTCGTGTCGCACCTCGTGTACGCGGGCTCGGGCTCGGACGTGACGGACGTCTGGGTGAACGGGAAGCAGCTCGTGCGCGGCCGCCGATGCTTGACGCTCGACGAGGAACGCATCGTCGCGGAAGCGAACGCGGCGTTAAGACGGCTTAAAGGGTAGGCGAACGGCGCGATGGCGGAACGATATAGGAACGAAGGCGCGACGTCCCGGCGCCGCATGTGGAAAGCGCTGGCCGTCGCGATCGTCTCGGCGGTCGCGCTCGGTTTGTTCGGAAGCCGCTTCTACCAGACGGTGCAGGAGCCGCATTGGAGCGCGCTCAGTCGGGCGCAGGCGGATGCGCTCGAACGCCTGAACCTCTCTCGCGTCGATTCCGTCGAACGATTCGTCGGCGATCAACCGTATTCGATCGTATTCGGGGCGGACGCGGACGGCGAAGACGTGGCGGTGTGGATGTGGGGCGAAGAGGGCCTCCATATCGAGCGCCAGTCGGACGGATTGTCTCGCGACGAAGTGAAAGCGTTGGCGCTGAAGGAGCGTCCCGGCATGCAGCTGCTTCGCATTGCGCCAGGCAAGCTCGGCGAGACGTATGTGTGGGAAGTTTTTTCTTCGGTGCGAGAACAGGGCGGGACGCGGAAATATTACGATTACTATGCTTTCCGGGACGGGGCGAAGGTCGAGACGTACCGACTCGCGTTGGAACGCGACTAAGCCGGCTCGGGACGGTTGGATGGAGGACGACGACGCGGTGAAGTGGTCGTGGAAGACGAAGCTATGGTTCGTGCTGACGGTCGCGTTCGGCTTGCTGCTGATCGTCAGCTTAATGTTTCGGTAATTACGGTAAGGAAAACGATGATGCGCAACCCGGCGCCGCCATGCGATGTTAACACGCTTGGCGGTTTTTTGCATGGAAATTCGAAGGTTGCGGTACGCCTTCCACACATTACATCCCTTTTCGATGGATAGATGTGATATACTCTCGTATATACGATTGCGATATAAACGAGAAAGGGGGACGAAGTTCATGAAACTGCGTCTCTTACCTGTTGTTATAACGATAGTTTTATCGTCCGGGGTCTTGTTCGGCGGTTGGTTCGCGTATCAGTCCCTCGCGATGGAGGATCCGTTCCTGGAGAAGGTCGCAGCCGTGGAAGGCATCGCCGGCGAGCCCGTCGTCGAGCTTCAGCGCGATCAGGCCGTCGTCCGCGCGGCGCTCCAGCCTGGCGCGAGCTTGCGAGAGACGTACCGCGCGATCGTAGAAGCGGGAGCCTCGTCCCTCGGAGACCGGAAGATTGTCGTAGAAGTCTCGGGCGACTCGAGCGAAGCGCTCGAGAATTGGTGGTCCGAAGCGCTGTTCGACGTCGCGCAAGCGATGGAGACGAAGCAGTATTCGTTGATTCCGCAGCGCCTTCGGGAACGGGCGCAGACGAACGGTTCGATGCAGGTTCGAACCGAGATGGACGATACGAACGTATATATCACGTTGACGGACGGAACGAGCAGCAAGCATATCATCTTGCCGCGTCAGGCATCGACGATGGGAGTGTGGCCGAATGAGTAAATACGGCAAAGAGATCGCGATCGGGTTCCTCCCGGTACTGCTGGCGTTCCTCGTCTTCATCGGGGTCAATCCGATCCCGGTGCTGCTCGTCGGCGTCATCGGCGGTTCGCTCTTCCTGATGACTCGCATGCGGACCGGCGGCGGACTCGGCATGGGCGAGCGGAAAAAGCCGAAGGCGAAGCTGCCGTCGTTCCTCACCTTCGACCATATCGGCGGCCAAGACCGCGCGAAGAAGGAGCTTAAGGAGGCGCTCGACTTCCTGGTGAAGCCGGAGCAAATCCAGGAA
>JAPSKX010000008.1 GCA_031181325.1 Paenibacillus sp.
TAATCGATGGGGCCGCGGCATCGTTTACTAGAGACATAGGCGGCATCAGCGGCAACAGCAACACCGCCCGTACGGCGGTCGGCTTCGACAAGAGCGGCCGCTATGTCTACATGGTCACGGCCGACCACGCGGCCGGCAGCGTCGGCCCGACGCTGCCGGACTTCCAGAAGCTGCTCATCGAGCTCGGCGTGTGGCGCGCCGTCAACCTGGACGGCGGCGGCTCGACGACGGCCGTCTCCCGGCCGCTCGGCGAGTTCCAAGCGGCGCTCGCGAACGTGCCGAAGGACGGCTCGCAGCGGCGCGTCGTGAACGGTCTAGGCGTGTACTCTACGGCGGCGCCGGCGGCGCTGAAGGACTTCATCGTCGACGGACCGAAGCTGCTTTGGAAAGGCCAGACGGTCGCTTACAACGTGAAGGCGTACGACGTCAACTACAACCCGCTCGACCCGAAGACGCTCGGGGTGCCGGTCCAATTCAAAGCACGCGGCTCGAACCTGCTGGTCGACCCGACGACCGGCGTCTTCACGGCGGCGGTCGGCGGCGCGGATACGGTCGTCGCGTACTCGGGCACGATCGCTGAGGAAGCGGCCGTCGAGATCGTCGACCGCGGGCGCATCGCGAAGCTGGAAGCCGTACCGAGCAAGGCGCCGGCCGACTGGAGGGTCGGCGACGCGATTCAGCTGACGGTGCGCGCGACGCTGGACGACGGGAGCGTCGGCACGATCCCGGCGAACCTGGTCCAGTGGAGTCCGTTCGGGGCGACCGGTCAAATCGCGGGCGACACGTTCACCTTCCTCGGCACCCAAGAGGGCGTGAAAGACGCGATGCTCGTCGCGCGCTTCGACGGCTTCCCGACGCCGCTCGCCGTACCGGTGCCGCAGCAGCGGAAGCTGACCGACTTCGAAGCGGTCGAATGGCCGATCGCGTCGGAGAGCTACCCGTCGCAAGCGATCGCGGACGCGAAGCTGTCCGGCGAGGAGAACAACAAGTGGCTGAGCCTCGCCTACGACTTCTCCGCAGGGGACGGCGCGACCGACCTCGCCGCATACGCGACCTTGGGCGGCGACGCCGGCGTCGCGCTCGAGAGCGGCGCAACGTCGTTCTCGCTGGACGTCTTCGGCGACGGACAAGGCGGACGCCTTCGGGCCGAATTCACGGACGCGTCGGGCGCGCTGCAGCGCAAGACGCTGGCGGAGAGCGTCGACTGGACCGGGTGGAAAACTGTCTCCGTGGAAATGAAGGATTTCGACCCCGCGACGCTGAAAAGAATATATGTCCTAAGTAAGAAGCAAATCAAAGGCGAGATCGCGATCGACAACGTATCCCTGCAATATCCGGAAGCGGCGGCAACGAATCCGGTCGCCGTCGCGCTGACGGTCGGCAAGAAGGACGTGCTCGTCGGCGGGCAGCCGCAGCAGCTGGACGTCGCGCCGGTCGTCGACCAGGAGCGCACGTTCGTGCCGGTGCGGTTCGTGGTGGACGCGCTCGGCGGTCACGTCGACTGGGACGCGGCCGCGAAGAAGGTGACGATTCGGAAGGGCGGGCACTACATCGAGCTGTGGGTCGGGCAGCAGGACCTCATCGCCGACGGCGCCCGCGCCGCCGTAGACGCGCCGCCGATGCTGAAGAGCGGGCGGACGATGCTGCCGCTGCGGTTCGTCTCGGAGCAGCTCGGGCTGAACGTCGCGTACGATCCGGCGACGAAAGGGATTACGATACAGGAGTAGCGGCGAATGGAGATCATGTTCCGATAGAAGAGGTGAATTCCATTGAACGTTGAGGTCGATGCGATCGAGCGCGTCCTGAAGAACGCGACCGAAGCGCTGGAGAGCAGCAAGTTTCATATCTACGAAATCGGCGAGGCGGCGCGGCAGGAGCAGGAGGCGCTCGCGACGGAGCTTCAGCGGGTGATGGAAGAGCTGGACGACACGATTACCGCGGTGGATAAGCTAGAGGAGCAGTACCGCCGGGCGCGCGTGCGTCTGGTCGAGGTGAGCCGGGACTTCAAGCGGTACGGCGAGAAGGACATTCGCGAGGCGTACGAGAACGCGACGCAGCTGCAGCTGAGCCTGAGCATGAGCCGGGAGAAGGAATCGAATCTGAAGGCGAAGCGGGACGAGCTGCAGAAGCGGATCCGGAGCATCGACCGGACGATCGAGCGGGCGGAGGCGTTATTTTCCCAGATGAACGTCGTGCTCGAATACTTGTCCGGCGACCTCGGGCAGGTGACGCGCATTCTCGAGTCGGCGAAAAACCGGCAGATGCTGGGACTCAAAATCATTCTTGCGCAAGAGGAAGAACGCCGGCGCATCGCGCGGGAAATTCACGACGGACCGGCGCAGTCGATGGCGAACCTGATCCTGCGGACGGATATCGCGGAGCGCATGCTCGCGAAGGGCGAGCTCGGCGTCGTGAAGGAAGAGCTGGCGGATCTGAAGCGGAACGTGCGGACGGAGCTGGAGGAGGTACGCAAGATTATCTTTAACCTGCGTCCGATGACGCTCGACGATCTCGGCCTCGTGCCGACGATTCGCAAGTTCACGCAGGATTACGAGGAGAAAACGAAGATCCGCACGAAGTTCGAGCTGCGCGGCCGGGAGCGGCGGCTCTCCTCCGGCATGGAGGTGGCGCTGTTCCGTCTCGTGCAGGAGTCGCTGACGAACGTGGCGAAGCACGCGGACGCGACGCACGTGACGGTCGATATGGCGTTCCTCTCGGACGCCGCGGTGCGGGTCGTCGTCGCGGACAACGGCGTCGGCTTCGACATCGCGCGATGGGAATCGAAGGTCGCCGCGGGCGGCGCCAGCTTCGGGCTCGTCGGCATGCGGGAGCGCGTGGAGCTGTTGGAAGGAACTTTCAAGATCGACTCGAATGTGAATGCGGGGACGAAAATTACGATCGAAGTCCCGATGGGGGACGGAACGAAGGAGGATATGAATCATGCATGACCGTACGAATCCGATATCCGAGGTAAGAATCGTGTTGGCGGACGACCATTCGCTGTTTCGCGAAGGGCTGAAGCGGATTTTGAATATGGAGCCGGGTCTTCGAGTCGTCGCGGAATGCGGGGACGGCGAGGCGGTGCTCGAGCTGTGCCGGGAGCTGCATCCGGACGTGGTGCTGCTCGATATCAACATGCCGATCGCGAGCGGCGTCGAAGCCACGGAAGCGTTATATAAGGAAATGCCGGGCGTGAAAGTCATTATATTGTCCATTCACGACGACGAAAGTTATGTATTCGAGACGCTGCGCAAGGGCGCTTCGGGTTACCTGCTGAAGGACATGGAGACGGAGACGCTGATCGAAGCGATCCGCACGGTGGTCGCGGGCCATGCGTATATTCATCCGCGCGTGACGGGCAAGCTGATCAACCAAATCCGGCGCATGACCGATACGGATGCGGAGCTGGAGACGGCGGCGACGTCGATGGCGGACATCGGCGGGCAGACGGTCGGCGTGCGGTTCATTCATACCGACGACAACCCGCTCACGAAGCGGGAGGCGGAGGTGCTGCGGCTCATGTCCGAGGGCAAGAGCAACCGGTCGATCGGCGACTTCCTGTTCATCAGCGAGAAGACGGTGAAGAACCATGTGAGCAGCATCCTTCAGAAAATGCACGTCGACGACCGCACGCAAGCGGTCATTATCGCGATCAAGAACGGCTGGGTGACGTTGTAAGCGGCGCCCGCCGTTTTTTGTTTGTTCTTGAAAAGGGTTTCACGCGCCTAGGCACCAGATCCTTCCTGCCCGCATATGATGATGCCAAAGGAGGGAGCAGCGATGGTGGAAGAAGGATTGGCCATTCTCGCCGCTTACGGCTTAAGCGTCGGCCTCGTGCATCTGCTTCGTTGGCGCTGCCGTTCCGGCCGATCGGCGTCGGAGACGGTCCATGCGGTCATCGTGACGCGCGACGCGGGCGCGACGGTCGAGTGGCATCTTCGGACGTATGCGTTCGCGCTGTGGCTTCGCGCGCGGGATACGAAGGTGACCTTAATCGACGAAGGCTCCACGGACGATACGGTGCGGATCGTCGAACGACTGATCGGGCGGTTCCCTGCGCAATGGGAGCTGATCGCCGCGGGGACGCCGGCGGAAGCGCAGCGGCGGCTGGCGTCGATCGAGGGCGCGAACGAAGTGCTGTTCTTGCGGGGGGCGGTCGCTTGCGGTCCGGCGGGGACAACGATATAATGGGGGACAGTGAAGCACACTTTTTTCGGGCGGCATGCCGCTTGGGGGAGGTGTGTTTTTTCGCGTTGTCCGGGGAATTCCGGAATCGACGCGGATAACGGGGATGCCGTACGGGAAGACGGGATGTCCTGAATTCTTGGGGAGGGGGCTTGGCGTGCGGGCTTATGTGTACGGGGTCGGCGCGCGCGGCGGCGGCTGGCGCTGGTGCGCGAGCGTGGCGCTCGAATCGGATGCGGCGTGGTGGGCCGCGGCAGGCGCGTCCCGGCTGTACGTGCTGCGCGGCGGCGTGGGCGGACGGCGGTTTTCGTGGGGACAAGCGGCGGAACTGCGGGCCTCGCTGGAGGCGTCGCGGGTTCGTTACGGGGCGGTCGGCGCGCCTGCCGGCGATTGGGTCGGCGTCGAGTCGCTTCGCGCGGAGTGGGCATTGGACCGGGAGGCATACGAGGCGTGGGTGGATCGGTTGGCCGGCAGGCTGCTGCTGCGCGAGGAGCTGGAGGCGATGGAGGGCGTGCCGGACGATTGGATCCGGTTCGCGCAGTGGGGAGCGCTGGAGGGGCGCTTGCGGCTGCGCCATGGGGCGGAGCGCGGCGTCGAGGCGGCGTACGAGCGGTGGTTGCGGGCGCTGCGGGACATCGGCGAGGAGATCGCAGTCGTTGGCCGCGGCAGCGTCGGAGGCGGCGGTCGGGGCGCGCGGCGCGGGCGTTGGGAAGGGTATCGCTGCATTCGGTGCGGGAGCTCCGGTCCGACGCTGCTGCCGACGTCGGCATGCGCCGTCTGCGGCGGTCCGTGCCCGTATTGCGAGGCATGTCTCGCGATGGGGCGGGTGCGGTACTGCGCGTTGCTGGTGCTGGGGGAGCCGGCGACCGCGGCGGTCGGCTTTACGGTTGGAGCGCTTCGGGAGGGCGTGCGCGCCCGTTGGGGGCTGAGCGCCGCGCAGGCGGACGCCGCCGAAGAGGCGCTGCGGTTCTTGGAGCGGCCCGGCGGCGGGAAGTTTCTGCTCTGGGCCGTGACGGGCGCGGGGAAGACGGAGATGATGTTCCCGCTCGTGGAGCGGACGCTGGCGGCCGGCGGACGGGCGCTCGTGGCGACGCCGCGGAAGGACGTCGTGCTGGAATTGATGCCGCGCGTGAAGGCGGCGTTCCCTTCCGCGCGCGTCGTGACGCTGTACGGGGGCAGCGAGGAGCGCTGGGACGTCGGCGCGATTACGATCGCGACGACGCACCAGCTGTTCCGCTTCCGCGAAGCGTTCGACCTCGTCGTGCTGGACGAGATCGACGCGTTCCCGTATCACGGCGACCCGCAGCTGGCGTATGCCGCCGAAGGGGCGTGCCGCCCGGACGGCAAGTTCGTGCTGTTGTCGGCGACGCCTCCGGCGTCCTTGCGCCGCGCGGCGTCGCGCGGGCGGCTGCCGCACGCGAAGGTGTGCGTGCGGTTCCACGGCAAGCCGCTGCCGGTGCCGCGGCGGCTTCGGGTGCCGCCGCTGCGCCGGTGGGCGGGCATCGCGCTTCCCCGCCCGCTGCGCGAGGCGGTGGACGCTTCGCTGCGCCGGGGCGCGCAGCTGTTCGTCTTCGTGCCGTGGATCGCGGCGATCGACTTGGTGGTGCGCCTGCTGCGAGGCGCCTTCCCGGACGTGCCGATCGGCGGCACGTCGTCGAAGGACGAGGAACGCGGGGAGAAGGTGCTGTCGTTCCGGGAGCGGGCGCTGCGGATCATCGTGACGACGACGATTCTGGAGCGGGGCGTGACGGTGCCGCGAACGGACGTGTTCGTCCTAGACGCGGACAGCAGCTTGTTCGACGGCGCTTCGCTCGTGCAGATGGCCGGCCGCGCCGGGCGGAAGGCGGAGGACCCGAGCGGCCGGGTCTTGTTTTGCTCCGCGGATTGGACGAAGGGGCAGAAGGAAGCGATTCGGGATATCCGGTCGATGAACGAGCTGGCGCGGAGGAGGGGGTACTTGTCGCCATGAACGCGACGGATTGGTGGGGAAGGTTGCGCGGATTGCTCGAAGGGGGCCTGCGCGCCTCGGACGACGGCTGCTTGTGGTGCGGCGGGGCTCGGCGGGGCGCCGGCGCGCGGCGACTGGCGCCGCTCTGCGGCGCGTGCGCGGCGGAGGTGCCTTGGATCGAGCAGATCCATTGCAGCGCCTGCGGACGCGGGGAGCCCTGTCCCGATTGCGTTCGCCGGGAGGTCAGCTACGTCGCGGCGAGCCGCAGCGCGGTGCGCTATACGCCTTTCATGAAGGAGTGGTTGGCTCGCTACAAGTACCGAGGATCTGAACGACTGGCGCCGCTGTTCGGGGACATGGCGGGGTTCGCGTACGAGCGATTGCGGGAGCTCTGGGAGACGGAGACGGCCTGCCGCACCGTGCTCACGTACGTGCCGCTAAGCGAGCGGCGGCTGGAAGAGCGCGGCTTCAACCAAGCGGAGGCGATGGCCCGGTCCGTCGGCCGTCGGTACCGCGCGCCGGTCGTGCCGCTGCTCGTACGGACCAGGCACACGGAGAAGCAAAGCTACAAGTCCCGGAGGGAGCGGCTGGAGAGTCTCGAGCGGGCGTTCGCGATGCGGAAGGACGGCGTAGATGCGTTGCGCCGTTTCTTGTCGGAAGGACCGCTGCGCGTCGTCGTCGTCGATGACGTCTACACGACAGGAAGCACGATGCAGCGGTGCGGCGAGGCGATCGCGGGGGCCGTCGACGGACGCTCGAACGCCTTGCGCGTATACGGGCTGACGTGGGCGAGATAACTTGTCCTTATCATACAAGTCCTTGATATACAAACCCGCCGTTATGCAGTACAATCGATTTATTGAGACATTCGCTATGGTTCGAACGGAGGGTACCCGATGACGTTGAATGTGACGAATTGCCCGAAATGCGGTAGACTGATGCAAAAAGGCATTCGTACCGTCTGCCCAAATTGCCATCAAGAAATCGAGAAACAATATGAGACATGTTTGAAATATTTGCGCGAGAACCGGAAGTGCACGCTGGGCGAGCTTAGCGAAGCGACCGGGGTTTCCATGTCGCAGATCACGAAGTTCATTCGCGAGGGACGAATTTCGATCGCGGAGCACATCAATATGTCCTACCAGTGCGAGGTGTGCGGCAGTTCGATCCGCGAGAGCCACCTGTGCGAGACCTGCCGCAATCGACTGGTGAAGGACGTCAACGGCATGCGCCAGGACGAGCTCCGGCGGGCGCAGCAGCAGGCGAACAAATCGATCGGCTACTTTAAGAACCAGGACAATAAGTAATTTCGGGAAACCCTAAACTTCAGAACGATCGGAACCGATACATGTAGGTAATGGATCGGTTCTTTTCGTTTTCCGGATGCGCATTTCCATTCTCGGGAACAACATATAGAGAATCCGATCGCGAACGAACAGGCGGTGGTTAAGGATGAAAGTTAACGAACCCGGCAGATTGTCTTCGATTCAGGCGTACCGCGCGGGACAGCAAGCCAAGGACGCGAAGGCGGCGGCGAGCAAGGGCGCGCAGAAGGACAACGTCGTCATATCCGCGGAAGCGATGGAGATGCTCGAGGCGCAACGCACCGGCGGCGCGGAGCGGGCGGAGCGCATCGAGGCGTTGAAGCAGTCCGTGCAGACCGGCTCCTACCATATAAGCGCGGAGCGCTTGGCGGAGAAGCTGTTACCCTACTTGAAATAATATACTTGGAAAATAGGTGAACTCCATGTCCGTACAGCGGCTGATCGCTGCGCTGGAGAAGCTGAAGGAAATCCATGACGAATTGATCGGACTCGCCGATCAGAAGCGGGACGCCCTCGTGAAGAACGTCGTCGACGAGGTGTCTTCGATCGCGGCCAAGGAGAACAAGCTCGTACGCGCCATCGAGGAGCAGCTGAAGGAGCAGACGGACGCGACGAACGACTTCTTCCGCTCGAAGGGCTTCCAGCCGACCCGCGCCGTGACGGTGACCGAGCTGTCCCGCCTGGTGACGGAACCGAAGGAGAAGGAAGCGCTGCTGGCGGCGCGCGACCGTCTGTCGGAGACGGTGGCCGTCCTGAAGCAGAAGAACGACCTGAATCAGCAGCTTATCGAGCAATCGCTCGCTTTCATAAATTATTCGATCGATCTCGTGATCGGTCCGGACGACGAGCCGATGTACCGCAACCCGAACCAACAGCAAGGGTACGGAGCGAAGCGGTCCGGCTATTTCGATTCCAAAGCTTAATTCCGGTTCTATTATTCTAGTGACTAAGGATGTGTTTCCATGCGTTCCACGTTCGGAGGCCTCGAGATCGCCAAGCGGAGCTTATTCACGCACCAGACGGCGCTGACGACGACCGGGCACAACATCGCCAACGCGAACACGAAGGGCTATTCCCGGCAGCTCGTAAACATGGTCGCCGCGAAGCCGCTCGAGAATATCGGCATGATGCGCAGCACGATTCCAGGGCAGCAAGGGCAGAGCGTCGAGGTGCATTCGGTCACCCGGATTCGGGAATCTTTCTTGGACAAGCAGTTTTACAACGAAAATAAGAGTCTCGGCCAATGGACGAAGCGCCTGGATACGCTCGAGAAGCTCGAGGCGATCATTAACGAGCCGTCGGAGACGGGAATGCGGCAGGTGCTCGATAACTTCTGGAACTCTTGGCAAGAGCTCAGCATGGCGCCGGACAATCTGGAAGCGCGGGCGATCGTGAAGGAAAGCTCCTTGGCGCTCGCGGACGCGTTCAACCATGCGGCGAGGCAGCTGAGCGATCTGAAGCGGGATTTGACCGACAACATCGACGTCAAGGTGACCGAGGTCAACACGCTGCTCGGGCAAGTCGCGACGCTCAACCAAGAGATCTACCGGATCGAAGGCTTCGGCAACAACGCGAACGATCTCCGCGATCAGCGAGATAACTTGATCGATCAGCTTTCGGGCGTTATTAACGTAACGGTCGTGGAGGAAGAGCAGGGGTATACGGTGCGGATGGGCGAGCTTCCGCTTGTCAACGGCTACGAAGCGACGCCGTTCACCTTGGCGACGGCCCAAGGCCATTATGCGGAGAACGGCACGGGCAATTTGAATAACGGCGAGCTGTTCGGGCTGTATTACTCTCGCGACAAGCTCGTCACCGAGTACCAAAACCAATTGGACGCGCTCGTAACGACGCTCGCGACGAACGTGAATGCGGAGCACCAGAAGGGCTATACGTTGAAGCATCCGGTGACGACGGGCGGCGATGTGTTCGTGTTCGCAGCCGTCGACCCGGACGATCCGAATCCCCCGTCGTTCGCCGAGCGGTTGCGCGTGAGCGCGAGCATTACGGACGATGTGGAAAATATCGCCGCGTCGGCGCGCACTTATAACGACAACGGCGTAACCCGCGTCGTGCGCGGCAACAACGAGCAGGCGCTCGCGCTTGCCGGCCTTCGTAACGTGAAATATAGCTTCGACGGCGGCGGCATCGAGAAAATCATACTGAACGGCGGCACGTTCGACGAGTTCCTTCGCGCCGTCGTCGGCGAGATGGGCGTGCAAACCCAAGAAGCGCAGCGTCAGGCGATCAATCAGCAAATTCTCGTCGAACAGGTCGATTCGCGCAGAGCGTCCGTCAGCGGCGTGTCGCTCGACGAAGAGATGTCGAACATGATCAAGTTTCAACACGCCTACAACGCAGCCGCCCGCGCGTTGACGACGTACGACGAGATGTTGGACAAGGTCATTAACGGCATGGGCGTCGTCGGCCGTTAAATCGGATATTAATTCAGGAGGAACGACCCTATGCCTAGCCGCGTTACGCAAAGTATGTTGAATACGCAATTCATGCGGAATATAAATAACAACTTGACCCGGATGGAGAAGCTGCAGGACCAGTTGTCCTCGGGGCGGCGCATCAACAAGCCGTCCGACGATCCGGTCGGTATCAGCTTCTCGATGCGATACCGGAGCGAGCTCGAGACGAACGACCAGTATCAGCGGAACGTCGACTCGGCGTTGTCCTGGCTGACATATCTTGACGAAACGTTAGGGCAAGCCGGAGACGTCGTTCAGCGGACGCGCGAATTGGCCGTACAAGGGGCGAACGGAACGAACCCGCAGCAAGCGCTCGATACGATCGCAATGGAAATCGATCAACTTGGAGAACAGATGCTGACGATCGCGAACAGCCAGTTTAACGGGAAATACGTATTCAACGGACAGTTGACCGACGTGAAGCCGTACGACGAATCCACGCCTGATTTCGACACTCCGAATGTCGGTACGATCGAATTCGAAATCGGCGTAGGCGTGAGAATTCCGGTGAATGTCTCCGGGAGGGCCGTCTTCGGGAACGCCTTGGAGGAAAACAACCTGTTCGTTATTTTTAAGGACCTTAGCAATCACTTGAAGAACGGGGAAATCGACAAGGTCAGCGAAATGATCGGGAAGATCGACGAGCGTATGGACAGCCTGCTTGCAGTGCGGGCGGAAATCGGAGCGAAGACGAATCGAATCGAGTTGGCCGAGTCCCGCTTGCAGGACATCAATCTCAATCTGTCCAGCTTGAAATCAAAGACGGAGGATGCCGACATGGCGGCGGTCATTACGAACCTTAAGATGGACGAGAATGTGTACCAAGCGTCGCTGTCCGCCGGTTCGAGACTGATTCAGCCCAGCCTGCTTGATTTTCTCCGTTAATATAAGGATTACGATGTAAAAGGGGATTGCCCATGGTCGCGATGGTACCCGCCCAGCTCCCGATTGTCCAAATCCGGCAAACGTATGCGAAAATCGGCATTGACGCCGACTTTGGAACACAAAGTCTAGAACAGCCCCGTCCCACAATGGAAATTCAATCAACGAAATCGATACAAGAGATGGAGCTTCCCAGAGGGCAGCTCACCATCGATTCGCAGCGGGCTTGGGATGCAATGGGGCGGGGAGGGCATTTGGAGACGATGAAGCGTATTTACGGGCAAGGTACGCAAATCGCCTTGGAGTATATCGGTAAAACCGCCGAAGAAGGGGATCAGTTGGCCTCGATCGCCAAGGGCGGCGATATGATCGCGGAGCTGGCCAGGGATATCCGTTTGGAGTTCGGGCAGTACCGTTTCGAAGGGCCGGCCGGGTTCGATAATGTCGATATTACCTACGTCGCCAGCCCGGCCCGGATCCATGTGAAGGATGGAGACGTAACTGTGAACGCTCGCGTAAATATGCCGATTCATGATTTTCGACGCGGGAAGTTGGATATTTATATGCAACAATACAACCATGTGGAGTTTACGCCTCCTCCCCCACAGATCGACTTAAAATTATAACCTTGAAAAAAGGAGTGCTTTGTTTGGGCATTACGCTTGAATCGCCTGTACTAGGGCGCTTGGAGATAAATCAGAGCGAGATTTATGCGTTTCCGAGCGGGATTCCGGGTTTTGAAGACCAAAAGCGCTTTATCGTCGTAAAGCCGGAGGCGGACTCGCCATTCGCTTATTTACAATCGATGGATCGACCGGAGCTTGTCTTGCTCGTGGCTGATCCGTTTTTGTTTTTTTCGGATTACGACTTCGACATTAGCGACCAGACCGTCAGCGAGCTGAAGATCGAACGCCCTGAGCAGGTAGAGGTTTGGTGCGTCGTTACCGTACCCGATTCCTTGGAGGAAGCCACCGCGAATCTGCTTGCGCCCATCGTTGTAAATGCAGATGCCAAGATCGGAAAGCAGACGGTCTTGGCAACCGGCGAATATCGGACGAAGCATGCCCTCTTCCCTGATCGTTATCCAGCCGGGGAAGCGTCACCAGGAGGTGCGAATCATGTTGGTTCTTACCCGTAAGAAGGGCGAGACGGTGATGATCGGGGACGATATCGAAATCGTCGTGCTTGGAAGCGAAGGCGAAGCGGTGAAGATTGGGATACGGGCGCCGAAACACGTCGATATTCACAGGAAGGAAGTTTACTTGGCCATATTGGAATCGAACCGGGAGGCGTCGGCGCAGCCAGCGGTATCGCCGGCGAAGCTGAGCGAATTGTTGAAAAAAAGATTGAAGCAGTAGTATCAATGCCGTAAGTGGAACCTAGTAAGGTTGGTTCTGCTTGCGGTTATTTTTTCGCGAAAAATACGGTCTCGACTCTCAAAAATATTTTTTAAATGCTATTAAAAAAAAGCGACCTGGATTCGATATATAAAGTATACCGTTTTTCATGGGGCGGCCGACCCATTGATTGCGGAATTCCACATGGATGTGGACAACCTTATCTCTTCAAGGAGGAAGAAATCAATGCGTATTAATCACAACATTCAAGCTTTGAACACGCACCGTCAGTTGTCGGGCAACACCGGTGCGGCCGGCAAATCCCTGGAGAAGCTGTCTTCCGGCTTCCGGATCAACCGTGCAGGCGACGATGCAGCAGGTCTCGCGATCTCCGAGAAAATGAGAGCGCAGATCCGCGGTTTGGAAACGGCAAGCCGCAACGCGCAAGACGGCATCTCCCTGATCCAGACGGCGGAAGGTGCGCTCAACGAGACGCACTCGATCCTCCAGCGTATGCGTGAGCTGGCGGTTCAAGCTTCCAACGGTACATACAACGACAGCGACCGCGAAGCGCTCCAGAAGGAAATGAACCAGCTGTCCTCCGAGATCAACCGGATCGGCAACACGACGGAGTTCAACAACATGAAGGTTCTCCGCGGCGACGGTTCCGCGCCGGTAACGAAGGGCGAGCTGAGCCTTGGCGACTCCGGTCTCTTTGTTACCCCGGTAACATTGGCTGGCGGCAACATCACCCCTGCAACATCTGCAGCCGTTCAACTCAAGATTGACGATGGCGATGTAAAAAACACGGAATTTACGGTTAAATTCAACGGCCAAGACGTCAAAGTTAAGTATTTGGAAGACAACGAAAACTTTGATCATGGCGAAATGACGGTTAATGACGCCGGCAACGAAGTTACGGTTTATATCAAAGACGGTACGAAAGAGGAAACTGTCGCTCGTTTGACAGAAGAAGCGCTTAAAAAGGCAATTGAACAAAATGAGGATATTGACGCTGCTGATTATAATATTTCTCTGAGCGGCGATTCTATCAACATTAGCACGGTCGCAACGGGTACGGGTCAAAAACTCGAGGTTACAACGAGCACCAAAGTATTTGCAACTAACCTGAATGTTGCCGCTGGTTCCGCACCTGCAGCACCTGCGAATGCGGCTACGACCTCGACGGGAACGAACCTCGTTCGAGCCTATGCTACCGGTGAGGTACAATTTAAACTCAATGATCTGAAGACGGAGGTCTTGTCTTCCGGAGTCGCTTCGACGGATACCGATTACTTTAACGGTGCTGATTTAACAATCGATGGTTTAATTAAGCACCTTACTGGTAAAGGCCTGACGATCGGAGACGAAACTATCGAGTTCTTTGACGGAGCCGATGGGGAATACAAGGGTACTGCAGACTTTGCTGTCGATTTGAACGAAATTGCTTGGACGACCGCTACCGGCGCTAACAACGCAGCCGTCGACGGCGATTTGGATAATCTTATTGCCGGTATCGTAGAGCAAGTCGGCAGCAAGATGAAAAATGTTCAACTGAGCGAAACTGCGACTGCCAACGATCAGAAGCTTAAGATCGACGCCATCAAAGCTGGTGCCGAGGGCAATGCAATCAAGACCACTGACGGTGTTGACCGCCCGGCATCCGACGTCGTAGGCAGCACGTTCACGGCTGCGTTCCAAATCGGGGCGAACAACGGACAAAGCATGAGCATCCAAATCGGCGACATGCGTTCCGAGGCGTTGAATGTCGTAGGTAAGGCCGGCGAAGCGCACACGACGGTTGAAGGCGCCAAGTTTACGGCTGTAAACACGGTAACGAACGGTACGGACAACAACGAGTACATTGCTGCATTGGATATCAGCTCCTCTGAGTCGGCAACGGCTGCGATCGAGGTTATCAACAACGCGATCGAGAAAGTTTCCGCAGAGCGTTCCAACATGGGTGCGTTCCAAAACCGTTTGGAGCACACGATCAACAACCTCGGTACGACTGCCGAGAACTTGACGGCTTCCGAGTCCCGCATCCGCGACGTCGACATGGCGAAAGAAATGATGGAGTTCACGAAGAACAACATCCTCTCCCAAGCGGCGCAGGCGATGTTGGCGCAAGCGAACCAACAGCCGCAAGGCGTACTCCAGCTTCTCAGATAATAGGGAATTGACGAAAGGAGACTCTGACTCACTAGGGTCTCCTTTTTTTCTTCATAGCCTCACAGGCGGAAGGGGATGGGCCAAGTAAATTGGAGAAGTATTGGGATGCAATGAAACGGACGGTCGAATTATCGGACACTTGTTTAGAGGCTATTGAATATATACAAGCTAGTCTAACAAAAGGATATTTTGAATCTACGATTCCCTTGTTGATGGATCTGGTGCAAGGATTTTATCAGATGGATCTTTCCTGGCGAAATATTGGGGATCGATTGATCCCTAGCGATATCGAAGAAGTATCAGACCGAGTGTGTCAAGCATTCGATCTTGTCGTCACTTCCTACGAAAATAATCGGAAGGATACCGCACTGCAACATCTAAACCGTCATCTGCTTCCAACATATACAGAATGGAAAGCACGAATCGAGAAGGTGTACTCTCCATATCTTGTCTCTTAAAGCAGTGCGTGTTCTCGTTTACAATATAGTCATTGATACTTTTGCAATGAATAAATACGTGGAGGAATAAAACGAGATGGCGAAACGCAGGGCTGCCCTTGTACCGCACTATTTAACACAGTTCTCTTGCATTGGCTCCAGTTGCGAAGATAGCTGCTGCAGCGGGTGGGGCGTAACCATTGATGAATTAACTTATAAAAAGTATCAGCGCGTTCGGGATGTGTCGCTCAAATCGGAACTCGACAAGAAGGTGACAAGAAATCGGTCTAATCCGAGCGAAATGAGTTACGCCAAAATCAAGATGAATAAAGATGCAAGCTGTCCGTTTCTCTCCACTGAGCGTCTATGCAATATTCAACTTAAGTTAGGCGAGGATCACTTATCCACGACTTGCGCCTCATACCCTCGTACTGCAAATGAGGTCAATGGAGTGTTGGAACGGTCGGCGACGGTGTCTTGCCCCGAGGTCGCAAGGCTTGCCTTGCTGGATCCCAAGGGAATCGAGTTCGATGAAATTGAGGAATCCGTAGATTCAAGGCTTTACGTATCCAGCTCGTTGGATACGCACGATTTAAAAAATGCGGGACATTCGAGGAGATATTTCTGGGAGCTTCGTATTTTCACGATCCAAGTATTGCAATATCGAACATACTCCTTAGCCGATCGTTTAATAATTTTAGGCTTATTTTACCAAAAAGCGGAGGAGTATGTTACTGACGGTAAAGTCGGCAAACTCCCTGAATTAATTGCCTTGTATACAGCGATGCTCGAAGACGGTACTTTTAAGGAAGGTTTGGGGGACATCCCCGCTCAGTCGAACGTACAGTTGGAGCTTATAAAGGCGATGGTTGACAAAAAGTATAGAGAAGGGATTTCAAATCAACGTTTTCTAGATTGTTATATCGAAACGTTGTCCGGGTTGAAATATGAAGAGGGTTCTTCCTTTGAAGAGTTAGCGAAGGAATACCCTTCCACCTACGAAACGTATTACAAACCGTTCATGGATGAAAAAGAGTATATCATGGAGAATTACTTGGTGAACTATGTGTACAAAAATTTGTTCCCATTCAGCGGGTTCCCGACGATGTTCGACTGTTACGTCATGCTGGTCGTGAGTTACGCAATTTTAAAGCTTCATTTGATCGGTATGGCCGGGTTTCACAAAGGATTGGACGAAGAAAAAGTCGTGAAACTGTTCCAATCCTTCTCTAAGACGGTGGAACACAATAAGTTCTTCTTAAAGAATCTTTTCGACTTGTTACACAAGCATGGGTTCACTAGCATGGCTTACATGGCGATATTAATAAAAAATTGAAGACGAATCGGGGACGACTTGGAAGCAGGGAGTCCCCTTTATTTTTATACTATACATAAAAGCACTAAAGTAAGGGACCGAACCTGTCGATAAAAAGGAATAAAGGACAGATCGGGAGGGTTAAGGATGAATTCAAACCTGTCAATCGGGGCGTTCTCGACTACTAATGTACCAAGGACCGAGGCTCCCAAGGCAGACAAGGAAAATTACGATGTACTGTCTGGCATGAGTACGATTACGAACACATTCGAATTGAGAAAGGCCCAATTGTCGGGTGAGCACGTCGAAATCAGCGAAGAACAGCTTGTAAAAGCGATAGAGAAAGCCATAAAAAAAGTGGAAGGGAGAACGACGAATTTGCAGTTCTCCATCCATGAGCAGACGAAACGGATTGCGGTGAAGGTGCTGGACCGGAATACGGGAGAAGTGATTCGCGAAATTCCGCCGGAAAAGACATTGGATTTTGTCGCGAAGTTGTGGGAAATGGCAGGCATCCTAGTCGACGAGAAGAGATGAAGGATAGAGGAGGGAATATCATATGGTGACACGAATCAGCGGGCTTTCTTCGGGGATGGATATCGACGCTCTGGTCAAGAGTTTAATGGATGCGAATCGGATTCCTCTGACGAAGCTACAACAAAAGAAGCAACTGCTGGAATGGCAGCGGGACGATTATCGTGCGATGAATACCAAAATATTAGAGGTCCGGAACACCGCCTTCGATATGCAGTTGAGCTCCGCTTATTCATCCCGGAAAGCAACATCGAGCGATACGGGGGCATTCAGCGTTAATGCCACATCGTCGGCGACGGAAGGCGTCTATACCTTCGAAGTCGCAAAGCTGGCGAAGGCGGCTTCGTTAACCTCGACCGGGAAGCTAGGGGTAGCGAACAGTGCGGCGAAGCTGGGGGCCGTAGATGCGACGGCGTTCGGGGAAACGGATCAAACGACGTTTACGCTTCAAGGGGAAAAAGGCTCTGCTACGTTCATCGTGAAGGGCTCGCAGACGGTTGACGAATTCGTGAAGATGGTCAACGGCCAGTCTTCTTATACGGGAGTTAAAGCAAGCTACGATCCTGCGCTGGATTCGCTGTTCTTCGTCTCTTCCAAGACGGGGGATCAATCCGATTTTTCGATCAGTAGCGAAGACAGCGATTTTGTTTCGAAAGTATTAAAGATGGGGACGCCTCCTTCGCCC
The DNA here is from genome assembly GCA_031181325.1 of Paenibacillus sp. Lineage (GTDB taxonomy): Bacteria > Bacillota > Bacilli > Paenibacillales > YIM-B00363 > Paenibacillus_AE. Next base: position 17,298 of record JAPSKX010000008.1, read on the forward strand.
GCGCCGACAGGAAGAAAGTACACGGGTTCGGGAGCAACCTTTGCGGACGGAACGAAACTCATTGACGGCACGTTGACCGAAAGTCAAACGTTCCGAATCACGTACGATGGCGAAGAATACAATTTCGACATCGACAAAAATACGAGCGTCGGTACGTTGATCAATAAGATAAATAATTCCGAGCTTGGCAGGCTGGGGGTCTCGGCTCATTTAGACAGCTCAGGAAATTTTACAATTATGGATTCCGGTAACAAGCCGATCGCGTTCACGGATGAAACGGACGGCGGCGTCAATATTGTAAGCAAACTAGGATTGTCCACAACTGTAGGTGTGGATTACAGTATTAACAAAATCGAAGGCTTCGGTCAGGATGCCAAGGTGCTTTACAATAACATCGAGGCGACTTTCTCGACGAACTCCTTCCAATTAAACGGGCTCGACATTACGATTTTGAAAGAGACGACGTCGCAACAAAAAATCACGGTAAATCAGGATACGGATAAGGTATTTAACAATATCAAGTCGTTCGTAGACAAATATAACGAGATGATTGACCTTGTAAACAAGGAGTTAACGGAGAAGAAGTACCGCGATTTCCAGCCTCTCACGCCTGAGCAGCGCGAAGGGATGGACGAGAAGGATATCGAGCTATGGGAGGAAAAGGCGAAGAGCGGGATGCTGAACGGCGACCGTCTGCTGACAGGCACCGTGTCCAATATGAGAAATTGGATGTCTTCCGGGGTGGAGGGCCTCCCGAGCGGCGATCTGAAACAGCTTGCGGAAATCGGCATTACGACCGGAACCTGGTCGGAACGGGGCAAGCTGCATATCGACGAGGCGAAGCTGAAGAAGGCGATTGCGGAAAATCCAGATCAAGTCATGGCGATGTTCACTGCGACGGACGGGGTAAAAGGGGCATCCGCTAAAGACGGAATCGCCGTACGCATTTATCAGCAGGCCGACACCGTCATCGAGCAACTGAGAACGAAGGCCGGTACGGTAACGAGCGGAAATAACACTTTCGATATCGGGAAAGAGCTGGATCGAATCGATAAAGACTTGGATAATTGGAACCGACGGCTACAAATGATGGAAGACCGTTACTATAAGCAGTTTACGGCTATGGAGAACGCACTCAATCAAATGAATTCCCAAAGTGCGTATCTAATGCAGCAATTCGGTGCGGGTGCATAAGCCACGGATTTGAGGCAGAAGTATTGATGAGGAGGAACGGGAATTGATTTATACACAGCGCAACAAGTACCTGGAGACGTCCGTCCAAACCGCCACCCCTGCCCAATTGCTGATCATGCTGTGCGACGGCGCCATCCGGTTTTGCAAGCACGCCATCGAAGCGCTGAAAGCCCAGAAGTTCGAGGAAGCCAACGAATATCTCGGCCGCACCCAAGATATCGTCAGCGAGTTCGCCATTACGCTCGATCGCAGCGCCGAGATTTCGGAATCGTTGTCGCGGCTGTACGATTATTTCAACCACCAGCTGGTCCAAGCGAACATCAAGAAGACGCCGGAGCCGGCGGAGGAAGTGCTCGGTTACCTGCTCGACCTGAAAGAGACGTGGGTCCAGGCAGCGCTTCTCGCGAAGCAGTCCGGCGCGCCGGTCGCGAAGTAAAGATGGCGAACACATTAGCGGAAGCGGTCGAGGCGTTGCGCCAAGCGACCGACGGAATCGCGCAGAAGCTGTCGCAGACGACGGCGGAAGAGCTGGAAGCGTACGTGGAAGAACGCGAGAAGTACATACAGGCGATCCGCGAGGCGATCGGGGCGGCAAGTCCCGCCGAGATCGAAGCGTTGAAGCCGATCGTAGACGGGGTCCTCGCGAAGGACGGCTTCATCGTTCGCCGGATGGAGAAGCTGCGCGACGAAGCGTCGGACAAGCTCAGTCAGACGGCGCAAGCGAAGACGCAGCGAATGGCGTATGAATCGTCCCAGCCGGTCGACAGTTACTTTTTCGATAGAAAAAAATGAATCCCAAGCCCCTGCTGATATGCACAGCGGGGGCTATTTTTATGTCGAGTTTTCCCCGAAATTGTGAGCAACCCTCATCATTGACCTGTGGATAATGTGCATAACTCTGTTGATAACCAATGAAAACTTGCTTTCATCGAAGTTGATAGATTCGAATAATGTGTTTGTATTGGAATGTTCAGAAAATACCGCCAAAATTGACCGTCTGTTCATAAAAACATCACTTGACAGAATTGACTTCCTCGAGGATAGGATGGTATATTCAAGTTGTGGCCTAGCCGCCACGTACTTGATTATGAAGGGATTGTGTCTCAATGCAAGGTAAAGTGAAATGGTTCAACGCGGAGAAGGGTTACGGCTTCATCGAGACGGAGCAGGGTGGAGACGTATTCGTTCACTTCTCGGCCATCCAAGCGGAAGGTTTCAAGACATTAGACGAAGGCCAATCCGTTGAATTCGACATCGTCGAAGGCGCGCGCGGTCCGCAAGCAGCGAACGTAGTCAAGTTGTAATTCATTCCCATCGAGGCGGGATCGCCTTCGGATAGATGGAAGATTACAAAGAATGACGAACAGGAAACTCACACACCTCGGGAAACCGGGGTGTTTTTTTGCGTTTACAATGAAAGCGCTGACTTTTCTGAAAATTTTGAATTCACCTTGTCCGTATGTTATAATTGACTCAAGCTTAACCAAAGGAGGCATGCAACATGAAGTTTCACATTCGTGGAAAGAACGTTGAAGTCACCGATGCCCTGAGGGAATACGCGGAGAAGAAGGTCGGCCGCCTGGAGCGTTATTTCGAGACGCCGCCAACCTCCGACGTGTACATTACGTTAAGCGTGAATAAGAATAAACATACCGTAGAGGTGACGATTCCGGTGAACGGCGTTACGCTTCGCGCCGAAGAGAAATCCGAAGACATGTACGCATCGATCGATCTCGTGATCGATAAGCTGGAACGTCAAATTCGTAAACATAAGACGCGAGTGAATCGGAAAGCCCGGCTGGAGGGCACGCAGCGAGCGGTCTTCAAGGAAGCGTTCGAACTAGCGCCGCCGGCGCGCGCGCACGAGGACGAGGAGGACGCCTTCGAGGTGGTGCGCAAGAAGCGCTTCACGCTGAAGCCGATGGATATGGAGGAAGCGATCCTTCAGATGAACTTGCTCGGCCATAACTTCTACGTATTCGCGAATCCGGAGACGTCTCGCGTCAATGTAGTGTACAAGCGTGAAGACGGGCGGTACGGGTTGATCGAATCGGCGTAAGGCGGAATACGATTCGCGGAAAAATAAGCCTCGCTGCAACCCGGCGAGGCTTTCTTGCGTAATAGTGAATAATGGCGACGCATTTGCGACATATATAACCAACTGATACAATGGATTTTGATAGTTCAACCTGGAAAGGGGAACGACCCGTGCTCGGCTTGGTCAAGAAAATATTCGGGGATGCGAACGAACGTGAGATTAAGCGTATCCTTCGCACCGTAGAAAAAATAAACGGCTTGGAACCGGAAATAAAGGCGTTGAGCGACGAAGCGCTTCGCGCGAAGACGGCGGAGTTTATGCAGCGGTATGACAACGGCGAAAGTCTGGACGACATGCTGCCCGAGGCGTTCGCCGTCGTGCGGGAAGCGTCGACGCGGACGCTCGGCAAGCGCCATTACGACGTGCAGATGATCGGCGGCATGGTGCTCCACGAGGGCAAGGTCGCGGAGATGCGTACGGGCGAAGGGAAGACGCTCGTCGGTACGTTGCCGACATATCTGAACGCACTGACGAGGAAAGGCGTTCACGTCGTCACGGTCAACGAATATCTCGCGCAGCGCGACAGCGCCGAGATGGCGAATATTTATAAATTCCTCGGCCTCACGGTGGGTACGAACCTCAACGGCATGACGCACGCCGAGAAGCAAGAGGCGTACGCCTGCGACATCACGTACGGAACGAACAATGAGTTCGGCTTCGACTATTTGCGCGACAACATGGTCTTATATAAGGAACAGATCGTACAGAAGCCGCTTCACTATGCGCTGATCGACGAAGTGGATTCGATTCTGATCGACGAGGCGCGGACGCCGCTCATTATCTCGGGTCAAGCGGCCAAGTCCAACGACCTGTATTATGCGGCGGACCGGTTCGTGAAACGCTTGGTCCCGGATGAGGATTATACCGTCGACATCAAGGTGAAGTCGGCGGCGCTCACCGAGGCGGGCGTAGCGAAGGCGGAGCGCGCCTTCGGCATCGAGAATTTGTACGACCATTCGAACGTGTTGATTAACCACCATCTGACGCAAGCGCTCAAGGCGAACGCCATTATGCGCTTGGACGTCGACTACGTCGTGCAGGAAGGCGACGTCGTCATCGTCGACGAATTCACGGGTCGACTGATGGCGGGGCGGCGGTACAGCGACGGGTTGCACCAAGCGATCGAGGCGAAGGAAGGCCTCGAGGTGCAGAACGAGAGCATGACGCTCGCGACGATTACGCTGCAGAACTACTTCCGGATGTACCAGAAGCTGGCCGGCATGACCGGTACGGCGAAGACGGAGGAAGAGGAGTTCAAGAAGATCTACGGCCTCGAGGTCGTCGTCGTGCCGACGAATCGGCCGATGATACGGGAAGACAAGCCGGACGTCGTGTACAAGACGGTGGCGAGCAAGTATCGGATGGTCGTCGAGGAGATCGTCGAGCGTCACAAGAAGGGCCAACCGGTGCTCGTCGGCACGACGTCGATCGAGAACTCCGAAACGCTGTCCTCGATGCTGAAGAAGCGCGGCGTGCCGCACAAGGTGCTTAACGCGAAATATCACGCCGAGGAAGCGGCGATCGTCGCCGAAGCGGGCCAGAAGGGCGCGGTCACGATCGCGACGAACATGGCCGGCCGCGGTACGGACATCGTGCTCGGCGAAGGGGTGAAGGAGCTCGGCGGGCTGCACATTATCGGTACCGAGCGCCACGAGAGCCGACGCATCGACAATCAGCTGCGCGGACGCGCCGGCCGCCAGGGCGACCCGGGCTCGACGCAGTTCTACCTGTCGATGCAGGACGAGCTGATGAAGCGATTCGGCGCGGACAACGTGATGGGCATGATGGAGCGTCTCGGCTTCGAGGAAGACCAGCCGATCGAGAGCAAGCTCATTACGCGTTCCGTCGAATCGGCGCAGAAGCGGGTCGAGGGCAATAACTTCGACGTCCGGAAGGTCGTCCTTCAATACGACGACGTGATGAACCAGCAACGTACGATTCTGTACAAGCAGCGCCATGAAGTGCTCTTCTCGGAAAATATCCGCGATATCGTGTTCGGCATGATCGACAGCGTCATCGAGCGCATCGTGCAGGCGCACTGTCCGAAGGAGGAAGTGCCGGAGGATTGGGACTTGGCCGCGATCGTCGAATACGGCAACGGCACGTTCCTTCGGGAAGGCCAAGTGACGCCGGAGCAGCTCGAGGGCAAAGAGCCGGAAGACATCATAGAATATCTTAAGGGCGTCGTACGGAAGACGTACGAAGAGCGCGAAGCGAGTTTGCCGCCGGAATTTATGCGGGAATTCGAGAAGGTCATCGTGCTCCGCGCGGTCGACAGCAAGTGGATGGACCATATCGACGCGATGGATCAGCTGCGTCAAGGCATTCACCTTCGCGCGTACGGCGGCACCGATCCGCTTCGCGAGTACCAGTTCGAAGGCTTCGCGATGTTCGAGGAGATGATCGCCTCGATTCAGGAAGAAGTCGCGAAGTACGCGATGAAGGCGCAGGTCGAAGCGCACCAGAAGCGACAGGAAGTCGTCAAGGGGCAAGCGGCGTCCAGCGGCAAGGAAGAAGCGGTCAAGCGCCCGGCCAAAGCGGAAAACACGATCGGCCGGAACGACTTGTGCCCGTGCGGCAGCGGCAAGAAATATAAGCAGTGCCACGGCGCGCAGGGATAATACGGTAGAGGGACGGCCCGGCACTCGCTGCCGGGCTTCCTGCATGCCGGCGCGAGCGCGTGGAATCATTTTCGACAGGGAGAGATTGACACATGATTGATCCGGACATCCGCCACCGCCTCCGCGAGGCGACGGAAAAACTCGAAGCGCTTAGGGGGTCTCTTTGACTTAGATCTGAAGCTGGAGAGAATCGCCGACTTCGAGGTGAAGATGTCGGCCCCGGATTTCTGGGACGACAATGAACGCGCGCAGAAGACGATCGCCGAGATGAACGCCGTCAAGTCGGTCGTCGAGAAGTACCAGAAGCTGAACGGCGAAGCCGAGGACTTGACGTTGATGCAGGAGCTCATTACCGAGGAAGGCGAAGAAAGTCTTGTACCGGAATGGAGCGAAGGCGTGCGCAAGCTGACGGAGGCGCTCGAAAACTTCGAACTGACGCTGCTGCTCAGCTCGCCGTACGACAAGTACAACGCGATTCTCGAGCTGCATCCGGGCGCGGGCGGCACCGAGTCGCAGGACTGGGCGTCGATGCTGTACCGGATGTACACCCGGTGGGCGGAGCACAACGGCTTCAAGGTCGAAGTGCTCGATTATTTGCCGGGCGACGAAGCGGGCATTAAGAGCGTGACGATCGGCGTAAGCGGGTATAATGCGTATGGGTACTTGAAGGCGGAGAAGGGCGTGCACCGCCTCGTCCGCATCTCGCCGTTCGATGCGTCGGGACGACGCCATACGTCGTTCGTCTCGTGCGACGTCGTGCCGGAGATCGAAGACGACAATACGGAGATCGAGATTCGGCCGGAGGATCTGAAGGTCGACACGTACCGCTCCGGCGGCGCCGGCGGCCAGCACGTCAACAAGACGGAATCGGCCGTCCGGATTACGCATATCCCGTCGGGCATTATCGTCGCTTGCCAGACGGAGCGCTCGCAGATTTCCAACCGGGATCGGGCGATGAAGATGCTCCGGTCGAAGCTGTTCGAGCGCCGGCTCGAGGAGCAGCAGCGCGAGATCGCGTCGATCCGCGGAGAGCAGTCCGACATCGCCTGGGGCAGCCAGATTCGCTCCTATGTCTTCCACCCGTACAGCATGGTCAAGGACCATCGCACGGGGGAGGAGACGGGCAACGTGGGCGCCGTCATGGACGGCGAGCTCGATCCGTTCATCAATGCGTATTTGCGAAGCCAAATTCAGAAGAGCGAATAAGCGGGACCGGAAGGACCATCCTACTCCTAACTGGGTACGATGGTCTTTTTTTCTTGAGGGGGGTACGGGTTCGATGAAGGCGAGAAAGAAGGCGCCGCGTTTCCCGATCGGGAGTCCGACGCATACGATAATGGAGTACGGCCTGCTTCTCATCGGCGCGTTCATCGTCGCGACGGCGTTCAATGTGCTGCTGCTGCCGAACGCCATCGCGTCGGGAGGGACGTCCGGCATCTCGGTGCTCGTCAACAAGCTGTTCGGCATTACGCCGGCGATTACGCAATGGGCGCTGAACGTGCCGTTGTTCGCGATGGGCGTCTGGCTGCTCGGCCGCCGCTTCGGCGTCAAGACCGCCGTGGGCACGGCGTTCATGCCGCTGTTCGTGCTGCTGACGTCCGGATGGGCGCCGCTCACGGACAATCCGCTGCTCGCGGCGATCTTCGGCGGGCTCGGCGTCGGCGCGGGTCTCGGCATCGTCTTCCGCGGCCGCGGTTCGACGGGCGGACTCGACGTCGCGGCGCAGATCGTCGCGAAGTACACGGGCCTCAGCCTCGGGCTGTCGGTGGCGACGCTCGACGGGATGGTCATCTTGGCCGCGGGCTTCGTCTTCGGCGCGGAGCAAGCGTTGTTCGCGCTCATTACGCTGTTCGTCACGTCGAAGACGATCGACGTCGTGCAGCTCGGCTTCGCGACGTCGAAGGTCGCCTACATTATTAGCGAGGACGAGGAGAAGATCGCCCGGACGATCTTGCACGACCTGGACCGCGGATTGACGCGCTTGACGGCGCACGGCGGCTATACCGGCAAGGCGCGGACGGTGCTTATGGTCGTCGTGGCGCAGACCGAGGTGTCGCGGCTGAAGGGACTCGTGCAGGCGGCCGACCCGCAGGCGTTCGTCATTATTACGGGGGCGACCGAGGTGCTCGGGGAAGGGTTCAAATTGCAATAAAATCAGGCGAAAAATAGGGTTGTATCAATATTCATACCTATGTATAATAATTCATATCTTGATGAGGACCGGATTTCGGTGGAGAGGGGATTCATCCGTTGACAGAACACATAAGAGCGGCGATCGTCGGTTCGACCGGGTATGGCGGGGTCGAGCTGATCCGATTGCTCCTGACGCACCCGAAGGTGACGATATCTTCGGTCATTTCTTCGTCTAACGCGGGGGAGCCGCTGACGGCGGGTTATCCGCATCTGCAAGGCTTGCTTCCCGTCGACATATTGGACGGCGTCGATCCGGCGCAGATGCGGGAGAAAGCGGACGTCGTGTTCGCGGCGACGCCGTCGGGCGTCAGCGCGAAGCTGGTGCCGCAGCTGCTCGACGCGGGCCTGCGCGTCATCGATCTGTCGGGCGACTTCCGCTTGAAGGATCGCGCCGCGTACGAGACGTGGTATAAGCACGAAGCGGCGCCGCAGGAGGCGATCGATCGGGCGGTGTACGGCCTCGCGGAAATTTACGGCGATCGCGTGCGGGGCGCGACGTTCGTATCCAACCCGGGCTGCTACGCGACGACGACGGCGCTGGGCCTCATCCCGGCGACGGAGACGGGGGCGATCGACCATAGGACGATCATCGTAGACGCGAAATCGGGCGTATCCGGAGCGGGCCGGGGACTTTCCTTGGGCCATCACTACGCGGAGATGAACGAGAACTTCAAGGCGTACAAGGTCAATAAGCACCAGCACATTCCCGAAGTGGAGATGGTGCTTGCCGAACGGGCGGGCGAGCCGGTGACGATTACGTTCACGACGCATCTGGTCCCCATGACGAGAGGCATCTTGTGCACGATGTACGCTTCGGTGGCGGACGAACGATATTTGGATGAGGACGCCTGGATCGAGCTGTATCGGAACTATTACAAGGATAAGAAGTTCGTTCGGATTCGCGGCAAGGGTCAATGGCCCGCGACGAAGGAAGTGTCGGGCACGAACTTCTGCGATATCGGCTTCTCCGTCGATCCGCGCACGCGGCGCGTCACGATCATCGCGGCGACCGACAATCTGGTGAAGGGCGCGGCGGGGCAAGCGATCCAGAATCTGAATTTGATGATGGGCTGGGAAGAGGACCTGGGGCTGCGATTGGCTCCGGCGTACCCATAAGGGATAGGGGAGGCAGGACAGGAGATGACCGGGCAGAACGGGTTCACGATCGCGACCGAAGGGTCGGTCACGACGCCTAGAGGGTTCCGAGCGGGCGGCGTCTATTGCGGAATTAAGAAGGTACAGCGGTACGATCTCGGGGCGATCGTGTGCGACGTGCCGGCGGACGTGGCGGGCGTGTTCACGACGAATGTCGTCGTAGCGGCGCCGCTGACGGTGACGAAGGAGTCGATCGCGAAGGAAGGCAAGCTGCAGGCGATGCTCGTCAACAGCGGCAACGCGAACGCCTGCACGGGGGAGCAGGGCGACCGCGACGCGCGCGACATGCGGGCGAAGTTCGCCGAGGCGCTCGGCGTGCCGGAGCATTACGTCGGCGTGACGTCGACGGGCGTCATCGGCGTGCCGATGCCGATGGAGAAGGTGTACCGCGGGATTCCGGAGCTGCGAACGAAGCTGTCGACGGAAGGCGGGGACGACTTCTGCCAGGCGATCATGACGACGGACCTCGTGCAGAAGTCGATATGCGTCACGCTGACCGTCGACGGCAAGCAAGTCGCGATCGCGGGCGCGGCCAAGGGCTCGGGCATGATTCATCCGAACATGGCGACGATGCTCGGCTTCATCACGACGGACGCCGCGCTTCAGCCGGGCTGCTTGCAGTCCTTGCTCAGCCATGCGACGGACGTCACGTTCAATATGATTACGGTCGACGGGGATACGAGCACGAACGATATGGTCGTCGCGATGGCGAGCGGCCTCGCCGGCAACGAGCCGCTTAGTCCCAACCACCCGGATTGGGAACGCTTCGCGGCGGCGTTCCGCCACGTGGCGGAGACGCTGGCGAAGGAGATCGCGCGGGACGGCGAAGGCGCGACGAAGCTGATCGAGGTGAACGTCGTCGGCGCGAGCACGGACTACGACGCGCGCGCGATCGCGAAGACGATCGTCGGCTCGAATCTCGTGAAGTCGGCCGTATACGGCTCCGACGCGAACTGGGGCCGCATCATCGCGGCGGCGGGACGCGCGGGCGTGCCGATGAACCCGAACACGGTCGACATTCGCCTCGGCGATATCGCGGTGTTGAAGGGATCGGCGCCGGTCGCGTTCGACGAGCCGAAGGCGAAGGAATATCTGGACGGCAATGAAGTAGCGATTCATGTAGACCTGCATGGCGGCGCGGGCAAGGCGACGGCGTGGGGCTGCGATCTGACATACGATTACGTGAAAATTAACGCGTCTTACCGGACGTAGTTTCCGGGACGCAAGGGAAGATGCCCGGGCGGCGGCGAGCATGGCGGCGCCCGGGCATGACGGGGGGAGAACGAGCGAATGAGCGAACAAGGGAAGGGCAAGACCTTCGTAATTAAATGCGGCGGCAGTACGCTCGCGGCGCTGCCGAACGCGTTTTTCGCGGAGCTGGCGGCATTCCAGAACGCCGGGCAACAGCCGGTCATCGTGCACGGCGGCGGGCCGGCGATCTCGCAAGCCCTGAATAAGCTGGGCATCCACACGGAGTTCGTCGACGGCTTGCGCCGTACGAGCGCGGAAGTGCTGGACGTGGCGGAGATGGTGCTCGCGGGCAAGATCAACAAGGAGATCGTGCGCCGGCTGTCGCAGAACGGCGCGAAGGCGGTCGGTCTGTCCGGGACGGACGGACGGCTGCTGACGGCGGAGCCGGTCGCGAACGCGGACCGTCTCGGCTACGTCGGCGAAGTGACGGAGGTCAACGCGGAGCTGCTGAACGCGATGCTGGCGGCCGGCTATATCCCTGTCGTGGCGCCGGTCGGCCTCGGCCTCGACAATCAGCGCTACAACATCAACGCGGATACGGCGGCGGGCGCGGTGGCGTCGTCGCTCGGCGCGGGACCGTTCATCGTCGTGACCGACGTGGCGGGCATCGCGGGCACGGTCGACGGCGAGAAGCAGGTGCTGCCGAAGGTGACGCCGAGCCAAATCCAAGCGATGATTGACAGCGGCGAAATCTACGGCGGCATGATCCCGAAGGTGAAGGCGGCGCTCAAGTGCCTCGGCGGCGGCGTGAACGAGGTCGTCATCGTGAACGGCTCGGAGACGGGCGTGCTCGGCAAGGTGCTGCGCGGCGAAGCGATCGGCACGACGATCGTGGCGGAACCGACCGCCGCGAACGCATAACGCGCGGAGGTGGCGGACATGACGAAAGAGGCGTTGTTTCCGAACTACGGACGGTTCCCGATCCGGCTCGTGAAGGGCAAGGGCAGCCGGTTGTGGGACGAAGCGGGCAAGGAATATCTCGACTTCATGAGCGGCATCGCCGTCGCGAATCTCGGCCATGCGCCGGAGTCGGTCGTCGAGGCGCTGAAGAACCAGCTCGACGAGCTGTGGCACGTCTCGAACTTGTTCGAGATTCCGGGCCAAGAGAAGCTCGCGGGCATCCTCGCGCGTCTCTCGTGCGCGGACCTCGCGTTCTTCTGCAACAGCGGCGCGGAGGCGAACGAGGCGGCGATCAAGCTGGCGCGCCGGTACCACCGGAAGGTGCTCGGCAATAGCCGGTACGAAATCATTACGTTCAACAAGTCGTTCCACGGCCGGACGCTCGCGACGCTGACGGCGACGGGGCAGGAGAAGGTGAAGGACGGCTTCGATCCGCTGCCGACCGGCTTCGTGCACGTCGACTACAACGACGCGGAAGCGCTGAAGGCCGCCGTAACCGACAAGACGGCCGCGATCATGCTCGAGTTCGTGCAGGGCGAAGGCGGGGTCAACGGCGCGACGCCGGCGTTCGTCGAGGCGGTGCAGGCGCTGTGCAAGGAGCATGGACTCCTGCTGATCGCCGATGAAATCCAGACCGGCATCGGCCGGACGGGGACGTTCTTCTCTTACGAGCAGTTCGGCGCCGAGCCGGACATCATTACGCTGGCGAAGGGGCTCGCGAGCGGCTTCCCGATGGGCGCGATGCTCGGCAAGGCGTTCCTTCGCGACGGACTGTCCGCAGGCTCCCACGGCTCGACGTTCGGCGGCACGCCGATCGCGTGCGCGGCGGCGATCGCGACGCTCGAGACGATGGAGCGGGACGGCATCCCGGCGCGGGCGAAGCGGCTCGGCGAGCAAGGCGTCGCGCGGCTGCGCGAGAAGCTGAGCGGCTTCGACGGCCTCGTCGAGGTGCGCGGGCTGGGGCTGCTCATCGGCATCGAGCTGAAGAACGCGGTCGGCGACATCGTCAAGAAGGCGCAGGATGCGGGACTGCTCGTCATTACGGCGGGCCCGAACGTGCTCCGTCTGCTGCCGGCGCTCACGATTCCGGAGGAGGATTGGAACCGCGGCCTTGACTTGCTCGCGGGCCTCATTACGGCGGACGCGAAAGACGGCATTCACGCCTGACGGCATGTTCAAGAAAAAGCAAGCATTCATGAATAGAGGGGAGAGGGTCGAAACGTGGAAACCGCGGTAGGATCCACGGCGGCGTCGGCCGCCGGCGAGGCGAATTCCAAGGGGTCTAACCCTTACAAAGGCCGCGACTTCTTGGCGCTGGCCGACTATACGCCGGAGGACATCCGGTACCTGATCGATCTGGGCATCGAGCTGAAGCGCAAGCAGAAGGCCGGCGAGGTATACCACCCGCTGGCCGGCAAGACGCTTGCCATGATCTTCGAGAAGTCGTCTACGCGGACGCGCGTCTCCTTCGAGGTCGGCATGACGCAGCTCGGAGGCAACGCGATCTTCCTGTCGAAGAACGATATCCAGCTCGGCCGGGGCGAGACGATCGCCGACACGGCGCGCACGCTGTCCCGGTACGTGGACGGCATTATGATCCGCACGTTCGCGCATCAGAACGTCGTCGAGCTGGCGAGGGGCGCGACGGTGCCGGTCATCAACGGCCTCACCGACCTGTCCCATCCGTGCCAAGCGCTTACTGACTACATGACGGTGCTCGAGCACAAGGGAACGCTCGAAGGGCTCAAGATCGCGTACATCGGCGACGGCAACAACATGGTGCATTCGCTCATGGTCGGCGCGGCGAAGCTCGGGCTGCACATCGCGGTCGCGAGCCCGGCCGGCTACGAGCCGGATGCGGAGGTCGTCGGCATTACGCGCGAAACGGCAGCGAAGACCGGCGGCAAGTATACGTTCCACTACGACCCGAAGGAAGCGATCGAAAACGCGGACGTCGTCTACACGGACGTATGGGCGAGCATGGGCATGGAAGCGGAGCAGCAGGAGCGGGAGCAGGCGTTCAAGTCGTTCCAGGTGAACGCGGAGCTGACGCAGTACGCGAAGCACGACTACATCTTCCTGCACTGCCTCCCGGCGCATCGCGGCGAAGAGGTGTCGGCGGAAGTGATCGACGGGCAGCATTCCGTCGTGTTCGACCAAGCCGAGAACCGACTGCACGCGCAGAAGGCGATTCTTGCGGCGCTGATGGGTTAACGGTACGATAGAGGGAAACCGAGGAAACAGAAGGGTGGATTTGCGGCACATGTCCAAGCAAAAGATCGTGTTGGCGTATTCGGGCGGTCTCGATACGTCGGTCATTCTGACCTGGCTTAAAGAAACGTACGACGCCGAAATCATCGCGTTCACGGCCGATATCGGCCAAGGCGACGAGCTCGACGGTCTGGAGGAGAAGGCGCTGAAGACCGGCGCGTCGAAGGTGTACATCGAGGACCTGCGGGCGGAGTTCGCGAAGGATTTCATCTTCCCGATGTTCCAGGCTGGGGCGCTGTACGAGGGACAATACCTGCTCGGCACGTCGATCGCGCGTCCGCTCATCGCGAAGCGCATGGTCGAGATCGCGAAGGCGGAAGGCGCGACGGCGATCGCGCACGGCGCGACGGGCAAGGGCAACGACCAGGTGCGCTTCGAGCTGACGGCGGCGGCGCTGGCGGCCGATCTCGAAGTGATCGCGCCTTGGCGGGATGAGCAGTTCCGGGAGCAGTTCCCGGGCCGCGCGGAGATGATCGCGTACGCGGAGAAGCACGGCATTCCGGTGAAGGCGTCCGCGGCGAAGCCGTATTCGACGGACCGCAACCTGCTGCACATCTCGTTCGAGAGCGGCATGCTGGAGGATCCGTGGTTCGACGCGACGCGCGAGGACGTGCGCGACATGTACGTCATGAGCGTCGATCCGGAGCTGGCGCCGGACGAAGCCGAGTACATCGAGCTGACGTTCAAGAACGGCTGCTGCGTGGCGATCAACGGCACGGAGCTGTCGCCGCTGGAAGTCATGGATACGCTCAACGAGATCGGCGGAGAGCACGGCGTCGGCCGCGTGGACATGGTGGAAAATCGCTTCGTCGGCATGAAGAGCCGCGGCGTGTACGAGACGCCGGGCGGCGCGATCCTGTTCAAGGCGCACCGCATCATGGAGTCGATCACGATGGACCGCGAGGTCATGCTGCTGCGCGACGGGCTCATTCCGAAGTACGCGCAGCTCGTGTACAACGGGTTCTGGTTCGCGCCGGAGCGTCTGGCGATTCAAGCGCTGGTGAACGAGAGCCAGAAGCACGTCGAGGGCACGGTACGCCTGAAGCTCTACAAGGGCAACATTATGGCGGCCGGCGTGAAGAGCGACGTGACGCTGTACAACCCGAACATCGCGACGATGGAGGCGGACCCGACGCAGGCGTACAACCAAGGCGACGCGACGGGCTTCATTCGACTGAACGCGCTGCGGCTTAAAGTGTCGAGCGGCGTGCACGGGGCGGAAGGCGTAGGCAACTAATCGAATAGAGCCAATTCGGAAAATGGAGTCGACCGACGGGCGCGTCGTCGGCTCCTTTCCTTGTGCTTGCATAGAGGAGGAAGCGGAAATCATGTCGAAGCTGTGGGGCGGCCGCTTTACGAAAGCGACGGACGCGTTGGTGGAGGAGTATACGGCGTCGATCTTTTTCGATAAAGAGCTGTATGAAGAAGACATTCAAGGCAGCATCGCGCATGTGACGATGCTGGGCAAACAAGGCATTCTGCCGGCCGAGGACGTGCAGACGATCATCGGCGGGCTCGGGCGGGTGCTCGAGAAGCTGCGCAGCGGCGAAGTGGAGTTCAAGGCGTCGGAAGAAGACATTCATATGACGGTCGAAAAGCATCTGATCGCGGACATCGGCCCGGTCGGGGGCAAGCTGCACACGGGGCGGAGCCGGAACGATCAGGTGGCGACGGACATGCACCTGTACCTGCGCAAGCGGGTCGTCGAGTTCGTCGAGCTGCTGGGGGCGCTGCAAGAGGCGCTGATCGCGCAGGCGAAGGCGCATGTAGAGACGATTCTGCCGGGGTATACGCATCTGCAGCGGGCGCAGCCGATTTCGTTCGGACATCACTTGCTGGCTTATGTTTCTATGTTCGGCCGCGACGCGGAGCGCTTGATGGACTCGTATAAGCGCGTCGACATGCTGCCGCTCGGCGCGGGCGCGCTGGCGGGGACGACGTTCCCGATCGACCGGCATTTCGTGGCGGAGCAGCTCGGCTTCTCGCGCGTGTACGATAACTCGCTGGACGCGGTCAGCGATCGGGACTTCATCGTCGAGTTCTTGTCGACGTGCTCGCTGCTCATGACGCATATGTCGCGGCTGTGCGAGGAGCTGGTGCTCTGGTCGAGCACGGAGTTCGGGTTCGTGGAATTGGACGACGCGTTCTGCACGGGCAGCTCGATCATGCCGCAGAAGAAAAATCCGGACGTCGCGGAATTGGTGCGGGGGAAGACCGGGCGCGTGTACGGGAATTTGGTTGGGCTGTTGACCGTGCTGAAGTCGCTGCCGCTCGCATACAACAAGGACATGCAAGAGGACAAGGAAGGCATGTTCGATACGGTGAAGCATGTCGGCGGCGCGCTGCGGCTCATGGCGCCGATGATCGCGACGATGCAGGTGCGGACGGATCGGATGCGCGGCGCGGTGGATCGGGATTTCTCGAACGCGACGGACATCGCCGATTACTTGGTCAACAAGGGCATTCCGTTCCGGCAGGCGCACGAGATTATCGGCAAGCTCGTGCTGCACTGCATCGAGCGCGGCATCGTGCTGCTCGAGCTGTCGCTCGAGGAGTATAAGGGGTTTGCGCCGGAGTTCGAGGGCGACATCTTCGACGTGCTCCAGCCGGAGCACGTGGTGAATGCGCGCGCCGTATACGGCGGCACGGCGTTCCCGCAGGTGCGCGAGGCGATCGCGCGGGCGGAGGCGTCGTTGGCGGCGACTTTAGGCTGGACGGCCGAGTACGCGAAGAAGTCGGGGTTGGCGGCGAAAGCATAATATGGTTTTTGGCAGGGCCTCGCGGTTGGCGGGGCCTTTTTTGTTGACTGAAAAGTTTACTTGAGTTAATATAGTTACAACAGTACATATTTGGTTTGGCGAGGTGTCGGAAATGCATTCGTATGGCGAACGTCGGAGCAGAGCTCAGATGGAAAATGAATTCTACAAGCATGCCGTGATCTTCGGCTTGGTGAACACCGGGCTCGCGGTGCATAATCTGGTGACGACGCCGGGCGACATCTGGTTCGTGTATCCGCTGTTCGGCTGGGGGATCGGACTCGTGTCGCATGCCGCGAAGGTGATGTTCGCGCCGAAGGACGCGCGATGAGCGGGCCGGGCGAGCGGACGGAGGGAATGGCGGGAGCATCGTTATCGGTGACCGCGCGATCGGATGCGGCGTCGGAGGCCCCCGCCCTGTCCCTGCGGGAGATCAAGAAGGCGCGAGCGAAGATCGCGTTGTACGAGGCGAGCCTCGACCTGATCGGCGGCTCCTCGTTCCGGGCGGTAAAGCTGGAGGACATCTGCGCGAGGGCGGAAGTGTCGAAGGTGACGTTCTTTAAGTTTTTCCCGCAGAAGGAAGATGTGTTGATCTACTTCATGTACGTTTGGCTGTTGGAGCGGCTGCTCGAGATCGAAGAAGACGGGCTGCGCGGCGCGGCGGCGATTCGGCACGTGCTCGGCAGCGTAGCCGAAGCGTCGCGGACGCGGCCCGGGCTCATGCTCAGCTTGATCGGCTTCTTGGCAGAGTCGCAGATGCACCCGTGCATGCCGGCGCTGTCGGACGCCGAGCTGCACCTGCTGTTCCCGGGGCGCGAATCGCGGGCGCGTTCGACGCCGGTCGATCTGTTCGCGTTCTTCCGGCGAGCGATCGACGAAGCGAAGGCGGACGGCGGCTGCGTTCGGCCGGAGCCGACTGCGGCGCTAAGCCAAGGGCTGATTACCGTGTTCTACGGCGCGTACCTTACGGCGCATATGTGTCGGCAGGATATTCTGGCGACGTACGAGTTGCATTTAGCGTTCCTATTCAAGACGGAGGAGTGACGGGCGGCGATGGCGAAGGTTCAGGCGGGACGGTATACGGCGGCACACGAGGGCGGGTTGGTCGTGTTCGTGATCGGGATGCGGATTAACAGTTGGTGGGCGATTCATCGGTGGTGGCCTGTTGCGATGGCGATGGGGCCGATGATTTCGGAGCTGTACCGGAACAAGGAGCTCGGCTTCTTGGATGCGCAGTTCGCGTTGACGCCGGGCGGGCCGGTCACGATCCAGTATTGGCGCTCGTATGAGCACTTGGAGCATTACGCGCGGCACGGGGCGAAGCACCTCAAGGCGTGGAAGGACTATAACCGTAAGGCAGCGGCGGGCTCGAAGCATGTCGGCATTTTCCATGAGACGTATATCGTGGAAGACGGGAAATACGAATCGGTCTACGTCAACATGCCGAAGTACGGCCTCGGCCGCGCGAGCGGGTTGGTTCCGGCGGCCGGCCGCCGCGAAACCGCGCGCCGCCGCCGCGGCGGCGACAACGAGCCGGCCGTTGCGGAGTGAGCGAGGACCGGGTACAGTGGGAGCAAAAGGCAGCGGAAGCACATTTTCAGCGTGAAGCACACGCCGTTCGACCCTTCATCGGGTTGGGCGGCGCTTTTTCATGTTCGGGAGGGATTCGGATTGGTTTGGCGGATCGTCGTCGCCGGGGGCAAACACAGCGTGACGGGGCCGAATAGGGAAATACATGTTCCTTATTCGGCCATTTAGGGGTTCGAGTGAGAGTCGGGAACATTCATGTTCTCTATTCGGGTTGCACCGAATGGGGAGGGTTCACAGTTCCTCCGCCGGGACGTCGAATACCGGGGCGAGCACGCCGTCTTCGACGATCATCTCGTCGCGGGACTCGCGCTTGCGGTCGTCGTCTGCGGAGGAGCGGCCGCCGGCGTTCGAGGCATACAGCGCCGGCTGCGGCTTGTACGTGTCCTTCGAGATGCGCTCCTTGTCGACGACCCGGCCGTTCACCTTCTTGTAGCGGTACGTCTCCACGACATAGCCTGGCTTACCGCGCTGCAGCAGCTTGACGGAGCCCTTCGGGAGCGACGTGTTCTTCACGTACTTCGTCGGCGGGTCGATCTCCTGCAGCGTAACCGACTTGATGTCGTACGACACGCCCGCGTCGAGCGAGCCGAACAGCTTGACGGTGAGCCGCCCGCCCTCCGAGCTCGTGCGGATCAGAATATATTTGTCGGTCGAATTGCGGAACTTGAAGTTGATGTACCCCTCCGCGAACGTGGCGTCCTGCCCGAGCGGGGCGTAGCTGACCGGCAGCGAATGGTTGCGGCGCTCGACGATCTCGAGGCCGGCGCGAAGCACGGCGTTGTACAGCGTCGTCGACACCTGGCAGATGCCTCCGCCGATGCCCGGGACCATCTTCCCGTTCAAGATGACGGGCGCCTCCCGAAAGCCGAACTTCTCCTCGGTTTCCTTAATAATCGTCGCGTAGTCGAACACGTCGCCCGGCGCGAGCAGCCGGTCGTGCACGACGGCGGCCGTCTTCGAGACGTTATACTTTCGGCCGGCCTTGCTCGTGGCGAACGAGGTCGAATACGATGCGATGACGCGTTCGATGCCCTGCGCCTTCAGCGAGGCGACCGTCACTTTCGGCAACACCTGTACGACGGGTATCGCCACCGCGAGCGGCGCGCCGGACAACAAGGGGCCGTCCGGCTTCAGCGCCGAAGGCAGCGGCAACAGTCCGCCCGCCCCCGCAACATCGCCGCCGCCCGTCCCCGGCGTCGCCCCGCCGGCCCCTGCGGCCGCGCCGCCGAGCGCCGCAAGCGCCGCCGCATGCAGCTTCGCCTCGTCCGGCCGCGTCGCCGGCACCTCCGGCGTGTACGCGATCCGGTCGCCGGCCAGAATCGTGCGCTTCGCGTTGACCGGCTGCGTCGCATAGAGTTCCGGCCACAGCTTCTTCGCGGCGGCCGACAGCGCCTTCGCCTCCACCCCCGCCTCCAGCGTCAGCGCCCGGTCCCGCCACTGCCAACGCAGCAGCGCGCGCTGCCAAGCCGACCCGGCGAACAGCCGCTCCACCTCGGCCGCCACCGCGTCGGCGTTCGTGACGAAGCCGAGCTCCCCGAGCTTGGCCGACCGCGTCGTCGAGCCGCCGACTTTCGGGAGCGGAGCCGTCATGGCGACGTCCTTATTCCGCAGCAAGCCGACCTGCTCTTCAAGCCGCTGCTCGAACTGCCCCGCCTCCAGCCCGCCGACGCTCCACCCGGACACCGTCATGCCCGCCGGCAGCGTGCGCTGCAGCCCATACCACGTTATCCCCGCCGCCAGCGCGATACCGATGCCGCCGCCGACGATTAACGAACGCAGGATCCATGCTTTCATATCAGGCGCACCCCGTGTACAAGGATTGATTTCGTACAAGTATATGAGCGTGTCCGGAGAATTCTTCCTGCGAATTTCCAAGAAGATTCACCCTTTTTCGCAAAATTCCAATGCTATAATGTTACATAGTGTTGAATTACGCGAATCGCTAGAGGAATTTCTCTATTTCTGTCGAAATACAACATATGCGCATACAGGAGTGATCCTTCTTGATCGAGATGCAGGATATCTACAAGACGTATCCGGACGGCGGGCAGGCGCTTCGTGGCGTGTCCGTTCGCGTCGAACGGAATGAATTCGTATATATCGTCGGGCCTTCGGGCGCCGGCAAATCTACGTTTATGAAGTTGATCTACCGCGAGGAGCGGCCGACGAAGGGCACGATCTTCGTGAACGGATTTAACTTGGAGAAGTTAAAACAGCGCAAAATCCCGTTCGTACGGCGCAATATCGGGGTCATTTTCCAAGATTTCAGACTTCTCCCCAAGATGACCGCCTACGAAAACATCGCCTTCGCGATGGAGGTCATCGAGGCGCCGACCCGCATCATTAAGAAGCGGACGCAGGAGGTGCTCGAGCTCGTCAGGCTGAAGGACAAGGGCAACGCCTATCCGAATCAGCTGTCGGGCGGCGAGCAGCAGCGCGTGGCGATCGCCCGCGCGATCGTGAACAACCCGACCGTCATCGTGGCGGACGAGCCGACGGGCAATCTCGACCCCGAGACGTCCTGGGGCATTATGAGGCTGCTCGAGGAGATCAACTTCCGCGGCGCGACGATCATCATGGCGACGCACAACAAGGACATCGTCAACACGATGCGCAAGCGCGTCATCGCGATCGAGAACGGCC
The DNA here is from genome assembly GCA_031181325.1 of Paenibacillus sp. Lineage (GTDB taxonomy): Bacteria > Bacillota > Bacilli > Paenibacillales > YIM-B00363 > Paenibacillus_AE. The sequence continues at coordinate 37,970 of JAPSKX010000008.1, forward strand.
TGATCGCGCGCGACGAGCAAAGAGGGGAGTACGGCTATGAGGATTAGCACCATCCGCCGCCACTTCCGCGAAGGGTTCCGCAGCATCTGGCGCAACGGGTGGATGTCGTTCGCTTCCATCAGCGCCATCGCCATATCGCTGTTCATATTAGGCGTCTTCATGGTGCTCGCCATGAACGTCAACAAGCTGGCCGAAGATATCGAAAACGAAGTCGAAATCCGCGTCTACCTCGACGTGAGCGTGGACCGAAGCCGGGTCCCGGACATCCAAAACGCCATCGGCAAGCTGGAGGGCGTGAAGCGGATCGAATTCGTCTCCAAAGAGGACGGACTCGAGTTGCTGAAGGAGCGCCTCGGCGAGGAAGGCCGGGCGCTGCTGGAAGGGCAGGAAGGCGACAACAATCCGCTGCCGGACGGTTTCACCGTCGAGGTGCAGGACCCCCGAACGATCGATCTCGTGGCGCAGCGCATCCTGGCGCTGAACGCGGGCAAGGACCCGGCGCCGATCTGGGAGATCAACTACGGCGCGGATACGGTGCGGACGATGTTCCAAGTGACCGCCATCGTGCGCAACGTAGGCCTCGTGCTCGTCGCGGGCCTCGCGCTCATGTCGATGTTCCTGATCTCGAACACGATTAAGATCACCATCGTCGCCCGACGCCGGGAGATTTCGATTATGAAGCTCGTCGGCGCGACGAACGGGTTCATACGCTGGCCGTTCTTCATCGAGGGCGCGCTGCTCGGCATTATCGGCTCGGTCATACCGGCCTTAGTCATTTATTTCGGTTACGGCCAGCTCGTCTCGACTACCGAGATGGAGCTCGGGCTGCTGCAGATCGCCCTATTGCCGCTCAGCGAAGTGGCGTTCGTCACGTTCGTCTTGCTGATCGGCATCGGGTTCGTCATCGGCGTGTGGGGGAGCACGCTGTCGGTTCGTAAATTCTTGAAGGTGTAACGGGGAGGAAGTCGATGGTGAAACGGTTTCTGTTGCCGGCGGTGCTGGCGGTCAGTCTCGTAGCGACGTCGGTCGTCGCGGTTCCGCAGGTCGGCGTTACGGCCAGCTCGGAGCTGGACAAGGTCAACGCGCAGTTAAAGAAGCTGAAAGAGCAGATGAAGGCGGCCGAAGAATCCCAGAAGCAGGCGGAGAAGGAAATCGAACGGATCCGCGGCTTCCAGGAAGCCGGCAAGACGGAGATCGCGCGCCTCGAGAACGAAATCGCCGTAACCAGCAAGAAGATCGACGCGATCAACGAGCAGATGTACGAGGTCGAAGAGAGCTTGCAGATGACGGTCGACGAGCTCGTCAAGGCGGAGGAACGCGTCGCGACGCGCGACGCGCTCCTGAAGTCTCGGCTGCGTCTGATGTACATGCACGGCTTCGTCAGCTACATGGACGTGCTGCTCAGCTCGACGAGCTTCGTGGATTTCCTCGACCGGATCGATGCGCTGCAATCCATCGTTTCGCAGGATAAAGAAATTCTCCATCTGAACATACAAGACAAGCAGACGGTCGAACGGAAGAAGGCGGAAGTGGAGAATCAGCTGGAATACGTCGGACAGCTGTTCGCGGAGACGCAGGAGCTGAAGTCGCAGCTGCTGCAGAAGAAGGAAGCGAAGGAAGTCGCCGTCGCCTCCCTCCAGGAAGAAGAGCATGAGCTGCTCGAGATGACCGAAGAGCAAGAGCAGGAGCTGATGGCATACGCGGACGAGCAAGCGAAGCTGGTGAAGAAACAAAAGGAATTGACGGCCAAAAAGAACAACAAGAAGAAGGTCGTCAAGTACACGGGCGGTCAACTCACATGGCCGGTGCCGGACAGCCAGCGGGTGACGTCGCCGTTCGCGACGCGCATTCATCCGATCACGGGCAAGAAGCACACCCACACCGGGATGGACATCGGCGCGCCGGGCGGCACGACGATCGTCGCGGCGGCTTCGGGCGAGGTCGTGCTGGCGCAATGGTACGGCGGCTACGGCAACTGCATTATCATCGAGCATAAGGACGGGTTCCGGACGCTGTACGGCCACATTCGCAACGGCGGCATCAAGGTGAAGGTCGGAGACACCGTCGACGCCGGACAGAAGATCGCCGAGGTCGGCTCGACGGGCAGCTCCACCGGGAACCATCTCCACTTCGGCGTGTACGTGGACAACGTCGCCGTCGATCCGGATCCGTATTTGAGATGAGCATGCGTTTCTAAATTCGTTAAATAACAGGTACAGGCCCTGCATATACTAACATAGAGTATATGGGCGGCGGCACAATGCATGCGTCCGTTAGAACAAAGGTGGTGTGAACGCATGATGTTTAAAGGCCGTACGGTGCTTGCGTTCGTGCTGCTGGCGATCTTCGCCAGCAGCATTGTTACGCTTACGGTCGCAGGGCCGCTCGATCATCGGGTCGTCGCCAGCTTGTCGCAGGCGATTGCGGTTTCCGAAGAGGCGAACCCGGAGGAGCGGGAAGGCGGCCTGACCGAGGACGAGCTGTCGAAGCTGTCGGCCGTGTATAAGCTGCTCGAGCAGCGGTATGTGGAAGCGGTCGACCGCGACGCGCTGACGGAAGGCGCCTTGGACGGATTGGTGCAGGCGCTGGAGGATCCTTACTCGGAATATTTGAATGCCGAGGAGGTGTCGTCCTTCTCCGAGCATATCAATTCGACGTTCACGGGGATCGGCGCCGAAGTGGCGCTGCAGGACGGACAGGTCGTCGTCGTGTCGCCGATCAAGAATTCTCCAGCGGAGCGCGCGGGACTGATGGCCGGCGACGTGATTTTGTCCGTGAACGGGGAGTCGCTGCAAGGGCTGGACCTGACGAAGGCGGTCGAGAAAATCCGCGGCCCGAAGGGCACCCAAGCGAAGCTGCAAATTCAGCGGAAGGGCTCTGCGTCGACCATGGACATTATCGTCGTGCGGGACGATATCAGCCTCGAGACGGTGGAAGCTTCCATGCTGGAGGACGGCATCGGCCTCATCGGCATCCGACAATTCGCCGTCAATACGGGCGAGCGGTTCGCCGAAGAGCTGCAGTTGCTCGAAAAACAAGGCATGAAGGGGCTCGTCATCGACGTGCGCAACAATCCGGGCGGCGTCGTGCAGGCGGTGCAGGCGATTGCGGAATCGTTCGTGCCGGAGGGCAAGACGATCATGCATCTCGAATACCGCGACGGGAAGCGAGAGAAGACGACGTCGAAGGGCAAGGGCAAGAACTACCCTATCGTCGTGCTGATCAACGAAGGCTCGGCGAGCGCGTCGGAAATTCTCGGCGCCGCTATTCAGGAATCCGCCGGCGGCAAGCTGATCGGCAAGACGACGTTCGGCAAGGGGCTCGTGCAGAGCACGGTCAAGCTGAGCGACGGAAGCGGCGTGAAGCTGACGATCGCGAAGTGGCTGACGCCGGACGGCGACACGATCCACGAGACGGGCATCGAGCCGGACATCGTCGTGGACCAGCCGAAGCTGTTCGAGGCGGTCGCGATCCCGAAGGATAAGTCGTTAACGTTCGACATGGCCGGCGACGAGGTGAAGAACGTCCAGCTCATCTTGGAGGGACTCGGCTACGCGCCGGGCCGGACGGACGGGTATTTCAGCGAGTCGACGAAGGCCGCGGTCGCGGCGTTCCAGAAGGAGAACGATTTGCCGACGAACGGGGCCGTCGACGAAGCGACGGCGCTTAAGCTGGAAGAACGCGTCATTCAGCGCTACCTCGACCCGGAGAACGACGCGCAGATGCATGCGGCGCTGGAGCAAATCCAGAAGATGTTAAAGAAGTAGGCAGGAGAACCGAGCGAAATTGTCGAAAAGGAATGGGAAGGTCGTCACGCGGCCTTCCTTTTTTCTGTTATATACGACGAATCCTAATAGGAGATACGAATCCATGGACGTGTTATATGAATGGCTGCGGGCGTTCGGAACGCTGTGGACGTCGCCGTTTTATTATGCGGCGCTGCTGTATGTCGCTTTGCAAGCGCGGAAGCAGACCGCCATCGAACGGAAGCTGTTTTCCGTGAAGCTGCATTCCTGGTGGGGAGAATGGATCCGGCTGCTGCTCTGGGGCGCGGTCGTCGGCGTAAGCGTCTCCATCGTTTTCCTCTTCTTCGGAGCGACGCTGACGGTGCCGACGCTTTTAATCTTGTGGGTGCTGGCGGCGCTGCTGTCGATCGCGCGCGTCCGATATTTCTGCTTCGCGTATGCGGCGGGCGTGCTCGGACTGCTGCAGGTCGCGGTCCGTTGGGTGAACGGCCACGCGCTGCCGGAGGGGATCGCGATGCTGGCGGGCGAGATTCAGGCCGTGCACCTGCCTTCGGTGCTGGCGCTCGTCGGCGTGCTGCACCTTGCGGAAGCCGCGCTCGTGTACAAGTCGGCCGGACGCCTCGCGACGCCGCTCTTCTTCGAGGGCAAGCGGGGCAAGACGGTCGGCGGCTACCAGCTGCAAGGCTTCTGGCCGGTGCCGATGCTGCTGCTGACGCCGATGGCGGCGGGCGCCGGCCTCGACGGCGCGCTGCCTTGGCCGACGTTGTTCGGCGGGGATAGCGCGGCAGCCGGGTGGGGCGCGCTCGCGTTCCCGGTGCTGGTCGGGTTTCACTCGCTTTCATTGACGCGGCTGCCGGAGAGCAAGGCGCGCATCAGCGCGTTCCGGCTCGCGGGCTACGGACTTGCGGTGACGGGGCTCGCTCTATGCGTACACATCGTGCCGACGTGGTGGGCGGCGGGGCTCGCCGCGCTGCTGTGCTTCGGGCTGCATGAGATCATCGTCGCGCTCGATCGGCGCGGCGAGGCGCTTGCCGCGCCGTACTTCGTGCACGACGGGCGCGGCTTGAAGGTGCTCGCGGTCGTGCCGGGCTCGCCCGCGGCGGAGCTCGGCATCGAGCCGGGTCATGTGCTGCGCAAGGTGAACGGCATTCCGGTGCGCGACCGGGCGGGGCTGCACGCCGCGATGCGCATGAACGCCGCGTTCATGAAGCTCGAGGTGCTGAACCATGCCGGCGAGAGCCGGTTCCTGCAGCGCGCGGTGTACGCGAACGAGCATCACCAGCTCGGCATCGTGCTGTGTCCGGACGAGCATGCGCTGTACGTCGTCGCCTTCGAAGAAGGCGGGCTGTTCTCGTTCCTGCGGTCGCGGCGTTCGTCGTCCGGCGGAATGACCGGAAGCGACGGAGGGGAGCGGCTGGCGCTGCCGGCCCCGTCATCGTCCTCCGAGACGACGATTCGGATGTAGGCGCGGCGGGAGACGGCGGCGGGGTTCCTTTTCATAGAGGGGATTGTCTAGTCGGTCGGACTGTGATATATTGGAAAACAACAAAATCATTGATGCGATGGCAAAGCATGCCTCGACGGCCGAGTTCGGCTGTTCGGGGCTTTTTTGCGTGTTGCCCGTTCGCGCGGAGAGGAGCGGTTGGTTCATGGAGGAGTTGGAAGCGGGAAAGGCGAGGAAGCTGGAGAAGTACGTGAAGAAATGTCAGGCTATGCTGGAGAGCAAAGGATACGAGCATTGTCTCTCCTACGCGTCGGAGACGTTCCTTGAGTCGGTGTGGGGGCCGATGTTCGATTACAATTTCCGCTATTTGCACTTCGGATGTCCGATGGAGGGGAGAGGGGAGGTCGGATATGTCCAGTATTTCTCCTATCTTCGCCGGGGCCGGAAGCCGGTTGTTTTCGAGGTGTTGAATCATTATGCCGCGAAGCTGCAGCTTACCGTGGAAGAGTACGAAGCGTTCGCGGAGCAAAGCGAAGCGCTCGACTCGTTAGGGTACATTACGGTGCGAATCACGGATGTGGAGCTGGACTACGCGCGGAGGTACGTCGGCGAGAGAGTATCCGGCGCGTTGGAGTTCAGCGAACGATGGGGTCCGGAACGCGATTGGGCGATGTAGCGAAACGGTGCATGTGATATACTAGGCTTACGAGATTCGGGGGTGCCGTTATGGATGAGACGAAGCAAATCCTGAGCGTCATCTTGGGCAGAATGGATGAGATGGGCGCGGACATTCGCGGCATTATGAGCGACGTAGCCGTGCTGAAGCAGGACGTAGCTGAATTGAAGAGGGACGTAGCTGTATTGAAACAGGACGTTGCCGAGATCAAAGAAACGCAGACCCGGCATGAAAGGATTTTGGAGCTGCTGTCGATCAAGTCGATCGATCATGAAGCTTCGATTCGGGACATTCGGAAGACGCAGGAAAATTAATAGATGCGGCCGCGCTCGCTCGACGAGGCGGCCTTCTTTGTTGGGCGGGGGCGCACGTCTCTTGAACCTTCAGGGGGAGAGACGCGCCTTCGGCGTCGCCGACGCATCGCCCGGCGCGGGAGCGCCTACGCGGCCGGCGCCGCCGAACCGCCGGCCGCGGGGCGCCGGCGCGCCGGCGGGCGGCAAGAGCGCCGCGCGCTTGTACGCGGCCGCCATGCGCTCCGCGGTCAGCGGCGCCGCATGCGACCTTGCGCGGGCGAGCGCGTCCCGCGCTTCGTCGACGGAAGCGGCCTGGAAGCGGCGGATGCCGCCTGCGATCGCCTCCGGCCGGTACGGCTCGAAGGCGAACGGATAGTCTGCGCCGACGATCTCGAGCAGGCCCCCTTGCCGACCGACGAGGGGCTGTACGCCGGCGCGCAGCGCCTCGAGCGCGACGTACCCGAACGGCTCCCAGCGGGACGGGACGACGAGCGCGTCGAGCCGTTCGAAGAACGCGAGCTTGTCCGCGGCGGAGACCCGGCCGACGAGAGAGACGCGATCTCCGAGCCCGAGCCGCTCGATGTCCTCGCGGACGGCGCGGATGACGTCCGGGTCTTCTTCGCCGCAAGCGACGCGTAAGGTCCCGTCGACATCGGCGAAGGCGCGAACGAGCTCGCGGAGTCCTTTGCGCTCGTCGGCCCGGCCGAGGAAGCCGAACGCGCGGCGCTCCGGCGAGACGCGGAGCGGGAGGTCGCCGAACGCGGAGAAGCCGTTGGAGATAAGGAACGTTTTCCGACGGAGGTCGGGGTAGATCGTCAGCAGTTTGCCGCGTTCCGCTTCGGAGACGCAGGCGATGCGATCCGCGGCGTCGCACAACCGTTCGAAGGCGCGGGCGACGGCGTCGTTGCCCCCGAACGGGTCGAGCAGGCTCCACGGTTCGGTCGTCGGGACGGAATGGACGACGAAGACGAGGCGGCGACCTCGCAGGAACGAATCGTCGGCGAGATAGGCGAGGCCGTAATAGTGGAAGACGGCGACTTCGAAATCGAGGGCGTTCAGCACGTCCATATCATAAAAATCTGCATAGACGACGCCAGGCTCCCGGCACGCTGCGGGCGGGGGTTGCCCGCCCAGCCGAACGAAGCCGACGCCCGGGTCCGACACGCGCCGGAGCTCGTTCAGGCAGGTGCCGACGCCGCCGTTCGACGGTTCGCCGAGCTCCGTGGAAAAATGGAGTATAGTACCACGCAAAACGGTTTGCACCCCCACCGACACAATGGTATAATGGCAAAAATGGGAACAAATATTCTCTTACTGGTCTGGTGATCGAATGCGCGGATTGAATCCAATAGACAAGAAATTCGAGCTCGTATCGGAGTATACGCCGCAAGGCGATCAACCGAAAGCGATCGAGCAGTTGGTCGAGGGCGTTCTCGCCGGGAAAAAGTACCAGACGCTGCTCGGCGCGACCGGTACCGGGAAGACGTTCACGATCGCGCACACGATCGCGCGGTTGAACCGTCCGACGCTCGTCATGGCGCACAACAAGACGCTCGCGGCGCAGCTATGCAGCGAGTTCAAGGAGTTTTTCCCGAACAACGCCGTGGAATACTTCGTCAGTTATTACGATTATTATCAACCGGAAGCGTACGTACCATCAAGCGATTTATTCATCGAGAAGGACGCCAGCACGAACGAGGAGATCGACAAGCTGCGTCACTCGGCGACCAGCGCCTTGTTCGAACGCCGCGACGTCATTATCGTCGCGAGCGTTTCTTGCATTTACGGCCTCGGTTCGCCGAACGAGTACGGCGACCTCGTGCTCAGCCTGCGCGTCGGGACGGAGCGTTCGCGGAACGAAATTCTTCATAAGCTGGTCGATATTCAATACCAGCGCAACGACTTCAACTTCGCGCGCGGCACGTTCCGCGTGCGCGGCGACGTCGTGGAAATCTTCCCCGCGTCGACGCACGAGAAGGCGATTCGCGTCGAGCTGTTCGGCGACGAGATCGAGCGCATTACCGAGATCGACGTATTGACGGGGGAGATCGTCGGAGAGCGCGAGCACGTCGCGATCTACCCGGCGTCTCACTTCGTCACGCACGAGGAGTCGATGAAGCGGGCGCTCGTCAACATCGAGCGGGAGCTCGAGGAGCGTCTCGAGGAGCTTCGCGGGCAAGGCAAGCTGCTGGAGGCGCAGCGGCTCGAGCAGCGGACGCGGTACGATCTCGAGATGATGCGGGAGGTCGGCTTCTGCTCCGGCATCGAGAACTACTCGGGGCCGATGACGTTCCGCCCGAGAGGCGCGACGCCGTATACGCTGTTCGACTATTTCCCCGACGATCTCTTGATCATCATGGACGAGTCGCACGTGTCGGTGCCGCAGGTCCGAAGCATGTACAACGGGGACCGCGCGCGGAAGGAAATTCTCGTCGATCACGGCTTCCGTCTGCCTTCGGCGCTGGATAACCGGCCGCTGAAATTCGAGGAGTTCGAAGAGAAGATCAAACAGGTCATCTTCGTGTCGGCGACGCCGGGACCGTACGAGCTCGAGCATTGCCCGACGGTCGTCGAGCAGATTATCCGCCCGACGGGCCTCATCGATCCGATTATCGAGGTGCGTCCGACGAAAGGGCAGATCGACGATCTGATCGGCGAAATTCGAGATCGCATCGCGAAGGACGAGCGCGTGCTCGTGACGACGCTCACGAAGAAGATGTCCGAGGATTTAACGGACTATATGAAAGAGATCGGCATCAAGGTGCGATACTTGCACTCCGACATAAAGACGCTCGAGCGGATGCAAATTTTGCGCGACCTGCGGCTCGGCGTGTTCCACGTCCTGATCGGGATCAACCTGCTGCGGGAAGGTCTCGACTTGCCGGAGGTGTCGCTCGTGGCGATTCTCGACGCCGACAAGGAAGGCTTCCTGCGGGCGGAGCGGTCGCTCATTCAGACGATCGGACGGGCGGCGCGGAACGCGGACGGACGCGTCATCATGTACGGCGACAAGATTACCGATTCGATGGCGAAGGCGATCCAGGAGACGGAGCGCCGCCGCACGATCCAACTCGCGCACAACGAGAAGCACGGCATTACGCCGCAGACGATCCGCAAGAAGGTGCGCGACGTGATCGAGGCGACGAAGGTGGCGGAGTCGAAGGCGAACTATCTCGCCGACGTCACGACGGAGAAGATGTCGAAGAAGGACCGCGCGAACCTGATCGAGCGGTTGGAGCAAGAGATGAAGCAAGCGGCGAAGGATCTGCAGTTCGAACGGGCGGCGGAGCTGCGCGACGCGATCATGGAACTGAAGGCGCAAGGGTGACGCCCGCGCGGGATCCGAGGAGGAGAGCAAGAAGAAGATGGCTATCGAAAATATCGTAATCAAAGGCGCGAGAGCGCACAATTTGAAAAATATCGACGTGACGATCCCGCGCGACAAGTTCGTCGTACTGACGGGCCTGAGCGGCTCCGGCAAGTCGTCGCTCGCGTTCGATACGATCTACGCGGAAGGGCAGCGGCGGTACGTGGAGTCGCTGTCCGCCTACGCGCGGCAGTTCCTCGGCAACATGGACAAGCCGGACGTCGATTCGATCGAGGGCTTGTCCCCGGCGATCTCCATCGATCAGAAGACGACGAGCCGCAACCCGCGTTCGACGGTCGGCACCGTTACGGAAATCTACGACTATTTGCGTCTGATGTTCGCGCGGATCGGCCGGCCGCATTGCCCGACGCACGGCATCGAGATTTCGTCGCAGACGGTAGAGCAGATGGTCGACCGCATCATGGAATATCCGGAGCGGACGAAGCTTCAAATCCTGGCGCCGATCGTAAGCGGCAAGAAGGGCGAACATGCGAAGGTGTTCGAGGATATTCGCAAGCAAGGCTTCGTACGCGTGCGCGTGAACGGCGAGATGCGCGAGGTGACGGATGAGTTCGCGCTCGAGAAGACGAAGAAGCATACGATCGAGGTCGTCGTCGACCGGATCGTCGTGAAGGACGACGTGCAGGCGCGCCTTGCGGATTCGCTCGAGACGGCGCTGAAGCTGTCGGAGGGCAAGGTGCTCGTCGACGTGCTCGACACGAAGGAAGAGCTGCTGTTCTCCTCGAACCTCGCTTGTCCGGAATGCGGCTTCAGCATGGACGAGCTGGCTCCGCGGATGTTTTCCTTCAACAGCCCGTTCGGGGCGTGCCCCGAGTGCGACGGTCTCGGCGCGAAGATGATCGTGGACCCGGATTTGTTGTGCCCGGATCAGAGCCGGACGATCGTCGACGGCGCCTTCGAGGCGTGGGCGGGCAGCACGTCGAACTATTATCCGCAATTTCTTGCGGCGGTGTGCGAGCATTATGGGATTCCGGCGGACGTGCCGGTCTGCGAGTTAAGCAAAGAGCAAATGAAGATCCTGATGTACGGCACCGGCGGCGAGCGAGTTCGCTTCCGGTACGATAACGACTTCGGCGTCACCCGCGAGGCGTACGTGCCGTTCGAGGGCATCGTGCCGAACCTGGAGCGGCGCTATCGGGAGACGGCGTCGGACGGCATCCGCGAGTACATCGAACAATATATGAGCGCGAAGCCGTGCGGCTCCTGCCATGGATTGCGCCTCAAGCCGGAAATTCTCGCGGTGACGGTCGGCGACCGCAATATCGCTCACGTGACGAACTTGTCGATCAACGAAGCGATCGTCTACGTCGACGGACTGAACTTGTCGGAGAAGGAACGGACGATCGCGCAGCTGGTGCTGAAGGAAATCCGCGAGCGGCTGGGCTTCCTGAATAACGTAGGCCTCGATTACTTGACGCTGAGCCGTTCCGCGGGCACGCTGTCCGGGGGCGAAGCGCAGCGCATCCGATTGGCGACGCAGATCGGCTCGAGCCTCATGGGCGTGTTGTACATTCTCGACGAGCCGAGCATCGGGCTGCATCAGCGCGACAACGACCGCCTCATCCGGACGCTCGAGCATATGCGCGATCTCGGAAATACGCTGATCGTCGTCGAACACGACGAGGACACGATGCTCGCGGCCGATTACATTATCGATATCGGACCGGGCGCAGGCATTCACGGCGGGCAAGTCGTCGCCGAGGGCACGCCGCAGGAAATCATGAAGGACGACAACTCGCTGACCGGGCAGTACCTCAGCGGCAAGAAGTTTATCCCCGTTCCCGAGAAGCGCCGAGCGCCGAACGGGAAATGGCTCGAAATCCGGGGCGCGAAGGAGAACAATCTGAAGGGCGTAAACGTGAAAATTCCGCTCGGCGTATTCACGGCCGTCACGGGCGTGTCCGGCAGCGGCAAGAGTACGCTCGTGAACGAGATTCTCTACAAGACGCTCGCGCGGGATTTGAACGGCGCGCGCACTCGGCCCGGCGCCTACAAGGAGTTCAAGGGTCTCGAGCACGTGGATAAGGTCGTCGATATCGACCAGTCGCCGATCGGGCGTACGCCGCGCTCGAACCCTGCGACGTACACGGGCGTCTTCGACGACATCCGCGACGTGTTCGCCGTGACGAACGAAGCGAAGATCCGCGGCTACAAGAAGGGGCGCTTCAGCTTTAATATTAAGGGCGGGCGCTGCGAGGCGTGCAAGGGCGACGGCATTATCAAGATCGAGATGCACTTCTTGCCCGATGTGTACGTCCCTTGCGAAATTTGCAAGGGCCAACGCTATAACCGGGAGACGCTCGAGATCAAGTGGAAAGGCAAATCGATCGCGGACATTCTGGATATGACGATCGAGGATAGCTGCGCGTTCTTCGAGAACGTGCCGAAGATTCACCGCAAGCTGCAGACGCTGCTCGACGTCGGTCTCGGCTATATGAAGCTCGGCCAGCCGGCGACGACGCTGTCCGGCGGCGAGGCGCAGCGCGTGAAGCTGGCGTCGGAGCTGCATCGCCGCAGCACGGGCCGGACGATGTACATTCTCGACGAGCCGACGACGGGGCTGCACATCCACGATATCGCCCGATTGCTCGAGGTGCTGCATCGCCTCGTCGATTCCGGCGAGTCGGTGCTCGTCATCGAGCATAACCTCGATGTCATTAAGACGGCCGACTGGCTCATCGACCTCGGACCGGAGGGAGGCAGCGGCGGCGGGACGATCGTCGGCACCGGCACCCCGGAGGAGCTGTGCCAAGTGCCGGCCTCGTACACGGGCAAGTATTTGAAGCCGGTGCTCGAGCGCGATCGCGCCCGAACCGAGGCGTTGTCCGAGCCGAAAGGCGAAAAGAAGAAACGAAAGACGGCGAACGCCGTGTAAGTGCAACGATAACTCCCGACGCCAGGGTGCTATGCCCCCTAGGTGGCGGGAGTTTGTTATTCTAATTTCCCTTCGGACGGTCGGTAAGGAAACAATGGTGTTGTTATAGCACGATAGGTGAACAGGCGTGGGTCATACCGGAGCGCAAGCAGAGCAGCGACGTTTCGGAGTTGTGTTGTTACAATTACTATCTTCAATCAAACAATACAACTACGAGGAGCAAGCGGAGCGTATGACACATGCCACCCCTTCTCGTATGTCGCGCCTGCTCCAACACGCTGTTGGGAGTTTTTGCTTTGCACAAAACTTCCGATTCGGGGGAATTCTAGCCGTACATCATTCGGTATGGAGGTTCCCTCTCATGGAGAAGCGGAAATATTACGTGTCGGTGCAAGCGCAGACGATTATGGAGCATCGGGGCGACGCCGCATACGAGTTCGAGATCGAGGCGACGCCGGAAGAAGTACATCAGCTGCACGAGCTGTTCGAATCGACGACGGAGCCCGATCTGAACAATTGGATTCGGATGCACTCGCCGAAGATTCTCGAGGAAGAGCTGGTGTCGCATGCGTTCGTGGACCAACATCTAACAGAAACCTATCGGTTCCTCTATCGACTCGGCACGCCGGAGACGAAGTCGCATATCCAATCGATGAACGTGCTGCAAGGGCTGCAGAACGGATATCGAGACGACTTCTAGATATAAACGAAAAAGCACGCTCGAGGCGGGGGAGCCGCCTGAAGCGTGTTTTTTTCATGCAGGAAATCCGGTCGTCGTCGTCGCCGTCACAAAGGCGCATGAACGTCGAATCGCTCGGGCATTGTCAATGACGCAAGGCCGGTTCAAGACGGTCAAACGTGACAAATTCGTTACAGTCGACGGCTCCGACTTGCGTTCCGGGTCATCCGCTAGTAACATAGGGATGATAAGCATGATTGTAGGCGAAAATGGAAACGTGTAAAAGAAAGAAACGGCGGAAACGACCGTCTTACTATTCAAGGAGGGTCCGGCATGTTCTTGGCATTAGCGGGCGAAGCGGCGCAAAGCGGCTTTAATTTCGATCCATTCGATATCTTTATGATTTTGTTTACCGTGTTGTCGGCATTCGCGCTCATTCGCGCGTTGCAGCACAAGAACAAATTCGCTGCAGGCTTCAGTACGGTCTGCTTGCTTGTGTTCTTGTTCACCGACTTGGTGATGGTGTTGAATTGGTTCAACGCGTTGGACGACGTCATGTCGGCGATCGGCTTGGCGTAATCGCATAGGCGGCGGGGCGGCTGTTGCCGCTCTTTTTTTGTTTCTAGAAAGAAAAAAAGCCCCCGACGCAATCGTCGGAGGCGCAGTCACAACGAAAAACTTACACCCACCACATCTCGCCGAGCGGCTCGCGGATGAGAATCGACTGCAGGTTGCCCACGGCTTTCGTGAAGCCCTCTTCGACCGACATCAAGCCGTCCTCGTGCTCGATCGAGACGACGTAGTCGTAGCCGACGAGACGAAGCGCGGAGATGATGTCCGCCCACTCCTTCATGCTGTGGCCGTATCCGACCGTGCGGAACTGCCATGCGCGATCGAACATCTGCGTATACGACTGCATGTCGGTCACGCCGTATTTGTTGACGTTGCTCTGCTCCAGCGACGTATCCTTCGCGTGGAAGTGATGGATCGCTCCCGCTTGGCCGAGATAACGAATCGCCGCGACCGGATCGATGCCCTGCCACCACAGATGAGACGGATCGAGGTTCGCGCCGATCGCTTCGCTCGTCGCTTCGCGCAGCTTCATCATCGTCGCCGGCGTATGGACGGAGAAGCCGCCGTGCAGCTCGAGGCCGATCTTCACGCCGCGCGCGGCCGCGAAGTCGCCGGTTTGCTTCCAGTAAGGGATAAGCTTCTCTTCCCATTGCCACTTCAGAATGTCCTGGTAATCGTTCGGCCACGGCGCGACCGGCCAGTTCGGGTACTTCGCGTCTTCGTGATCCCCCGGGCAGCCGGAGAACGTGTTGACGACGGGCACCTCGAGGCGCTGCGCGAGCTCGATCGTCTGGATCAAGTCGTCGTGGAATTCCTTCGCGATCTCCTTCTGCGGATGCAACGGGTTGCCGTGTACGCTAAGCGCGCTAATGATCAGGCCGCGGGATTCGACCGCTTGTTTGAACGCTTTCAGCTTGCCTTCGTCGGCGAGGAGGACGGCCGGGTCGGCATGCGCCTTGCCGGGATAGCCGCCGGTACCGATCTCGACCGCGCCGAGACCGCTGGCCGCGATATAATCGAGCGCTTCCTCGAGAGACTTCTGCGCGAACAATACGCTAAATACGCCTAATTTCAATTGAGTACACCTCCGACAAAAATGGGTCGTACAACCATCACAAATTATACCACTAAAGATAGACAGGAGAAACCTGTACAATGACGTCATCGCACCCGAACATTGTGTCCGAATGACGCGATTGTTATCATAAGTAGAAAGACGTCGCCGCGGCAAGCGGCCAGGAGGACCTCGAACGAATGAATAACCGCGAATTGCGAAGAGAAGATATAGAATTGTTGGCCCCGGCGGGCCATTGGGACGCCATGCGCGCGGCCGTCGCGAACGGAGCGAACGCCGTGTTCTTCGGCGTCGAGAAGTTTAACGCCCGGGCGCGGGCGCATAATTTTCAAACCGACGAGCTGCCCGACATCATGTCGTTCCTGCACGCATACGGCGTGAAGGGGTTCCTTACGTTCAATATCCTCGTGTTCGAAGACGAGATGGAGGACGCGAAGCAGCTGATCGAGGCCTGTATCGACGCCGGCGTGGACGCGGTCATCGTGCAAGACCTAGGACTTGTGAAAATGATCCGGGAACTCTCCCCCGACTTCCCGATCCACGGCTCCACGCAAATGACGATTACGTCGCCGGAAGCGGTCGAGTTCACGAAGCCGTACGGGCTCGAGCGCGTCGTGCTCGGCCGAGAAAACAACTTGAAACAAATCAAGCAAATCGGCGACCAGGCGCGCCTGCCGATGGAAGTGTTCGTGCACGGCGCGCTCTGCGTATCGTACAGCGGACAGTGCCTCACCTCCGAGATGTGGGGCGGCCGCTCCGCCAACCGGGGCGAGTGCGCGCAGGCGTGCCGTCTGCCGTACGACATGATGGTGAACGGCGAGCACAAGCCGATGGGCGACATTACGTATTTGCTGTCGCCGAAGGATCTGGCGGCTGTAGAACTGGTTCCCGAACTGATCGAAGCGGGCGTCACGTCGTTCAAGATCGAAGGACGGCTGAAGTCGCCGGAGTACGTCGCGAACGTCGTTTCGAAATATCGCGCGGCGATCGATAAGTATTTCGACGGCGTCGATGCGAAGCCGTCGAAGGAAGAGCTGCTCGAGCTGCAGCAGAGCTTCTCGCGCGGCTTCACCTACGGCTTCTTGCAAGGCACGAACAACAAGCAGCTCGTGGAAGGCACGTTCCCGAAGAGCCGCGGCGTGTTCCTCGGCAGGGTCAAAGAAATAACCCGCGAGGGCGTTATGGTCGAGCTGGAAGCGCCGCTGAAGCGCGGCGACGGCCTCGTATTCGACGCGGGCGATCCGACGAAGAAGGAAGAAGGCGGCCGCGTGTACGACCTGAAGCAGCGCGGCGCGAAGGCGGAAGGGGAAGTGCCCGGCGGCCTCGTCGAGATCGTCATGGGCCGCAACGACGTCGACCTCAAGCGCGTGCGCGTCGGCGACCGCGTCTGGCGGACGAGCGACCCGGCGCTCGACAAGCGGCTGCGCGCGACGTTCGAGACGGATAAGCCGTACCGGACGTTCCCGGTCGACGTCAGCGTGTACGGCGAGGCGGGGCAGCCGCTCGTATCGATCTGGACGGACAAGTCGATCGGCGCGACGGTGACGATGTCGTCCGATCTGCCGCTCGCGGTAGCGGAGAAGCGGCCGATCGACGAGACGCTGTTGCGCGACCAGTTCGGCCGGCTCGGCGGCACGCTGTTCGAGCTGAGCGCAATCGACGCGCAGCTGTCCGGCCCGGTCATCGTGCCGATGAGCGAGCTGAACCGGATGCGGCGCAAAGCCGTCGAGCTGCTCGAGGCGGAGCGCCGCCGTCCGCCGGCGTACGTCAAGCGGCCGGCGAGCGCCGACAGCGATGCCGCGAAGCCCGCGCCGCGCCCGGCGAAGCCGCGGCTCACGGCGCTGTGCCGCAACCTGGAGCAGGTGCAGGCGGTCGCGTCCCGCACGGACGTCGACTTCATCTACGCCGACTTCGAGTTCATCAAGCAGTTCCCGGCGGCGGTGGAGGCGGTGCGCGCGGCGGGCAAAAGGATCGCGCTCGCTACGCCTCGGATTCATATGCCGGGAGAGACGGGTTATTTTCAAAATATATTGCGACTCAAGCCCGATGCGGTGCTCGTGCGCAACACGGGAGCGGTGTACTGGTTCGCGCGCTACTTTACGATGAACCCGTCGGCGGATCATCCGGAGCTGATCGGCGACTTCTCGCTCAACATCGCGAACCATAAGACGGCGAACCTGTTCTTGAACGATGCGGGCTTATCTCGCGTGACGCCGTCGTACGACCTGAACATCCAGCAGATGATCGACCTGCTCGGCAAGAGCCCGACGGACCGCATGGAGATCGTGCTGCACCAGCATCTGCCGATGTTCCATACGGAGCATTGCGTGTACTGCACGTTCCTGTCCGAGGGGACCGACTACACGAACTGCGGCCGTCCGTGCGAGGAGCAGCGCGTGTCGCTGCGCGACCGGATCGGCATGTCGCACCCGGTGCGCGTCGACGAGGGCTGCCGGAACACGGTGTACAACGCGATCGAGCAATCGGGCGCGGAGTATCTCGACGAATTCCTGAACCTCGGCGTGCCGTCGTACCGGATCGAGTTCCTCGAAGAGACGCCGGAGAAGGTCGTCGATGTGCTGAACCTGTACGGCAAAGCGCTGCGCGGCGAAGTGAACGGCACGCAGGTGTGGCGCTCGCTGAAAGCGACGAACCAGCTCGGCGTGACGCGCGGGCAGCTGGTGAAGTAGGCGTCGGGCGGGGGGCATTTTTCATGATATAATTGTGGCAAATGTCCTCCGGAGGTGGTTCGCCATGCAACGAGGAAAATCGAACAAGCCGGCGACGGGCGCGAAAGAGCAGCAGCAAGGGTATATGGAGCCGATCGAGCGGTATGAGATCATCGGCGGCGTGCGGTATGACTTCTTGGCTTCGCCGAAGTATGAGCACCAGAAGATTTTGCTAAATTTCTCCCTCGCCTTTCACGGCGCATGCGCGCGCGAGGGCGAGATCATGATCGCGCCGCTCGATGTGCATTTCGACGAGGATAACATCCTGCAGCCGGATGTTATCTACATTCGGAACGATCGCTTGTCGATGATCCGCGACGGGTACATCTATGGCGTGCCGGACCTCGTCGTGGAAGTGCTGTCGCGCAGTACGGGGCGACGCGATAAGACGATCAAGAAGGCGACGTACGAGCGGTTCGGCGTGAAGGAATATTGGCTCGCGGATCCGGAGTACCGAGTCGTAGACCAATATGCGTTGGACGACGGCGGCAAATACGCGCATGCGGCGACGCTGACGGAGGACGACATATTGCGATCCCCGACGGTGCCTTGCCTCGAGATCGATCTAGGAACCATCTTCCCTCCGGAACAGGATACGTAACCGACGCGCTCTTCGCCATTGCGGCGAGGG
>JAPSKX010000327.1 GCA_031181325.1 Paenibacillus sp.
CCCGCCCGCGAGGTAGCAGAGAGCGCCGAGCGCTAAGTACGCAAGGTCGAGCTCGCCAAGCTTCCAGACCAGCTGCCCCGTGGCCGACAGCCAGGCGGAGAGCAGCATTAACACTTTGCCCGCGTGGCGGAAGCGCAGGCCGATCCATCCGTTCATCCCGTTTCCCGAACCCCTTATCTTCTGATGATCCTCGCGTTAGTGTACTATGGCGGCCGGGCGTTGTACACGGTCTTAAGCCTAGGGGCGGATTGACGATATAACACAGCTGTGTAATATAATGGCAAGAGTGATGCGCGATAAGGGCGAACGGAGGCACTACGAAATGAACAAACGGATTTGGGTACTCGCGGCGGTGTTGCTCGCCACGTTCCTGAGCGCGATGGAGGCGACGATCGTCAGCACGGCGATGCCGAGCATCGTGAACGACCTGCAAGGCATGCAGTACGTCAATCTTACCTTCTCGGTGTATTTGCTCGTCGCGGCGGTGACGACGCCGATCTACGGGAAGCTCGCGGACATCCTGGGGCGGAAGAAGGTGCTCGTCGCCGCGATCGTTCTGTTCTTGATCGGTTCGGCGTTGTGCGGCATGGCGGTCACGATGACGCAGCTGATTTTGTTCCGGGCCGTGCAAGCGCTCGGGGCGGGCGCGATCCTGCCCGTGACGTCCACGATTATCGGGGACATCTACACGACCGAGGAACGGACGCGCATGCAGGCGCTGTTCAGCGGCGTCTGGTCGGTATCCGGCGTCATCGGCCCGCTGCTCGGCGGTTTCCTCGTCGAAGCGATCAACTGGCGCTGGATTTTCTACATCAATTTGCCGCTCGGCTTCATCGCGCTGGCGCTGCTCGCCGTCGCCTTCCGGGAGCCGGCGCGCGAACGGGAGCGAAAGCCGATCGATTTCGCGGGCGCGGGATTATTTCTCGTCGCGGTGACGTCGATCCTGTACGTGCTGCTGTTCGGAGAGACGGAGGCGTTACGTTCGCCGCTGCATCTGGGATTGCTGGCGCTGTCCGCCGTCAGCTTGATCGCGTTCGTGATCGTAGAGCAGAATGCTAAAGACCCGTTCTTCCCGCTGACGCTTATGAAGAACCGGTTCGTCCTCGTGCCGAATCTATTCGGCTTCTTCGGCTTCTCGTTCATGATCGCGACGACGGTATACATTCCGATGTGGGTTCAGAACATCCAGGGGGGCAGCCCGACGCTGTCCGGCTTCGCGCTCGCGTTCATGACGTTCGGTTGGCCGCTCGGGGCTGCCTTGAACGGCACCCTGCTGAAGCGGTACGGGCCGTGGAACGTGGCCGTCTTCGGGGCGGGCGCGCTGGTCGCGGCGGCGGGGCTGCTGGCGACCGTCGGCCCCGGCTCGCCGGTCGCGATTTTCTTCGCGGTCATGTTCCTCGCGGGCTTCGCGTTCGGCTTGACGGTGACCGTGTTCACCATCATTCTGCAAAACGCGGTGGAGTGGGAGCGTCGCGGCGTCGCGATGGGCTCGAACGCGCTGTCCAACATGCTTGGACAGACGATCTCGATCGCGGCGCTCGGAACGGTGTTCAACGCGGCGACGCGGCACGAGACGTCGCCGGAGCAGCTCGCGCACGGCATTCACGTCGTCTTCTTATGCGTGCTGGGCTTGACCGTCGTCGCGTTCCTGATCTCGACGCGACTGCCGAAGCTGACGAAGGAGGAGCTGTTTCGGGATTCCCGGACATCCGCGGAGGAGCGCTAACGTCGGCGTATTTTCCCGCGCAGACAAACGAACAGCGCCGTCGTTATCGCCACTCCTTCGGCATAACGTACGGCGCTGTTCCGCTTTTTTATTCCGTTCGACCTGCGTGGTCGGCTTCCGATGCCACGTTCCTCGAAGCTGCTCCGGGTTGAATTTGCCGCTTCGCTGCTCCTTGCTCCTCGCCCGTTTGGCGCGCGATTGACTCATGTGCTGCACTCCTCACCTTTTCTCGAAATACCGATCCCTCTCCACCTTGCCGATCCGCAGCGCGTAGCTGCCGTACCAGTCGACGATGCCGCGCTCCTGCGCGATCCGATGCTCCGCGTTCGCCCGCCACTTCGCGATCGCCTCCAGCGACGCCCAATACGATACGGTAATGCCGAGGCTTGCGTCTCGCGCGCTCTCGAAGCCGAGAAACCCTTCCTGCTCCTGCGCGAGCTCGACCATTCGATCGGCCGCGGCGCCGTAGCCGTTATCTCCTTCGGTGCGGGTACTGGTAAAAATGACGGCGTAATACGGCGGTTCCGGCGTTCTTGCGACGCTCATCGGTTCAGCCTCCTCGGGGGGACGGTTTGATTCCTTAGTATAAAGGATACCGGCCCCGTCGGGAAGAGGGATTCTGCGGAGTTAAGGCGACCGAACGAATCCCATCGTCTCGCGAAGGCCGTCCAGCAGCGGTTCGCGGCGGATACGGACGTCCGCGCCGTCCACTTCGCTGTCGATCGTTCCATCCGGAATCAGCTCTCGGCCTCCGGCCGTGGTGCAGGAGTACGAGAGGCCTTGGACAAATTCCACGAGCGTCC
>JAPSKX010000129.1 GCA_031181325.1 Paenibacillus sp.
AATACCGTCATCGCTTCGCCGTTGCGACCCTTCCGGTCGACGTCCATATGCCCGATGTTGACCCCGGAGCGGCTGAGCGCCGTCGTCATCTCCGCCAGCATGCCCGGCCGGTCCCTATGGTAGACGCACAGCGTCGGGTACATCGCGATGAACTTCACGTCGAAGCCGTCCACCGCGTGCACCTCGATGTTGCCGCCGCCGATCGAGGCGCCGAGCAGCTCGACGGCGCGCGTCGCGCCGAGCAGCGTAATCTTCGCGGTGTTCGGATGCGCCGTGACCGCCTTGCCGGCCTTGATCGACACCGCGAGGCCCGCCGCTTCCGCATGCTGCAGCGATTGCGCGATGCGCAGATCGTCCGTCGCCCAATCGAGCAGACCGCCGACGATCGCGAGATCGGTCCCGTGGCCCCGGTACGTATCGGCGAACGAGCCGTAGAACACGATCTCCGCGCGAACCGGCGCTTCCCCGAGCAGCTGCCTGGCGACGCGCCCGAGGCGCGCCGCTCCGGCCGTATGAGAGCTGGACGGTCCGACCATCGACGGACCGATGATGGAAAACACATCTTTAAACCGCATGCCGTCTTTCCTCCTGTCTTCCCGTCCGGCGCTCTCGATTCGGGGAGGCGCCTACTTCGCCGTCCCTCTTCCGCAACGCCTTCCGATCACTTCATCCATTCCAGTATATGCTGCTTCACGAAATCGTCGTCATGGAGGTGAGGGTAATCGCGGTACATCCGGTCGATCTCCTCCGCCTGGCCCGGCGACAACTCCTCGTGCGGATTGAGGCACCACGTGCCCTTGAGCAGCCCTTGTCGGCGCAGCACCTCGTGGATGCCCGGGATGCAGCCGGCGAAGCCGTGCGACGGATCGAAGAACGCGGCGTTCGTGTCCGTTACCTCGACGTTCCGCGTCAGCCACTCCGCGGAGATGGAGCCGTTCGCGCGAGCCGCCTTGATTTCCTCGAGCAGCTCGACCGCCTTCTTCGTCCATACCGCCCAATGGCCGAGCAGGCCTCCGACGATCCGCTTCTCCACCTTAACGCCGTCGATATTGAATCGGTACGTCGTGAGCAGATCGATCACGATGTTATCGTCGTTGCCCGTATAGAGCGCGATCTCGTCGCGACGCTTCGAGCTGCATACCGCGCGGACGACGTCGATCGTCTGATACCGGTTGAACGGCGCCATCTTAATCGCGACGACGCCGTCGATGTCCGCGAACGCCTTCCAGAATTCGAAGGAGAAGATGCGCCCGCCGACGGACGGCTGCAGATAGAAGCCGAACACCGGAATGCGAGCCGCGACGGCGCGCGTCCGCTCGAGAATCTGCTCCTCCGTCCAGCCTTGCAGGCCGCCCATGCTGAGCAGGCCCGCGTCGTAGCCGAGACGAACCGCGACGTCCGTCTCCGCGAGCGCTTGCTCCGTCGGGCCGCAGATGCCGGCGACCTTGACGAACGGGCGCGTCAGCCCCGCGCGC
This sequence comes from Paenibacillus sp., assembly GCA_031181325.1. GTDB lineage: Bacteria > Bacillota > Bacilli > Paenibacillales > YIM-B00363 > Paenibacillus_AE. Next base: position 1,476 of record JAPSKX010000129.1, read on the forward strand.
TCGACTTCCTCCGCCGCCATCCGCAGCACCGGCTCGAACAAGCCGACCTCCGGATCCCGAATTTCGAATTGCGTCGAGTGCACGCCGATGGCGATGCCGCCCGCGCCCGACGCCATATAATAACGCGTCAACGCGCGTTGACTCTTCTCGTCCAGCTTCCGATTCTCGTCAAGCGCCAACGGGTGCGCCGGAATGGCGAGACCGTCGTGCAGCGCCGCAAGCAGCGCCGGCGTCAATTCTTTGCGCATTAGTATTTCCCCTCCCGCTCTTGGAAGTGCGTCGGCTTATTCCACGTCTTGCCGCCTTCCTTCACCCAATCGGCGATCCAATCGATCATCTGCAGCGTCGACACCTTCGGATATCCGAACAACTGGAACGACTTCGACGCGTTGTTAAGCAGCGCCTCCTCGGATTCCTTGCCGACGAACGCCGGCTCCTTCTCGAGCCGCTTGCCGAACTCCTTCGCGACCCAGCGCATCGACAGCGTCTCCGGACCCGTGACGTTCAGCAGGTTCGGCGGCGAGCTGCACTGCAGCAAGGCGCGGATTGCGATTTCGTTCGCGTCGCCCTGCCAGATGACGTTCGCGTGGCCCATGGACAAGTCGATCGTCTTGCCTTCGTTGACCGCCTTCGCGACCTCGAGCAGCACCCCGTACCGCAGGTCGATCGCGTAATTGAGCCGGTAGATGGCCATCGGGATGTTGTAGGTGTTGGAAAAGTATTCGAACACCCGCTCCCGGCCGAGCGTCGACTGCGCGTACTCCCCGATCGGACCCGGTGGCGTCGCTTCCGTCGCGCCGCCGTGCGCCACCGGCGTGAACGGATAGATGTTGCCCGAGGAAAACACGACGATGCGGGAGTTCTTGTACTTCTCCGCGACGCGGCCCGGCAAATACGAGTTCATCGCCCACGTGAACCATTCGCGTCCGGTCGTGCCGAACTTGTTGCCGGCCATGTAGATAATGTTCGGGCAATCGGGCAGCGCCTGCAGCGCTTCGTCGTTCAGCAGATCGCAGGAAATCGTCTCGACGCCCGCGGCTTCGAGCTCTTCCCGCGTCTCGGGCGTGGAGAAGCGCGAAACCCCGATCACCCGCTTGTTCACGCCGGCGGCGCGAATCGCGTTCATCGCGAGGCGGGCAAGGCTCGGGCCCATCTTGCCGGCGACGCCGAGCAGCATGATGTCGCCCTCGATGTTCTTCATATCCTCGATCAGCGCCGCGGACGGCTCCGCCAGCTTCGCTTCCAGCTCTTCGATCGTTCTCATCGCGGTGTTCCCCTCTCGTGTTCCGCTATGCGGCTTTATTACCCCCATCATATCGCGACCTTCTATTTAAAGACAAATCTTTTAAATGTCTTTAATTCACCCCCCGAAAAACGCAAAAATCCGGATATTCCATGACGGAATATCCGGATTCTACAAGGGTTTCTATGCCGCTGACTTCTCTCGCTTCGGCCAGATGAAGTTCGAGACGCCGATCAAGAAGTCGATCCCGACCACCATTGTCCATATTCTCGCCGTCCCGAGCAGCGCCTCCGTTCGGGACGCGTCCCCGACGAGCCAATGCGTCAAGAGCAGCAGACCGGCCCCGATCGCATAGGCGGCGAGATGACGCGCCCATCCGATCATATAGTGCTTCGCGTACGCCATGCCGTACCGCTTCGTCGGCTTCTCGCCTTGCTTCGCGATATAATAGCGGAACCGCTCGTCGGCCCATTGAATCATGCTCTTGCCGAAGGCGATCGACACCCCGATGTAGACGGCCGCGATCGCGTGCGCGGTCGTAGCCGTCGCTCCGTTCGCCAGATCGATGCCCGCGATGACGAGCAGGACGAGGTCGATGACCGGCGTCAGCGCCAGGAGGACGAGCCCCAACGTTTTCTGACGAAACACATACCTGGCGAGCAAGCCCGCCCCGATCACGACCCAAAACCCGATTTCGCAGGCGACGATCGTCCATGCAATGAAGTTCATCATTCCACTCCTCTTTTCCGGTACAGTTGTATTATATACGCGTCATCTTAACAACCGTTTCTTTTTAGTTCAACTGTATTAAATAAAATCCGCGCATATGCTACAATAAACCCATGCCGAAAATCGTAGATCACGAAGCGAAAAAAGAACAAATCGCCGGAGCGACTTGGCGGGTCATCGTGCGGGACGGAATGAAAGGCGCGACGGTGCGCGGCATCGCGAAGGAGGCGGGGATGTCGTTGGGCGCGTTGCGTCATTATTTCTCTACGCAGGACGAGCTGTTGGCCTACGCCATGCAGCTCGTGCGCGAACGCGCGACGGCGCGGATCGAGCGGATCGCGAACGCCGATCTGTCTCCGAAGCGCAAGGTGCTGGAAATTTTGTACGAGCTCGTCCCGCTCAACGAGGATACGAGAGCGGAGATGGAGGTGTGGTTCGCCTACGTCTTCTCGCTCGGCCGCAAAGCGGACGCGCTCAACGTACAGCGGGACATCTACCAAGGGATTCGCCGGCTTATCGACTTGCTGGGACACTACCGGCTGCTCCGGGACGGGCTCGATCCGGAACTGACGGCCGAGACGTTATATTCGCTCGTCGACGGCGTCGCGGCGCATGCGTTCCTCGAGCCGACCCGCTTGTCCAAGGAGCGCATCGTCGCCGTGCTGACCGCGTATATCGACACGATCTGTACCGATGATCCCGAATAGAGAAACGCCGCTGCGAGGAGTTCCCCGCAACGGCGTTTATTCTTGTTTCACGCGGTCCGCGAGGAACGCGAGACGGAATCGCTGGCGAGGTCGCCCGCGTCCGACCTTCTCCATCCCCGTTACTTCGATCAGCCCCGCGTCGGTCCAATCGAGCAGCAGCCGATGAGTGCTGCGCACCGTAATGCCGAGCATCTGCGCCAGCTCGAGCACGTTGAACTCCAGCCGCCCGAGCCGCGCCGCCGCGGCCATGAGCCGGGTGACGTAGATCCGGGTCATGCCGGCCTGCTCCGCTTGCTCCAGCAGCGCCGGGTCCGTCAACGACAGATCGTATTCGACCGGGTCGGCCATCGCGAGCGGCCCGATGAGCGTCCGGTCCTCGCGCACGATGAAGCAGGAGTTGCCTCCCGCTTGCTTCGAATTGCCGAGCGCGAGCCTCGCGTGCGTCCCCGCCTCGTTGGCGGACTGGCCGAAGCCGATGCCGATGCTGAGCGACAGCCCGAGCGTATGGTAGACGTCTCTCGCGAGCGGAATCGACTTGTACCCGCCCGTCTCCCGCTCGAAGATGCCCCGCGTCGTGAAGAACAAATATTCGTCGGCGCCGAGATGCGTTAAGTACCCGTTCAGCGACTCGACGTAATCGAGCAGCGTGCGATGAATGTCGAGCTTCAGCCGCTGCACGTCGTGCTCCGACGCGCGCTGCCGGACGAGCCGGCCGAATTCGTCGACGTTGATGAGTCCGACGACGATCTGCGACTCCTTGCTGCGACGCGTCTCGGTCGACAACAACGCCCGCTCCAGCGCGACCGTAATGTCTTGATCCAGCGGCACGACCCACTCGTTCGGAACCCCGAGCGCCGTTAAGCGGTCGGCCACCGCCTTGACGCCCGTGAGCGCCGCCGTTCCCTTCTCGCGATGCCTGTCCGCGTGGAAGGCGACCAACGACGCCGTCGCGCCGTACGCGGATCCCTCGTACGCTTCGATCGCTCCCGGGCGAAGCCCTAAGTCCAAGTCGCGGAACGTGCGCTCCACGATCGACTTCGGGAGGAAATCGACCGAAAATCCGCCCTCCAGCCCTTGGAAGCGCTGCAACCTCACGAGCGCGCGGTACAGCCCCGCTCCGGTCGGCGGCAAGTAGTGAATCGGCACGGTCGAATCGACCGGCAGCACCTGGCCCTTGCGAACCGGCTCCACCCCGGAAATCAAGATCACTTCGACTTCGTCCTTCACCGACGCGATGGCGGCCGCAGTTTCCTCCGGATGGTCGAAGACGACCGGAATCGGGCGCATCGAGGGGAACGAACGAATGACCCGCTTCATCGACTCCACGATTTCCTCCGGTCCGAGCAGCGCGATCGCGATGCCGCGCGCCCGCTTAGACCCCTCTCCCATGCCGTTCCGCCTCCTCGTCGTCCGTTCTTCTTTCCATACTATAATTCGACGGGGAGGCAGAAGTCTACGCCTTCATTATTTCCTCGATTATTTCCCAAGAAATATTCACATCGCCAATGATTTGCGATCGTAATAAATTACAAATCTCTGCGCAACGCCCGCAGCACGTCGATTCGCGTCGCCCGTCTAGCCGGTCCGGCTCCCGACAGCACCGCGACGGCGAGCGACACGACGCAAGCGAACGCAGTCAAGGTCGGAGGGATTATCGAAAAGACGAATCCGTTCGGCAGCGTCTCTTCCATGAACGTCTCGATGACGACCGGCATCGCGGCATTGACGCCGACCGATATCGCGTACGCGACGATCGTTCCGAAGAGGGCGCCCAAGACGCCGATCCACCCGCTCTCGAGCAGGAACAGCCGGCGAATCGTCGACGGATGCGCTCCGATCGCCTTCATAATGCCGATATCCTGCGCCCGCTCCGTCACCGCCATCGTCATCGTATTGTAGATGCCGATTGAGGCGATCAAGACGGCGATCGTGCCGACGAAGCCGAGCCCGATTTTCATAATGAGAAACATGACGTTCACCTGCTCGAGCTCGTTCGCGATCGAGTGGTTGTAATACCCCGCTTCGCGGATCGTCTCCGCGATCCCCTTCACCGTCTCGGCCGACTCGGCGATCACCTGAACCGACTGATACGTCCGCGGCTCGGACACCGGCGTCGCCCACGACTTCTCCTCTTCGCTCATCTCCGGACTGACGACCGCGGCAAGGCGCGTCCCCGCGATGCGTTCGATTTCGTCCAACAGCCCGAGTCCCATGAAGACCGCCCGTTCGACCTCCCACTCCTTCGTCGGAGCCGCCTTCACGCCGACGATGGTCGCGGTCAGTGGCGTGATCGTCTCTTCTTCTCCGTCGTAACGAAGCACCTGCAGCTCCATCGTCTTCCCGAGCCAAGCCTCCGGCTCCGTCCCCCGAAGGCTGTAGCCGATGACGACCTCGTTCGCCGCCTCCGGCAGACGGCCCGCATGCAGCTTGAAGCCGGCCTCCGCCTCTGCGGCGAAGTCGACCGCGATCGTCTGCACGCCTTCTTCCGACACATCGGTCTCCTCCACCTTCGGCGTCAGCGTTTGTTGCAGGTATTGCCGGAACGTAACGGCCTCCACGTTCGCGACGGAGCGGAGATACTCCATATCCGCGTCGGTTAACGGCTCGTTGCCGACGTCTTCCTTGCCCCATACGTCGATCGCCGTTACCAAGCGGTCGTTCACGATCTCGTCCACGATACTCTTCTGCAGACCGAAGCCGACCGATGCGAGCACGATCAAGAACGCGCAGCCCATCGCGGTCGCGAGCACGGTCATGAAGAGGCGCGACTTGTTTTTCTTGGCGTTCTGCCGTACGAAACGCAGCTGATCAGTAAACTTCATGGATCATCGGCGCCTCCTTCCCTTGCGGCTGCAAGCGTCCGTCCTGCAGCAGCAGTCTTCTGTGCGCGATGCGGGCGACCTGTTCGTCGTGCGTAATCATGACGAACGTCGTGCCGCGCTCGCGGTTCAGCTCCCGGATGAGACCGAGCAGGTTCGCCTCGTTGGCGCTGTCCAGGCTCCCCGTCGGTTCGTCCGCCATGACGAGCGGCGGATCGAGCGCGAGCGCCCGCGCCACGGAGACGCGCTGCTGCTGGCCGCCGGACAGCTCGCCGGGGTAGTGGCCCGCGCTGTCCGCGATGCCGAAGCGCTCCATCAGCTCGAGCGTTCGCGCGCGCCGCCGGTCGGGCGCAACGCCCTTCAGCGTCAGGGGCAGCTCGATATTTTCGAACGCCGTCAGGCTCGGAATGAGCTGGAAGCTCTGAAACATGAAGCCGTATCGCTCCAAGCGGAACCGCGCCCACTCGCCTTCGCCGAAGCCGGCGACCTCTTGTCCCTGAATGCGCAGCGCCTCGGCCGCCGTCGGACGCAAATAACCCGACAAGATATGCAGCAATGTCGACTTGCCGGAGCCGCTTCGGCCGACGATCGCCACGATTTCCCCTTGATCGACCGCGAGATCGATATCGTGAAGCACGGGTACGCGGCGTTCGCCGCCTCGTTTTCCGATTAAAAATTCATGCTGTAACCCTCGAACCTCGATCATGCGTCAGCCTCCTTCTCTTCATGGTTCCATCATAGACGGCAAGTCTTAACCGAACGATAACGAAACCTGAATATTTTCTTAAGGTTACGGGATAGCGGGCTGTGGATAAGATGAATTGTGAATATGTTTATGGACCGGGAAAATAATAGAGGGACGCGCTCCCTACGTTGAATGTGGACACTGTGAATAACCCTGTGGATATTGTGGATTTGTCCGTCCGGCTCCAACCTAGATGCTTGATTACACGCATGATTTTCTGTGCACAACACAGTCTGTGGATATGTTAATAAGTATGAAATGGTTTACTCCCAGTGGGAATGGGCGCACCTCGAAGATTTGTGGGTAACTCTGTGGATATCGTGGGTAACTTGGTGGAGAAGCGGAGAAGGAGGGATGGCGTGAAGGTCATCGTCACGTTTCAAGAGGCTGTGGAACGAGGGTTATGGGCGCGGATGCGGCCGTGGTTCGGTCGCGACGAGCGCGACGAGGAGGAGCTGTGGCCGAACGAGGAATTCGTGCTGACGGAAGCTCAAGCGCAGGAGCTGGGACTGCTGCGGCAGATGTAATGGGAACCTGTGTATAATGCGAGCCGCAAGGACCAAGTTGTGCACAGCGAGGAGGAGCGGGCGTAGACGCCGGAGCGGTATAGTCGGAGGGACTCCGATGACTGACGGCGCAAGGGGCGAAAAGGGTGGTTTATTCGGAGGAACTCCGACTACAGCCGGCGCGAGGGCCGAAACGGGCGACATCGTCGGAGGAACTCCGACTACACCGACGCCGGGGCTTGAAGTTGGAGCCGCCCCGCGTCGGGACGGCTCCATGCCGAAGCTATGACCGAATGACCGCGATGCCCTCGGGGAACGCGCACTCCCACGCGCCGTCCTTATACTCGACGCGAATGGGCCCCGACGGCACTTGCAAATTTACGCGGCAGTACGTCCATGACGCGGGGATTCTGGGCCTGAACAAGATTTCCGACCAGCCCGGCTTCCCGGGCGCAAGACCGACGATGTTCTCGATCAGCAGCGGAATCGGAGCGCTCGCCCACGGATGGCATAAGCTGGTGTTCCACTTCTGCTCCTTCCCCCAAGCTTCGAAGCAAGTCGTCGCCCCTTCCTTCAGCATGTTGCCCCAGGAGCGCTCGTCGTCGGAAGACAGCAGCTCGTACGCCAGATCGTGCTCGCCCGCGCGAATTAACGCCTTCAATACAAAGTAGGCGAAGTACACGCCGCATGAGAAGCGCTTCTCTCGGATCAGACGAACGATACGGGGGACGGCTTCCTCCGGAGCTAGGCCGAACAAGAGAGGAAGCGCGTTCGAATGCAGCGCATGGTGGCGGCTCCCTTCCGCGTCGACGAACAATCCGGCGGCTGGATCGTAGAAAGCTGCGATATAGCTGTTCTTCAGCTCGGTCAGCCGATCGTCGCCGGCGATGCCGAGCAGGCCGCGAATGTCGTTCGCCGCTTGAACGCAGCCTAGGTAGAACGCGTTCACGACATTATGACAGCCCGGACCTACGGGCCGAGTAAGCTCGAAGTCGTACCCGTCCCTCAGCTCCTGCGGCCAATCGACTAGATTCCACTTGTCGAAGACGTCGCGCAGCAATCCGTCTTCCCGTTCGTACCTCTCGAAATAACGCAGCAGTCGCTCCACTTGGGGATACATCCGCTTCAGAAAGTCGAGGTCCCCGCTGTACCGGTAATATTCCAGAAGCTGCATCGGCCACTGCAGCGAGAAGTCGGCGATTTCCTGCATGAAGTGGCCCGGCACGACGGCCATCAACCCCTCGCACACGGAAGCGCTGCGAGCGAACTGCTCGATCGCCTTCCGATACAGTCTAGGGTCCCCGCTGATCAGCATATGCGAATGCCCGATCACCGTGTTGTCGCCCAAATACTGCCCCTTCTCCCGGGTCGGGCAATCGACATAATTTTCCTGCGAGCCGTATTTCACCCCGTTCTTGCAGATGTCGAATATTCGGTTCGTCCGTTCGTCCGAGCAGAGGAACGTACAGCGATCCTCCTCGAGCGGATAATGCCGGACCACCGCAAGGAACGAATCCGGCCGCAGCGCCTCTTCCGGGCCCCGGACCTCTACGTAACGGAATCCCTTATAATCGTACGTCTCGAACGCGTCCTCCCCGCCGGACAACGTCCACGTATCGCGATAGAAGCAATTGCAGCGAAGCTCGTAGCGAACGGACTCGCCGTCTGCCGACAGCTCTTCGCCGGATAAAATCTCAACCGTCGCCCCGGCTTCCCCCTTCGCTTTCATCGAAAATTGACCGGTCACTTCTTCGCCGAAATCGATCGCGTAACGACCGGGAGCGCGCCGCTCCGTATGAACCGGCTTCTTCTCGTACACGGCGAGCGTCGGCGTCGGCTGCAGCGCGAATTCGTACTCGGCGTTCGCGTCGACCGCGGCGTTCGACCACCCGGCGGCGTCGAAGTCGACATCCTTCCAACGCGGGATCGACGCGCGCGAATCGAGATGCTCCGTAAACTGCGTCTCGTATCCGAACGCTTCGCCCGGCCGATTGTCCATCGCGCGGATGGCCTTCCAGGTTTCGTCGGTCTTCGCGAGCAGCGTATCCCCGTCCCAAATCTCCGCGATCGCACCTTGTCTGTAGTCGGCGCTGTTGTACGCGCGATTCCGCAGCCCCTGATAATAGACGTGGACGGCGATGGCATTCGTCCCCGGCCGAAGCGCGTCCCGGATGTCCACACGATTGTAGTAATAATGCTTCGTATCGCTCTGCGCCGGGCCCTGCGCAGCGAAGACGCCGTTAATATAAACCTTGTAATAATCGTCGGCCGAGATGTCTAAATACACCGGTCCTCTGTCCGGCGTCATATCGTTCACCTCGAACGTCGTCCTTACGTACCAATGGTGATGCCGCAGCTCCGGCGCGTGCGAAGGCGCCGAAGCGCTCGCGACCTCCTTATGAAACAAGTCCGGCTTGGGCATGCCCAAGAAATCCGGATCCGTCAACCAAACCGCCTGCCATCGTTTCGTCATGCTTCTCCCGCTCCTTCCAGTCGCGCTGACGCGTGCTCCCGCGTCTCGCCCGGCTGCGACTGTTTCCGAAATTCGCCCGGCGTAACGCCGACCATCCGTTTGAACACCCGGTTAAACGAAAAGGTATACTGATAGCCGACCCGCGCCGCGATTTCGTGAATCGGCAAATCCGTCGTTCGCAGCAGCTCTTTCGAACGTACGATCCGAATGTTCGCCAAGTAGTCGACGAAGTTTTCCCCGAACTCTTCTTTGAACATGCGGCTCATATAGCTTTGATTCATCTGGAACTGCTCGCTTAATAGCCCCAGCGATAGGCTCGGATCGCCCGCATGCTCCTCGATGTACGACTTCACGCGTTGAAGCGCTTCCTGATGGACGCGGACGTTGCGAAGCTTCTCGACGCGCTCGGCGACGTCCCGCAGCTGCCGGAGGAAGCCCTCGCCGAGCCGTTCGACGGAATCGTACAGCTGCAGCTCGTTCTTTAAGCGAGCTTCCGCCTCGTCCCAAATCTCTTTGTAAGCGGCCGGCATGTCGGCGAACGCGTTGGACATGTTGAACAATAAGTAGGTCATGAGGTGATCGACGTCCTGCCGTACGTTCAACCGAAGGGCGAGCTCTTCCATGAACCGAACGAGCGCCGGTTCCCAGGAAGGGTCTCGCCGCTTGAAGCTCTCTACGATCGTATGCACAGACTTGATATAATCGGCAGCCCCGCTGCGCTCCTGCCGAAGCACGTCCCAATACGCGATCGTCGCATTGCCGTCGACCGGCTTTTCCCGCAGCGCCTTCCCCGCTTCGTCGAACGATACGGGGACGTCGCTCCATGCCGCGACGCCGCGGCCGATGCCGATCGAGACGGTGTACTCGAGGTTCTCGTCGATCCATCTCCTCATGCGTTCGCAGAGCGCCGCGACGGTCCGGTCCGAATCGTCCGCGTCGTCCTTGAATTGAAGCAAGACGGTGAGCTTACCCGATTCGAGCCACTCGGCCCATACGTCGCATCCCCCCTCGGCGCCGATCTCGCCGACGACGCTCTCGATCACGTAAGTAAACAAATACTGATCGCGGTAGCTGTATTTTTCGCATATGGCCGCATACCGGTGAATTTCGAGCGACGCGACGTATCGCCGTCGGAACGCGGTCTCGAGCCCGACCTCCGTCATCTCCTTCGTCCACGCTTCCCGATCCATGGCGCGTTCTCCGCCGACCCATTCCGCGAACAGCCGCCTCTTGCGATAGAGAAGGTTTTCTTTATGAGCGTCGCTGTATTGATTCGCTGCGGCGATCAAGTGGTCGACCATGTTTTCGATGAACCGGGGATTGTCGCCGAGCAGCTCCGGAAGCTCCTGCGACTTGCCTTTGAAATAATGCGTAATGCGCAGCAGGATGGCGTCGATCGGGGAAGTATATCTGCGCGCGAACAGGACGATCCCGACGGTCCCCAGCGCAATGGTTACCAATCCCACGAGAACCCAGCCGAAGAAAAATTCGTTGAGGAACCCGTAGAAAGAAGCGCCGCGCAGTCCGCTTCGGACTTCCCAGCCGGAATAATCGGACCGAACGACGGACAACGCGTCCCCGCCGTCCTCGCCGGTGGAGAGAACGACGTTGCCCTCCCCGTCGCGAATGGTAATGTAACTGATGTCTTGGGCGCTCATCTGACGGACCATCTCCCCCAGCGCCTCCGTGGAGACGTTCACGACGACGAAGCCGTCCGCGGTCGACAGCAGCGGCACCTTCTTGACCAAGGAGACGACAGGCTCCGAGCGCCGGTCGTCGGCGAACAGCTTATATTCGCGAACGCCCGTCCACGTGTAAGGAATGTCGCCGTTCGCGAGCCGCTCCGCGAATTGCCGATCTCCGAAATACTCTATGGGCAGCAGGGCGCTGGTGCTTAACGCCCTCCGATCGGCGATACGGTAGTAATAGATCGAGTCGATCATCGGAAAATTCAACCTCAAGCTCCGCAGCTTTTCGGACACCCGGCTGTAAAGCAGGTGCTCGTTCAGATTGCGCATGCTGTTCGCGTATAAATAATTCTGCATATCCTCGTTCGCGTTAATTTCTCGAATAACGAGGAGATCGATGTTTTCCAGCGTGGATTCGACCGTTTGCATGACATGCTTGGCGTAGGTTTCGCTGGAATGCGCCATTTGGGCGTTCGCCATCTGCCGGATCGTCATAAAAAACACGATCCCCAAGAAGACGACGACGAAATAAAAGATCGGCAAATAAGCGAAGAGCAGACGCTTATACCAAGACCTCGTTTTCATGAGAACGCCCCCCGGAAACGGCAGAAGTCCTATGAGCGCCGAGCGGCGCCCATAGGACGGCAACCTATGGTCGATTTAAAATTCCATCCCGTACAAATCTTCCGTGAACACCCAGGTGTCTTTGTTCTCCTGATACCACTTCGCGTACCATTCCTCGAGCTTCGCTCCGCCCGACGAGGTCCATAGCTGCTTCGCTTCCTCCAACGCTTGCTCCGCGGTGTACGAGCTCCCGCTGACGATCGATTTGTTCAACAAGTCGGTAATCGGCGCGTTCGTGTTGTTCGCGATAAATTGCAAGTCGTTCGGGAGGCCCGGCAAATATTGGCCGAGCGTTACGTTCGGAATCGGCCGTTCTATCGAAATATACAGATCGAACGCCTTCGTCATCATATCGTGCACTTCTTTATCGAGCGGCTTCGCGAGATCCAAGTCGCTCAAATACTTTTCGTATTCGTTGATCAAATGCTGGCCGCCCAGCATGCGGAAGTCGCCGAGCCAGCTTACTTCCTTATCGTATTTCTCCTGATCGACGACGACCTCCTTCCCGTCCTCTAGCTTATAGTGCACGTCCGGCAGGCCGTATTTGAACGTATGGATCGTCGATTCGGCGCTCATGAAGTCTACGTATTTCACAATCCCTTCCGGTTCCTTCGCCGTAACGTTCACGACGCCCGTCATTTGGATGGGGGGATTGAATTCCGGGCTGAATTGCCCGAATTCGCTGCGAGGAATCGCGATGACCGCCAATTTCGCGTCCGGCACGTTTTTCTTCAGCGTCTCGTAGTTGTTATAGACTTGAACGACGTTCCCCATGTACCCGTACAAGCCGATCTTGCCGGACACGAAGTCTTGCATCGATTTCTCGCCGTTCTTATCCGTTAAATAATCCTTGTCGACGATGCCTTCGTCGAATAACCGTTTCTTATAAGCGGCCGCGGCTTTCGCCCGATCCCAATCCTTCTTCATCGTCCCGTTCTCGATGATCCACCCGGTGTCTTGGAACGCCGTTCCGATCCAGGCGGCGCCGCTTACATTCGTACCGAACGTATCGTCCTTCCCGTTGCCGTCCGGATCTTGCTTTGCAAACGCCTTCATTACCTCGAACGCTTCATCCATCGTCTCCGGCGATTTCAGACCGAGTTTGTTCAGCCAATCCTCGCGAATAAACAGGAAGGTCCCCGGGATGTATCCCAATACGCGGCCGAATTCGTATAGTTTTCCGTCGGACTTCGTCCCGAGCGTGCGGAGCAGCGGAAATTGTTCCATTAACGCTTTGTACTCGACGCTGTGATTTTCGATC
>JAPSKX010000130.1 GCA_031181325.1 Paenibacillus sp.
GTTCCATCAAAGGTACGTGTTTATGTGCCGCAGCATGAAACACAACTTGCGGACGGTATTTCATAAAAACTTCTTGCAATCTTTCCTTGTCCTGAATATCAGCGATAATCGGAATTATTTCTAAGGACTTACACTTAACTTTCAGTTCCATCTCAATCTCATAGATACTATTTTCTCCATGTCCCAGCAATAACAACCTAGCTGGAGAAAAACTGGAAACCTGCCGAGACAATTCGGAACCAATGGAACCACCAGCGCCCGTGATCAGAACAGTTTTATCTTGTAAGTAGTGGCATATTTCACTTTGATTTAAAGCAATCGGCTCGCGCCCCAATAAATCCTCGACACTAACATCCCTTATCATCGTAAGTGAAACTTTTCCATTAAAAATATCCTTTATACTTGGCAATATTTTAATTTGACATCCTGTATTTTTACATACATTAAGCAACTCCGATATTTCGTTTCTTGACGCCGACGGCAGGGCTATAACGATGTCGTTTACCGCAAAATCACTTACGACAGTAGGAATTCGCTCCCTTCCCCCAACAACTGGAATACCAAGCACCTCCAGATTATGTTTCTTTGAATCGTCGTCGACAATTGCTACTGGATACATAGAGGACCCTGCTGTCTTTAATTCCTTAACGACTAAAGTGCCTGCTTCCCCGGCTCCAACGATTAAGACTCTTCTTTGATGTGGCTTGATCTTACCATTACCTACTGCCGTCAAACGTACAACAATTCTTGTGCCAGTTATGGTTATCAACATGATAAGAGCGGATAGAATGACCACGCTTCGAGGAACGATAATATTTCTGAAAAAATAATTTATCACAAAGTGATGTGCTAAATAGAAAAGTCCCACCGATAAACAGACTGCTTTAAGAATCGATAAATAATCCTCTATACCGGCATATTTCCACGCCCGCTTGTAAATCTTAAAATACGAAAAGCAAGAAATAGCTAAAAGGACCATTAGAGAAAGAACATATGGATAGTATGCTGAATACTGCGTTTCAACTACAAAATCAAACCTTAGCATGTAAGCGAACACGACGGACAAAGAGACAACCACCATGTCAAGCACTATATGAATTGCTTTTCTTTTCAACATTTATGTTCACCTTTTCCAGTTCGTCTCTTAAAAGAAATAACTCATTATATCACCCGTCGGTGCAATACAATGAGTCTCTTCTTTTGGACTTCACTACATTTCTTTAGCAGCATAATTGTTAACATATAATGCCCTAATGTAGACAAAGAAACACGCTAGAACAGTAAAAATCATTGAGATTAACACCGAGTTCAAAACCTTGTCTTCGCGGGCAACTCCGGCACTGACTCCTGGTGTGATAAATGTCGTATTGAAACGGTTAATCAAGGCCATTGCCCCCGCATCCGTCTCCGGCAATCCTAACGTTTGAAGCAATACTATCTTTTCCTCGTTGTTAGTAATACGTCTTTCGTGGATTGCTTTTTCCGCCTCCAATTTATCTAAGGAAATACGCAACTCGGATTCTTGGCGCTTCAAATCGACATAAAGCGGATTAAGTTCTTCCGTCTCGAGCAACAAGGAAGTGAGGTCCTCTTCCGTGCGAGATTCAACTAACGATTTCATGAAACCGTCGTCTGATAGACTTCTTTTGACAGTCAGCTTTTCTGGGGTATCTTGAAGCTGTCCTTCAACTTGTCCAAGCTGCGCTGTAATTAATTCTAACTCCTCATTTACTCTATTAAGTACCTTGCGAGACTCAGAGATTTCCGCCGATCTTTTTGCCATTTCCACTGTAAATCCAGTCTCGTAAGCTATCATGTTTGCAATTTTTACCACTTGAACTGAATTCACATCTCTTACAATGATTTGTACAACGTTCGAGTTTCCGGAAAAATTCACTTCGATGCTCTGCTCTAATTCGTCAAATTCCTTATTTAAAGAGAGCTTATTTATTACTTTGGTTAGAATCGCATCGCTTTTAATCAATTGAGCATAAGATTGAACTTCCATTGCATCTTCCGACTGATTGACGAAAGTGACATATGATTTTGCTTCATACTCCTTCTCAACAAGTAGAAAATTATAAATCAAAGATAAGATCAAACTCCCTATTAACACGACGGCAATAATAAATTTTTTTTTCCAAACTTTTGTAAACATATCAAAAAAACTTAATTCTGTATACATCCCAAAAATACCTCTCCTTAATATTATCGTTCTTTAGACAAATAGTTACATTAATCGATAAAATATATGCTAAGTATAAGTTTATTACAAGCGTATATCAAGACACATATATAGGGATCGACATCATCTCAATTATTTAGGGAATCAATGGACATCCCTTAGCCCGCGATCTACTTCAATAAAATTTTCTCACGAGCACATACAAAATATATGTAATGTGGTGGAAAGTTTTCCCCAAATATAATCTCTTTTAAACTTTCCATATGCATGCTATTATATTTACTGATTACCATAATTTTCGAAGGGAGGTGTAAGTATGCGTATTGGAAAATTATATGATCAAAGCAAAATTATTAGGAGTGAGAAGTTCTTGAAATCTTCTGTTATGAAGAAGGCCAGTGGTTTGCTAGCAACTATGTTGTTGCTGTCGACAATGTTGCCAGTGTTAGCGTTTGCTGGGACTGCATATTTTAAAAATGTTATTTTCTATCCCAATGGTACAGTTTCGGGCACTGTGTATTCAACGGCAAACCAAGGGAATACGGTTAATGTTTCTGTGTATGGAGTTAAAAACTCTGTTTACGGGACATCTTATCCAGATCTTAAGATTTCTGTAACGACGTCGGCTTATAGCTACGATGTTACAAACAGTGTGTATAACTATAACTTTACGTCCAATTCTGTTATAGATTCTACATACAATCCGATCGTTCTTAAGGCATTTAATGCTGATGGGGACTATCTTGGGGTTTCGGATGCCGTATATAGACAGGTTCAATCCAATCGTCGCGGCGGTGGCGGCGGCGGTATCGCATCTCCGTCCGGCAACACCACGCTGAGCGCATCGCAAATTGCGGCTGCATTCGCTAACGGTAACGTGGCAACGTTCACGATCAACGGCGAATCCGCAACGCTTCCTGCGTCCGCGCTTGTGAACGCGCCGGCTGGGGCTATTGTCGTCATCAAGAACGCAACGGGCTCTTACTCGTTGCCGGTTGATGTACTGGACTTCGATGCATTGGCTGAAGAGCTTGGCGTTGAAGTCAGCGCGCTGAACATCGTGATTACGATCGCAAAGCTGTCGGACAGCGAGGCTTCGGACGTGAACGACGCGGCATCGGCTTTCGGCGGTAACGTTGTCGGCTCCGCAGAGTTCGGCGTAGCAGCAGAAGCAGCAGGCAAAACCGTAGCGGTGACGGACTTCGGTTCGACGTATGTAGAACGTACGATCAACGTTTCGGAAGATGCCGCTAGCACGGGCGCACTCTACGACCCGGCTACGGGCGAGTTCTCCTTCATCCCGTCTACGTTCGCTAACGGCGTAGCGAAGCTGAAGAGCACGACGAACTCCATCTATGTCGTTCTTGATCTCGAACTTAGCTTCGACGACGTGAACGGCCACTGGGCGCAAGAATATGTCGAGACGATCGCGAACAAGCTGATCGTTGAAGGCTACGAGGACGGTTCCTTCGGTCCGGACCGCAGCATTACGCGCGCGGAATTCGCGACGTTGGTCGTTCGTGCACTCGGTCTGAACGGTAAAGCGGCAGCGGATGCCGACTTCTCCGATGTATCTGCGAACGATTGGTTCGAAGGCGCAGTTGCGCTTGCAGCTGACGCTGGCATCGTGAACGGCTATGAAGACGGCACGTTCAAGCCGAACAAGGTCATCACGCGTGAAGAGCTTGCGGCTATGGTCGTACGCGCTAGCGCATATGCAGGTAAGGAATTGTCCGCAAGCGCAAGCGTCCTCGCAGCATTCTCCGATGCAGACAGCATCGTATGGGCGAACGACGAAATCGCGGCTGCTGTAGAAGCAGGTATCGTGAACGGCTACGAAGACGGCACGTTCGGTCCTACGAAAACGGCAACGCGCGCTGAAGCGACGACGATGATCCAGCGTTTCTTGGTAAACGTTGACTTCATCAACGAGTAATTTCTTTACTCATTAACGTTAGAAAAAGCCCCGAAGCGAATGCTTCGGGGCTTTTTCTATACCGGATTTTATGCGGATCCACCCTCACAAATCCTTTCTCCCGCCCGAACGTTTTCCACTAGGAGGTGATTCCCAGAAATATCACTCACAAAAACAGTTAGATGCACCGGGATAACGAGCGAACCAGGAGGATGTAGAAAGGGATGACATGAGGAGGGAAAGCATTTGATTCGGTTGAACCGCAACAATATCGCCAAAGGCGCCGCGGCGACCGCCGGGCTGCTGCTGCTCTCGATGGCGCTGCCGCTGCTCGCGTTCGCGCAGGCGTACATCTTTCAGGCGTCGTACGACAAGACGACCGGCACCGTTACGGCCAGCGTGTACACCGACGAGACGGTGACGGGGAATGTGTATTTGAACATTTTGGACGAGCGCGAACTTGTCATCGACAGCGTATACTTATCGGCTCCCACCGGGAATTATACGGTGGGGAACGCCGTCTACGACCGCTATGATTTTACACATACCGTAACGAAGAGCGTATATGATAAACTCCGGCTGACCAGCTCGTACGCCGACCCCGACGGGTCGGGAATGATCACGAGCGCCCCGTACGAGGTGACTTGGACGGCTCGACCGGGCGGAGGTAGAGGCGGCGGCGGCGGATACCTGCCTCCATTGCCGACGAATCCGTCCGGCGGCTTGACGGCGAATGAGGACGGTACGATTTCGGAGAGCGCCCTCGCGGCCGCACTGATGAAAGAGCAAATCGTAACGATTTCTCTCGAGGGCACTTACGTGCTGCTGCCGGCGAACGTGCTGATGGACGCGCAGGGAGGAACCTTGCTTGTAATCGAAAAAGACGGCATCACCCTCGCGCTGCCTGTCGCCGTGCTTCACTTCGAAGCGCTCGCCGAACGGACCGACACGGAGCCGGTGGAGCTGCTCATCCGTGTCGGAATCGAGCCGCTCGACGGCGAGAAGAGGGATCAAGCGGCGGAAGCGATCGAACGAAGCGGCGCTCGGCTGCGGTCCGACATCGTCGCGTTCGAAGTCGCGGCCGTCGGCGACGAAGGGCGTACCGCGGCGATCGACGACTTCGACGGAACGTACGTCGATCGGACGCTGCCGATGGACGCGCCCGACGATCCGACGCGGCTGACCGGCGTGCTGTTAGGCGGCGATGAGCCGCAATTCGTGCCGACGGCGCTCGCCGTAGACGATGACGGCCGTGCGACGGCCGCCGTGCTCAAGCGCCCGGGGAACGGCACGTACGCCGTCGTAGAACGGACGAAGACGTTCGACGACATCGGCTCGCATTGGGCCCGGGAGGACATCGAACGAATGGCGGGCCGCTATGTCGTGGAAGGCGTCGGCGCGAACCGGTACGAACCGGACCGCGCGATCACGCGAGCGGAGTTCGCGACGTTGCTGGTGCGAGCGTTGGGACTTACGTCGACCGCTCGGACGGAAGCATCCGTCGCAGCAAGCTTCACCGACGTTCGCGGCGTCGATTGGTTCGCTGACGCGGTGCGCAGCGCAATTGACGCGGGACTGATCGAAGGCTACCCGGACGGCTCGTTCCGTCCGAACGCGACGATCGCCCGCGAGGAGATAGCGGCGATGATTACGCGCGCGATGGAATACGTGAACGGCTTCCCGCCGCAGATGTTCCTAACGACCGCGCAGATCGATTCGCTGCTGGACGGGTACAGCGACGCCGACGCCCTCGATTGGGCGCGCATCTATATGGCCGTCGCCGTGAAAGAAGGCATCGTCGAAGGCATGACCTCCACGACGTTGGCGCCCAAAGGCGACGCGACACGCGCTCAATCGGCCGCTATGCTGCATCGTTGGTTGAGGTCGATCGATTTCATACCATAAATAACCAACCGCAGGGCCCGCCGACATTCGGCGGGCCCTCTCTTACCTCCCCATCGCCCACCATCGCGCGACGCAGGCGAGCGCCGCGCCGTGCCGCAGCTCGCCGCTGACGACGAGCTCGCGGAACCGCTTCATGGGCAGGACGACGACCTCCAGCTCCTCGCCCGGCTCCAGACGCTGCAGGCCGGCCGTCAGGCCCTCTGCCGCGTACAGATGGATGAGCTGGTCGGTGGAGCCGAAGGACGGGTAGACGCCCCCCAGCGGCGTCCAGACGGACGCCGAGTACCCCGTCTCCTCCGCCAGCTCGCGCTTCGCCATCTCGAGCGGGTCGACGCCGGCATCGACGCCGCCGGCCGGCAGCTCCCACTGCCACGACCGGATTGCATGACGGTACTGCCTGAGGCAGACGACGGAGCGCCCGTCGTCGAGCAAGGGCAAGATGCATACCCCTTCCGGCATCCGTGCGTATTCCATGCGCACCTCGCGGCCTTGGAAGGTGGCAACCTGTTCCTCAACGATCTCGAAATAACGGTACTTCGTCTTCTTGCTCTCTACAATGCGCCATTCGCCGTCCGACATCGATTGCACGTCCTTCCGGTTCGTTAGACTTTATACGCGACGATTGATGATTCAGGCTATCTTTTTTATAATAGAGTTATCAACATTTTCCAATACGCTGGGAGGGTATTAATGTTAACGTATAACGTGCGGGACGCGTTCCAGCTGCTGAAGGAGCGCGGCATCGCCCGAGACAAGCAAGAAGTACGCAAGTGGCTGAACGAAGGGTTCATCCAAGCGGCACCTCCTGAGAATCGCAGAATCGGTTGGAAAATTCAAGCGGAGGCGCTGCAAGCCTTCATCGCGAAGTACGAGAAGGGCGAATTCGAGTCGCTCCTGCAGCGGCGCAAGCCCTCGCTTCCTCCGGTGACGCTGTTCGACGAATCCGCTCCGGCTGCGGACGGCGAACGCAAGGGGACGGAACCGGGTTACGCAAGACTGGAAGAAGAAGTCGTCTCCCTGCGGCAGCAGGTCCGCGTCTTGCGCCGGGAGTTGAACGACTTGAAGAAGGTGCTTGGCTTTCCTGTGCTGACGGCGGCCGGCGCTCGAGACGGAACGGGAACGGACTCATAGTCGGTATGCTTTTGACAAGAATAGGCGATAATGAGTAAACTTATGTATTACGATAGTCTGTACAACAAAGGAGCCATCCGTCTTGAAAACGAAACTCGCTGTGGATACCGTCTCGTTGTCCGATCATAATGAAGAATTAGGGCTGTACCAGTTTATCGTGACGTTCACGGACCGGTCGAAAGCCCGCGTATTCATGAGCCGCGATCCCGAGTGGAAGATCACCGGCGTCAATCGCTTGCTGAACATTCCTTGCACGATCTGCCGGAAGGATTACTATTGCAAGTGCTTCGAGAAGCACGCCCCGGAAATCGAGAATCAGCTGATCGAAGGCGATTACATCCCGGAAGCGTTGGCGTCCAAGGCACAATAATGCGGTAACAACATGAAGGAAGCCCCACGGATCGAACGATCCTTGGGGCTTCTTGACGTTATTTCTCGGAGACGTGAACGGCGACGCCGTCCGACACCACCACTTCCAGCATCGTCCGGTTAAATCGATAGGCGGGGTTTTCCGTCACCCCTGTGCTGTCCACGATCACCGAACTCTTATCGACCGGGAAGGTACGGGAAATCTTGTTGCCCCCGTAATCCACCGCCACGATGATTTCCGTCATGCGCTTGTCTTTCGTCTTGCTGCCCATAAATACGCCCTGTATGACGGAAAACTCCTCCTCGTCCACCGGCGTGACGACGTTCAGGAAGAACAGCTCATCGTCCCAGAGGACGATGTCGACTTCGTCGCCGGGACGCAGCGCATCGACCCCGACTTCGCGGCCCTCGCGGATCAGCGTAGCATCCTCATGGAGCGAGTACCCTGAGGTGCGGCCGTTCGATGCCACGCTCACCTGCTTCTTCGAGACCATCGCGACGTATCCTTTGGCTTCGGTGGAGACCGGCGTCAACTTCTTCAGGCTCACAGAGATGACTTCGCCGTTCTGGATCGACGCCGACACCTGATCGCCGTGCCCGACATGGCTCCAAGCGCCGGATCGGGAATTGACGGTGACCCGCACGTCCTTGCTTACCGGGTAGGTTTCCGCGACGCCTTGAGCCATGATGGACAGCGTTCCTTCCCCTACGGCCGCCACCGTCCCGCTGAGGCGCCCGTTCTCGATCCGCGTCGTCCGTTCGGCGACGATGCGCGTCACCTCGCCCTGCGCGACCGTCACGGTGACCTGATCGCCTAAGGCAAGAGCGCTCCGGTCCGCCGCCTTCCCGGCGAGCGTCACCGCAGCGCCGTCTTGAATCGGATACGTCGTGAAGACGCCGCGCTCGTCGAGCATCAATCGATCGGAGAAAAGCGAAGCGATCCGCCCCTTCTTCTCGCCGTCGACGGCAGGCGCCCCGCCCGCGCCGGTTTCCGCACCGCCCGGAGCACTGCCCGGAGCGCCGCCCGAAGCGTCAGCCGCCGCCGGCGGCGCCGCGGCCGCGGGCTGGGTGACGGTCACATGCACCAATACAGCCCCGTTCACCACGGCGCTCACTTGATCGCCGGACCGCAGCGCTCCGACGTCGACAAGGCGGCCTTCGCGGACGAAGGTCGCGCCTTCGCGAAGGCTGAACGAGTTCGAGGCGCCGTCCTTCCGCAGCGTCACCTTGCCGTTCGATATGGAGCCTATGGAGGCATCGAGTTCCAGGTAAGATGTGTACGAGACCGGGAGCAGCCGGCCGGCGCGGTCCAACATTGCGGCCAACTCGGCGCGGCTGACTTCCTTCTTCGGACGGAACGAATTGTCTTCGTAGCCGGTCACAAGCTGATTCGCGACCGCCGCGGCGACATAACCGACCGCTTCCGCCGGGATCTCCCCCGCATCCTTGAAGGTCAGCGTCTCGTTCGCCATTCGCTTCGCGTCCCGCTCCAGCCCCATCGCTCGTACGAGCAGTATAGTCGTCCACAGCCGGTCGGCCGCCGCATCGGGTACGATCGCCGCGCCGGGGTCGACCAACAGCTTCTCCCGCTGGGCCGTCGCGACGTAGCCTACAGCCCAGCCGTAACTCTTCGAGAGCAGCTCGGCGTCTTTCGCCCGAAGCTTCGCGAGCGCCGCCTCCGGCGCTTCCGCTTTGTCCTTCAAGCCCATGTGCCGAACGGTCGCGACGATCGTCTCGATGCGCGATACCGACCGATTCGGCCGGAAGCTGCCGTCCTCGTATCCGGTAAAGATCTCCCGCTGCACGAGCTCGGCGACGGGAGCGAGCGCCCATGGCGCGTCGCGTACGACGTCGTCGTACGTCAAGGCGGCCGCTTGCGCGGGCGGGGCGCACACCGCGAAGGCGAGCGACGCGGCGATCCACGCGGCGACCGATGTCCTGATCTTCATTGCGTTCCTCTCCCACTGGCAATCTTGATAATTCCACATTACCAGAATCGACAAGATTTGCGCTACCTTTTTCCTGCTAGGAAGATAGAACCCCCTCGATTAAGACTTCCGAATCACGGACAACGCAAACACTAGAAGCAATGGAAGCACCGCGCAAAATACATTGATGACGGGCAGCACCTCGGTAAATTTCGCAATAAATTCCGCATCGTTCTCGAACATGACCAGCGTCGTCAAGAAGCAGATCGCCGTAAGAGGCAACACCAGCAGCTTCTCGTCCTTCAGACGAAACAGCTGCGTAACCAAGGCGTTCAGCGCGTACAACGCGATCGTCGTCTTCAGGTACGAGCCCGCGATCAAGGAGATCCCGATGACGGATTCGATTCGTTGGAAGAACTCCCCGATATCGATCAAGCGGGATACGCCGAACAAGGAGTATTTCATCTCCGTCGTCACCGGGCCGAATACCATGATCGCGCACAGCGTGGAGACGAGCAATAAGATGCCGTTCGCCAGTACGGCGACGAACAGCCCGTTGCGGAGCGCCGCATGCGGCGAATGCTTCGTTCGATACAGCAGCATCGCGAATACGACGACTTCGGCATGCGGAAATCCGTACGTGAAGTAGCTCCCGTGCAGCACCGGAAGGAGGCCCTCGGGAAGCACCGGGAGAAGGTAATCCGGGTTATAATTGGGGGCCGACAGCACCAAGATGCAGACGACGAAAAAGAGCAGGATGCCGATCTGCAGCACCGTGATGCGGGTCATGACCTCGAAGCCGGATCGTACGGTCATGGCGGCGGTCGCCAAAATCAGGGAATGGAAGACATAGGGCGGCGTATTTCGCATGCTGGTGCTGTTCATGAAGTCGCTGACCCCCATCGTCACCCAAGCGACGATCAGCGTCAAATACAGGGCGAGCGGCGCGGCCAGCATCGCGGCGCCGAGCTTCCCGACCGTCTTGCGGCTGTATTGGACGTAGGTGAGGCCCTCATGCCGGCGATGCAGATACGCGACGCAGCCGATCAGCGCGAGCGAAGCCGACATGGAAACCAGCAGCGAAATCCATGCCCCGTTATGCGCGAACCCGACCAAGATGCCGGGGACGAAGACGATGGACGAGCCGGTCATGAAGGCGAACAGCAATACGCTCATCTGCCAGGGCGTTACCGTATCCCGGATTTCCAAGGCGGTTCCCCCTTTCAGCCGTGGGTTTTCAGTGCGTCGACGAT
Organism: Paenibacillus sp.; assembly: GCA_031181325.1. Taxonomy (GTDB): domain Bacteria; phylum Bacillota; class Bacilli; order Paenibacillales; family YIM-B00363; genus Paenibacillus_AE. The sequence continues at coordinate 10,687 of JAPSKX010000130.1, forward strand.
GCGGCTCGCGGGCGGCGTGAACAGCCAATCGACGAGCTCGTCCAGATGAGGCAGCTTCGCCTCCATCGCATAATCCAATCCGAGATAGGCGGCGAAGCCGAGCGTCGCGAGATACACCGCGCGCTCGCGGCGGCCGCTCCTCTTCCAGTCGGCCCGGTCGACCGCAAGGATCAGCCCGAACACGATCGACAGCACTGCTATCTTCTCGAGCATAACCGTTACCTCCTGTCGGAGCCGGCGCTTTTCCCGGTAATCATTCCCGTATTCGTCATCGAGACGTCCACGTCGATCTGCACGTCGGCTTCGGCGAACCGATCGTCCCAATCCTTCTTGATCTCCGCCCATAGCCGAGGCTGATGCGCATATACATAGTTTCCGGCGCCGAGCACGTCCGCTCGCTCCGCTTGCATGCCTTCCATCGTCTGCTTCAGGGATCGCGCCAACGCCTGCTCCACCCGTTCGACGAATCGCCGCTCCGAGGCCTCGTCGACGACGTCCGCGCATTGCAATTCCCCGATCGATGCCTGGATGTGAACCTGCATGCGGATTTCGACGCGTTGCTTCGTCGCCTCGACCTTCATGCTCGAACGGAGCCGCATCATCTCGACGATGTCGCTCCCCCCCTCCGGCGCTTCCGCCGCGGGCTCGCAGGCGATTTTCACGACCCCGCGCGTGTACCGATTCTGCAGCATTTTCAGCGCCTCCGTATCGCGCGGGGAGAGCGGCACGAACAGCCCTTCCGTTCCGACCAGGACGGCCCCTTGCACCGCCGTGTGCTTCTCGTTCTGTTCGCTCGTCTTTAGGTAAGGGACGATCGAATTGCCCGTCTCGCTGCGAAGCTGTCGGAAGAGCTCCAGCAAGTTCGTCCGGACGCTCTTCGCCGCCTCCCGGGCGGTAGACATCTGCGATTCTCTGATTTGCTGGCTGATCGTATTTTCCACGAGCGGTTTCATCTCTAAATATTGGCCCGCCTCGCCCGAAGCGATCAGGAACGTGCTGGTCAGACGCGTCTCATGGTCTCTATAGAAAAAGTCGAGCGTCTTGAGCAAATTGCGCTGCTTGGCGAACGCGTCGCTGACGATAATGACCCGCATATGACTCCATTGCGCCTTGCGCCCCAATTGAGCCGGGATGTCGCGCACGGCCTCGAACAGGTTGTCGTCGATCGTGACGATGTTGACATATGCGCCGCCCTGCCTGCCCATCTTCATATTCGGCGCAGGCTTGTACACTTGCGTCGTCAGCTTGATCCGACCGTCCTCCGCCAGATCGATCGCCGCTCCCATCACGAAGCTGCGATCCGACAATTCGGCTTGGTCCCAGCACCCCGCCAGAAGGAAGCAGCAGGCCGCGACCCACATCTTCGCCCATCTCGCATATGCACTCATCGCTGAACCTCCGGAACGTAGGGCTGCTACGTCGTCTTGCCGCGCGGGGAACGCATCCGTCGCGAGAGCGGCGCCCGCACGACGACGTCCTCCAGCGCTTTCGGACGGAGCGGCGCGAACGGTTCGAAGTACGGCTGCCCCAAGACGCGCAAATTCGCCATATGGAGCACGATCCAGAGCATGCCGATCATCATGCCGAACATCCCCAGGCTTGCCGCCAGCAGCAATAACGGAAATTGCAAAATACGGAAAGCGATCGCGATCTTATATTGCGGAATCGCGAACGACGCGATGCCCGTCAGCGCGACGACCACCACCATGATCGGCGAGGCGATGCCCGCGTTGATCGCCGCTTCCCCGATGACCAGCGCCCCTACGATGCTGACGGCGGAGCCGATCGGCTTCGGAAGCCGGAGTCCCGCCTCGCGAAGCAGCTCGAAGAAAAACTGCATGATCAGCGCTTCGACGAACGTGGGAAACGGAATGCCTTCCTTCGAGTCGAGAATCGCCAACAGTAAATTCGTAGGAATCAATTCGGGATGAAAGGAGGATAAGGAGATGTAGATCCCCGGAAGCGTCAGCGCGATCCCGCAAGCGAACACGCGGAGCAGTCGGATACCGGAGGAAATCGCCGTCCGTTGGTAATAATCTTCGTTGGCCTGGAAGAACTCCGTAAACAATCCCGGGCAGATCAGAATCGAGCCCGAGCCTTGCACCATCACGATCAGCTTGCCTTCCAGCAGCGCGGCGACGGCCGTGTCCGGACGTTCCGTCAGACGAAATTGCGGGAACGGCGAGTAGACGGCCTCCTCGAGGATCTCCTCCACATAGGACACCTCCAGCACTTCCTCGTCCCTGAGCCGGGAGACGCGTTCCCGGAACGCGCTCAGTATCGATGGCTCGATCACGCCGTCCAGATAGCCGTACACGATGTCCGACCGGGTATGTCCGCCGGCGGCGATCCCTTCGAGCTTGAACCGAGGCGTCCTCAACCGGCTCCGCAGCAGCCCGATGTTCTTCTTGAGATCCTCCACCGTGCCGATATGCGGACCCGCGATGACCGTCTCGCTGGACGGCTCCTGCATCGCTCTCGTCTCGATGCCTCCCGCCGCGAAGCCGAGCGCCTTGTCCCACCGGTCGATGAAGACGACGATCTTCCCGTCGAGGACGTCGTTCATCGCTTGCTCGAACGTACGGAGCATGGCGAAGTGGATCGACGGCAGCGCCTGCTCGTCCAAATACGCGGCGAATTCGCCGGACGTCCGCTCCCGCTGCTCCAGCACGTCGTACCGGACGAGATCGTTCAAGGCGTCCCTCATAAAATTTTGATTTTGATTGCTGTACGTTAACGTCTCGAAGTATACCGCGGCGACCTCCAGCCGCCGTTCGGCGCCTAGTCTCCATGTGGAGATTCGAAAATCCTCGCAGGCGGCGAAAGCTTCCTTCATGCGCTGCACGTTATCGGATATGCTCCCGGAGATCGGCTGCGGCGCTGCTTCCTTCGGCGTCGCCATCGGCATCCTCCTCCTTATCCCCCATTCATTGCCATCCCCGGCGCGCTTTATACGAAGCCGTTCCGGCGGGAAGGGAGGAGCATCGCACGGAGTGCCGTATGATAGGCGCTTATTTGCATTCCGTCGAAAAGGCTCCCCGCCCGCGCCATGCGCGAACGGGGAGCCTTGCCGTCTTAGTCTTATTCCGTGACGTTGCCGAGGCTGGCGAGCGCGCGCAGCAGCAGCGCGGCCGCTTGCGCGCGGGTCGCTTGCCCGAGCGGCTGCAGCTCCGTCTCGCCCACGCCTTGCAGCCAGCCGCGCGTCACCGACAGCGCGACCGCCTCGCGGGCCCAGACGGACGTCGCGTCGCCGTCGGCGAAGCGGTTCAGCGCGCCCGCGTCGCCCGTCTCGTCCGCGCCGCCGGCCAGGCGATGCCACCGCGCGAGCAGCACGGCGAGCTCCTCCCGCGTCACCGGATCGTTCGGGCGGAACTTCCCTTCCGCGCCTTCGACGAGCCCGAGCTTCGCCGCCGCGGCTACATAAGGCGCGTACCAGGCGTCGCCCGCCACGTCCGCGAAGCGTTCGCCCGCGGCATCGGCCGGCGGCTCGCGCAGCGAAGCGACGAGCAGCTTCGTCGCTTCCGCGCGGGTAATGCTCCGGTCGGGTTCGAAGC
>JAPSKX010000131.1 GCA_031181325.1 Paenibacillus sp.
CCGAGAAGGAGGCGGGCGCATGATCTCGTTCCTGATCGTCGACGACGAACCCTTGATTCGCATGAGCCTGACGAAGAAGATCGAAGAATACGCGGCGTCGGCGGCGGTCGTCGGCACCGCCGCCGACGGGGCGGAGGCGTTGGCTTGGCTCGAGGGCCATTATGCGGACGTATGCGTCACCGACGTACGGATGCCGAACATGGACGGTCTGGAGCTGATCGACCGGATGAAGGAGAAATATCCGTGGATGACCTCGATCGTCGTCTCGAGCTATGACGATTTCGGCTACGTCAAACGGAGCCTGCGATTAGGGGTGGTCGATTACGTCCTGAAGCCCGTCGACTCCGCCGATCTGAAGCTGGTGCTGGACAAGACGATCTCGGAGCTGCACCAGAGCCGAGACCTCAAGGCGTCCCGACTCATGGTGAACCGATTGCCTCAATACAAGGAGATGATCGATCGATGGAGCGAGCAAATGAGAAGCTTGCTGACCGAGCAGCACCCGCTGCTGGTCGTCGACACCCTGGAGATGCTGGAGGAAGCGGCGGAGAACCGGCATTACTTGCTGCCGCATCTCGCGGTGCAGTGGCTTCGCGTCATGAGCGACATGCTGACGCCGGGAAGCGATGCGTCGACGCAAGGGGGGGACGCCGACGGCGAGCTGGCGCACCTCTTGAAGGAGGACATGCGGCGGTATTATCGGTTGTCGGCGGTTCATCGGTTGGAGACGGGAGCGCGAGCGCTCGCCGGCCGCATGCTGGCGCAGCGGAACAAACAAGGCACTCGGATGGTCTCGGCGGTCAAACAATACATTCACGAGCATTACGCCGAGCGAATTACGCTGCAAGAAGTGGCCGACGCCGTGTCGATGAGCCGCACTTATTTGGCCAGCTTATTCAAGCAAGAGACCGGCATGACCATTCTTCACTACGTCGTGCTCGTGCGCATGGAGGAGGCGAAGAAGCTGCTGCTTACCACCCCGATGAAGGTGTATGAAATTTCGGCAAGCGTCGGCTACGAGGACAGTATTCACTTCTCCAAGCTGTTCAAGGACCACTACGGTTTGAATCCCTTGGAATATAAGAAGCGTCTCGGCGGGTAAGGGGGAAGCTCGGCGCTTCGGGGGATGAGGGGGCCTGCATCGCCGTTCTTTCCGCGACGATTTCCTTTGGACAGGGGCAGGCTTTGAGAAGCTATCTACTGGTCAGTGGGGAAACGGTCGGGAGCGTGGTTTTTCCGAAGTGATTCCCTTTGGCCAGGGGCTGCCATTCCAGCCGCCGGATCGGTCCGTTGTTGCAGTCATTCGGATGCGGCGCGGCGGCGGAATTCCGACGGAGTGCAGCCGAAGCGGCGTTTGAACTCTCCGTTGAAATGGTTCAGGTTGCTGAAGCCGACCTCGAGCGCGATCGTCATAATTTTGCGGTCGGTGCGGCGGAGCAGCTCCGCGGATCGCTGGATGCGCACCGAGTTTACATACTCCACGGGCGTCTTCGCCGTATATTTTTTGAAGAACCGGCAGAAGTACGCCTCGCTCATCCCCGCAAGCGCGGCCAATTCCCGCAGCGCGATCGACTCCTCGCACCTCGCCTCGATATATTCGATCACCGTCTTCAATCGGTCGATCCTCCCGTCGGGCGCTTCCGCCCGCCGGTTCTCCCCGCCGAGCGCGAGCAGCCGGGAGACGCATAGATGCAGCAGCCCCTTCGTCGTCAACTCGCGCATCGGCGCCTCCGCCTCGTTCGCTTCGAACAGCTCGCGCAGCAGCCGGACGATGTCGCGTTCCGCCTCCGTCTCCGCGCCGATTTTCGTAGGAACGACATAATTTCGCTGCATTAACGGGAAAATATACCGGTCGTACACCTTCTCGCGCACGTCGCCGAACAGATCGGCGCCGAAGACGACGGCGAGGAACGTGCAAGGGGCATCGCCGAGGACGCGCCCGGAATGCAGCTCGCCGCTGCCCACGAACATCGCTTCGCCGGGGCGCAGCTCGAGGTCGACCGTATCGACGCGGAATGCGGCCGCTCCTTCGACGAGCAGCAGAAACTCGAGCTCGTCGTGCCAATGCAAATCCATAAGCGGCTCCTCCGGTCCGCAGGAGAAGCGGTATGTGCTGACCGGATAGACAGGCTCGCCGTGGACGCGATTCTCCTTCAACGTCGCTTTATTCATGGATTTCACCGTCCTTGAAGTCAAAATCCTTATAATAATGGGCAAAATCGATGCAGAATTGAGATGAATCAGACAATATCATTATAAGTGAGGAACTGGAGGGATTCTAATGAAATTTAATAACGGATATTGGATGCTGCGCGAAGGCGTTCACATCGAGCAGCCCGTCGACGTGCGCGACGTGAATGTAACGCAGGATGGCGTAACCGTTTACAACGCTACGAAGAAAGTCCGCACCAAGGGCGATACGCTGAACGCGGCGCTGATTAAGGCGGAGATCAGCTCGCCGCTGCCGAACGTCATCCGCGTGCGCTGGTCGCACCATGAAGGCAAACGCAACCGCGGCCCGGCGTTCCAGATCAACAGTGCGGCCAATCACAGCGTCAGCGTCGAACGCGGCGAAGAGAGCATCGCCTTCACGACCGGCAGCCTGACGGCCAACATCCGCACGGCGCCGAACTGGGGATTGGAGTTCGCGCGGAACGGCAAGCGCCTCACGGGCTCGGCGACGCGCGGCGTCGGCCATATCGACGACAACGGCAAGACGTATTTCCGCGAGATGCTGGACCTTGGCGTCGGCGAGCAGATCTACGGTCTCGGCGAGCGGTTCACGAACTTCATTAAGAACGGCCAGACGGTCGAGATTTGGAACGAGGACGGCGGAACGAGCAGCGAGCAGGCGTATAAGAACATTCCGTTCTATTTGTCGAGCAGCGGGTACGGCATTTTCGTCAATCATCCGGAGAAGGTCGCCTTCGAGGTCGGTTCCGAAGTCGTCTCGAAGGTCGGCTTCAGCGTCGAGGGCGAGGCGCTCGAGTATTACGTCATCGGCGGCGATTCGCTGAAGGACGTGCTCGACAACTACACGAAGCTGACGGGCAAGCCCGCGCTGCCGCCGGCTTGGTCGTTCGGCTTGTGGCTGACGACGTCGTTCACGACGGACTACGACGAGAACACGGTCAACTCGTTCATCGAAGGGATGGCGGAGCGCGACATTCCGCTGCACGTGTTCCACTTCGACTGCTTCTGGATGAAGGAGTACCAGTGGTGCGATTTCGAGTGGGACCCGGCGATGTTCCCGGACCCGGAAGGCATGCTGAAGCGTCTGAAGGACCGCGGCCTTCGCATTTGCGTCTGGATCAACTCGTATATCGCGCAGAAGTCGCCCCTGTTCATGGAAGGGATGGAAAAGGGCTACCTCGTCAAGACGACCGACGGCGACGTCTGGCAATGGGATCTGTGGCAAGCCGGTATGGGCCTCGTCGACTTCACGAATCCGGAAGCGACCGCTTGGTATCAAGGGCATCTGCGCCGCTTGATGGACATGGGCGTCGATTGCTTCAAGACGGACTTCGGCGAGCGCATTCCGACGGAGAACGTCGTCTACTTCGACGGCTCGGATCCGGTAAAGATGCACAACTATTACACGCAGTTATATAATAAAGCCGTATTCGACGTGCTCGAGGAGCGCCGCGGCAAGGGCGAAGCGATGCTGTTCGCGCGTTCCGCGACGGCCGGCGGTCAGATGTTCCCGGTGCACTGGGGCGGCGACTGCTCCGCGAACTACGATTCCATGGCGGAATCGCTGCGCGGCGGCTTGTCCCTCGGCCTCTCCGGCTTCGGCTTCTGGAGCCACGACATCAGCGGCTTCGAGAAGACGGCGCCGGCGGACATCTACAAGCGTTGGGTCGCCTTCGGCTTGCTGTCGTCTCACAGCCGGCTCCACGGGAACGAATCGTACCGGGTGCCGTGGCTGTTCGACGAGGAGTCGGTCGACGTGCTCCGCTACTTCACGGAGCTGAAGTCGAAGCTGATGCCGCACCTGTTCTCGTACGCGGTCGAAGCGCGCGACAGAGGCATTCCGATGATGCGGGCGATGGTGCTCGAGTTCCCGGAGGATCCGACGTGCCATTATCTCGACCGGCAGTACATGCTCGGCGACAAGCTGCTCGTGGCGCCGATCTTCAACGATCAAGGCATCGCGAAGTACTACGTGCCGAAGGGCCGCTGGACGAACTGGATGACCGGCGAAGTTGTGACAGGCGGCTCGTGGCGCGAGGAGAAACACGGTTATATGTCGCTGCCGTTCCTCGTGAAAGAAAACTCGCTCATCGCGGTCGGCGCGAACGATCAGCGTCCGGACTACGATTACACGGACGGCATTACGTTCCATGCGTTCGAGCTCGCGGACGGCGGCGAAGCGACGGCGGTCGTATACGATCTGAAGGGCGAGGTCGCCATGACGGCTCGCGCGACGCGGTCGGGCAACGCGGTCCGCGTCGAGACGCAAGGCTCGAACAAGCCTTGGAGCGTCGCGATCGGCGGCAAGACGGTGTCGGCGAACGCCGGGGAAGCAGCGGTAACGATCACTTTGTAATTTCATATTTGCGCGATGCGCGGCGGCGAATGTCATTCGCCGCCGCGTCCGTGCATCATTTCGGGGAGGCGAACGGACAGGTGATTCACGAGAAACTACCGAAAATTTGGTACGGGGGCGACTACAACCCCGAGCAATGGGATGCCGAGACGTGGGCGGAGGACAACCGCATGTTCAAGCTCGCGGGCATCGACGTCGCGACGATCAACGTGTTTTCGTGGGCGCTCCTTCAGCCGTCCGAGGAGGAGTACGACTTCTCCGCGCTCGACGCGACGATCGATCGCTTGCACAACGATGGGGTATTCGTATGCCTCGCGACCGCGACCGGCGCGCATCCGGCGTGGATGGCGAAGCGCTATCCCGACGTGCTGCGCGTCGACAAGCAGGGCCGCAAGCGGAAGTTCGGCGGACGGCACAACTCTTGCCCGAACAGTCACACGTACCGCAAATACGCGTCGCGCCTCGCGGCGAAGCTCGCCGAGCGGTATAAGGACCACCCGGCGCTTCTCATCTGGCACGTCTCGAACGAGTACGGCGGCTATTGCTACTGCGACAATTGCGCCGCCGCGTTCCGCGTCTGGCTGAAGCGGCGCTACGGAAGCCTCGACGCGGTCAACCGCGCTTGGAACACGCGCTTCTGGGGCCATACGTTCTACGATTTCGACGAAATCGTGCCGCCGAACGAGCTGAGCGAAGAGTGGGGCAACAACCGTTCGAATTTCCAAGGCATCTCGCTCGACTACCGACGTTTCCAATCCGAGAGCTTATTGGAATGCTATAAGATCGAATACGACGAGTTGAAGAAGGTCACCCCGAACGTTCCCGTCACGACGAACTTGATGGGCTTCTATCCTGAGCTCGACTATTTCGAGTGGGCGAAGCATATGGACGTCGTCTCGTGGGACAACTACCCGTCGATCGATACGCCGGTAAGCTTCACCGCGATGACGCACGACCTGATGCGGGGCCTGAAGAGCGGCCAGCCGTTCATGCTCATGGAGCAGACGCCGAGCCAGCAAAACTGGCAGGCGTACAACGCGCTGAAGCGTCCCGGCGTCATGCGCCTATGGAGCTATCAAGCGGTCGCGCGCGGCGCGGACACGGTCATGTTCTTCCAGCTGCGCCGTTCGATCGGGGCATGCGAAAAATACCACGGCGCCGTCATCGAGCACGTCGGCCACGAGCATACGCGCGTGTTCCGCGAGTGCGCGGAGCTCGGCCGCGAGCTGGGTATTCTCGGGGACTCGATTCTCGAGGCGCGCGTCGAGTCGAAGGCCGCGATCGTATACGATTGGGAAAATCGCTGGGCGATCGAGCTGTCGAGCGGCCCGTCCGTGGCGCTGAACTACCCCGAAGAAGTTCATAAATATTACGAAGCGCTGTTCCGGATGAACGTGCAGACGGACATGATCTCCGTCGAGGAAGCGCTCGACAAGTATTCGCTCGTTATCGCGCCGGTGATGTACATGGTGAAGCCGGGCTTCGCCGCGAAGGTCGAAGCGTTCGTGAAGCGCGGCGGCACGTTCGTGACGACGTTCTTCAGCGGCATCGTGAACGAGAACGACCTCGTCACGTGCGGCGGCTATCCGGGCGAGCTGCGCAAGGTGCTCGGCATCTGGGCCGAGGAGATCGACGCGCTGCTGCCGGGGCAGACGAACCCGATCGTGATGAACGGGGAGGTCGGCGCCTTGAAGGGCACGTACGACGGTTCGATCCTGTGCGACCTCATCCATCTCGAGGGCGCCGAAGCGATCGCGACGTACGGCGAGGATTTCTACAAGGGCATGCCGGCCGTTACGGTGAACCGGTACGGCGAAGGCGAGGCGTGGTACGTCGCGACGTCTCCGGACAAGGCGTTCCTGCAGGGCTTCATGAAGAACCTGTGCGACAAGGCGGGCATCCGTCCGATTCTCGATACGCCGGAAGGCTTGGAGGCGTCCGTACGCACGAAGGACGGCAAGCGCATCTTATTCCTCCTCAATCACAACAAGACGGCGTCCCGCGCCGACATCGGAGAGAGCGTCTGGACCGATGCGCTGACCGGCGAAGCTCGCCGCGGCGTCGTCGAGGTGCCGGCGCGCGGCGTTGCGATTTTGACGGAGGGGGAAGCATTCCCCGTCTAATGACGACAAGCGGATGTTCATCGCGCGGAAGGGAGCGGGCTGGAGGCCGGCTCCCTCTTTCCGCACGATAACCAATGGAGGCGCGAACGCGATGGGAAATCAACGATTATGGTATAAGCGGCCTGCGGCGACTTGGGACGAGGCGCTGCCGCTCGGCAACGGGCGCCTCGGGGCGATGGTCTTCGGCGGCGTCCGCGAGGAACGGTTCGCGCTGAACGAGGATACGCTGTGGTCGGGCTTCCCGCGCGACACGAACAACTACGAGGCGCTGCGGTATTTGAAGACCGCGCGGGAGCTGATCGCGAAGGGCGAATACGGCGAGGCGGAACGGTTGGTGCGCGACAAGATGCTCGGCGCGAACGTGCAGTCGTACGAGCCGCTCGGAGACTTGCGGCTCGATCTGCACGCGCCGGACGGCGAACCGGCGTCGTACGCGCGGGAGCTCGAGCTCGACACGGCCGTCTCGAAGGTCCGGTACGAGCTTGGCGGCGTTACATACGTACGGGAATCGTTCGTCAGCGCGCCGGATCAAGCGCTGGTCGTTCGCTTGACGACGGCGGGCGGCGCGCCGGTCGACGTCGACGCGGCGCTCGATTCGCCGCTCCGGCACGAAGTCGGGCCGGCCGGGAGCGACCTGCTGCTCGAAGGTCGCGCGCCGACGCATATCGCGGACAACTATCGCGGCGACCACCCGTACTCGATCCAGTACGAAGACGACGCGGGGCTGTCGTTCGCGATCCGGCTGCGCGCCGTCGTCGACGGCGGCTCCTTGTCGCAAGACGGCGGAGCGCTGCGCATCCGCGGCGCGCGCGCCGTCACGCTGCTGCTCGCGGCGGCGACCGACTTCGCCGGATACGACGTCATGCCGAAGCCGGGCGCCGTCCGGCTCGCGGAGACGTGCGCCGCGACGCTCGATGCCGCCTCGACGGCATCGTATCCGGCGCTTCGGAAGCGGCACGAAACCGAGCACCGCGCGCTGTTCGACCGCGTCGAGCTGTCGCTTGGCGGCGGCGCCGACGCGGCGGACGAGACGCCGACCGACGAGCGGCTCGCGCGATACCGGGAAGGCGCGCGCGACGACCGGCTCGAGGAGCTTTATTTTCAATATGGCCGCTATTTGCTGATCGCGTCGTCGCGTCCCGGCACGCAGCCGGCGAACCTGCAGGGCATCTGGAACGATCGCGTGCAGCCGCCGTGGTGCTCGGATTACACGACGAACATCAACACGCAGATGAACTATTGGCCGGCGGAGCTGTGCAACCTGAGCGAATGCCACGAGCCGCTCTTCGGGATGATCGCCGACCTGTGCCGTACCGGCGCGCGGACGGCCGCGGTGCATTACGGCGCGCGGGGCTGGACGACGCATCATAACGTCGACCTGTGGCGCGCCTCGACGCCGTCGGGCGGCGACCCGAGCTGGGCGTTCTGGCCGATGGGCGGCGTCTGGCTGTGCCGGCACCTGTGGGAGCATTACGCCTACAACCTCGACGAACGCTTCCTGCGGGAGACGGCGATGCCGCCGATGCGCGGCGCGGCGCGCTTCGCGCTCGACTGGCTCGCCGAAGCGGCGGACGGCACGCTCGTCACGAGCCCGTCGACGTCGCCGGAGAACCGGTTCCTGCTGCCGAACGGCGAGCCGTGCAGCGTCTCGGCCGGCGCGACGATGGACATCGCGCTCGTTCGCGACCTGTTCGCGAACTTGCTCGAGGCGTACCGCGTAACCGGCGAGGAAGACGCCGCGTTCGTCGCGGAGCTGGAAGGCGCGTTGCGCCGGCTGCCCCCGTATCGCATCGACGACCAAGGGCGCCTGCAGGAATGGCTCGAGCCGTTCCCGGAGAGCGAGCCGGGCCATCGCCACGTCTCGCATCTGTACGGCCTGTACCCGGGCGAGGACATGACGCCGGACGCCGCGCCGGCGCTCGCCGAGGCTTGCCGCGCGACGCTGGCAAGCCGTCTCGCCCACGGCGGCGGCCATACCGGCTGGAGCGCCGCATGGCTCGTGAACCTGTACGCGCGGCTGCGCGACGGGGAGGCCGCGTACGAGTACGTGTTTACGCTGCTCCGCCGCTCGACGCTGCCGAACTTGTTCGACAACCATCCGCCGTTTCAGATCGACGGCAACTTCGGCGGCGCGGCCGGCATGGCGGAGATGCTGCTGCAGAGCCACGGCGGGACGCTGCGGCTGCTGCCGGCGCTGCCGTCGGCTTGGCCGTCGGGTCGGGTGCGCGGCCTGAAGGCGCGCGGCGGCTTCGTCGTCGACATCTCGTGGGCCGACGCTCGACTCGCCTCCGCCGCGGTGCGCTCGAACGCCGGCGCCCGCTGCCGCCTCGCCGACGCGTCGCGTTGGGTCGTGCGCGACGCGGCCGCCGCCGAGGTCGCCGTCGACGCCGACGGCGGCTTCGCCACCGCGGCCGGCGGCGTCTACCGCATCGAACCGCGCGCCTAACGAAGCATCCCCCGACTCGGACGACCGAGCCGGGGGATGTTTTCTTCTGAACGCGGGTTACGCGTCGATGCGCTGATCGTATTCTTCGGGCGGCATGCGGATCCACCTTTTCAAATACCCTTGCTCGTACAAGGCCTTCAATAAGATGATGAGGATCGGCGACAGGATGAGGCCCGCCACGCCGAACAACGACATCGAGATCATCATGGCCGACAGGACGGTGAACGCGGAGACGCCGAGCGAGTCGCCGGTAATCTTCGGCTCCATGATTTGCCGGAACGTCAGCACGATGGCGAGCAGCACCGATAGGCAGATGCCGAGGAACAGATCGCCCGTTATGAAGCAATACGCGATCCACGGCAGGAAGACGGCCGAGACGCCCAGCAGCGGCAGGACGTCGAACAAGCCGGCGAGCAGCGCGAGGGAGAACGCGTTGTCGATGCGGAGCGCGAGCAGTCCGACGAAGACGATCGCGAACGTGAAGCCGATCAGCTTCAGCTGCGCTTTAATATATGCCATCAAGCCGAGCAAGACGTTGTCGCGGAGAAAGACGAACGCGTTCTTGAACGTCTTCGGCGTCTTCGTCTCGGCGAGGCGCCGCCAGAACGGAATCTCGATGCTTAGGAAGTAAGCGAGCACGACCGCGATCGAGAAGTTGAACAGGAACGTAGAGAAGGAAGAAATCATACTGACGAAATACGTAAGCACCGTGCCTACGAAGTTGGTCGCCACGTCGCTGAGTCCGGCGAGCGCTTTCTGGATTTCCTCCACGGCGCCGACGGGCAGCGCGTTGTATTGCTCCTGCGCGTAGCGGACGCCTTGCAGGATATACTCTTGCAGCATCTCGGAATTGCGCTCGATCGCGTCGACGAGGCCCATCACCTGCGTAGCCACGATGGCGCCGAGACCGACGAAGACGAGCAGGACGATCATCATCAATAGAATGATAGCGATCGCGGCGGCGATCGACTTCTTCATGCCGCGTCGATGCATGAAGCGAGCCATCGGCTCCATAAGATAGAAAATAACGAAGGCGAGCAGGATCGGCGTCGCGATGCGGTAGACGAAGCTGAAGGCGTACATGAGCAGGTACACCGTAAGCGCGATCAAGCCGATGTCGAACGCGGTTCTCCAGTATTTTCGATAAAAGCTTTGCAAGCGGATTCGCTCCCTTTGACAGACTTTGCTAGCTATATCATAACCGATCTCGCGAAAGTAGACACCTGCCATGTTTTTTAGTAGGATAAAAGGCAAAGATGGATAACAGGTACGATATTGTTCATATATTGCATAAGGGGGGTACCGCAATGCTGCGACTTGGAACGAAGGTGATTCTCACGGGCGACAGGTTCGAGCAAGGCTTGCCGATCGGGGAGCACGGCTTCATTATTGCGTACGACCGCAACCCCGACAACGCGTTCGATTACGTCGTGCGCGTGCCGACCATGAATAAACACGTCTTCGTCCCGAAGGACGACGTCGAGCTGGAGGAATCGCTGCTGCAGCGCGAAGCGGAGCGCATCGAGCGGGAAGCGCTGATCGATTACGCGCTCGCAACCCGGAACGAAGCGCTGTTCAAGCGATTGATGGGCGGGGAAGAGGAGCCGGAGCAAGAGAAGACGAAGGAGCCGCCGAGCGCGGCGGACTTCGTGAAACAAGTCAATCTGCGGGCTTGGATTTAAGCGCGCTCGTTTAGGGAACCCTGCAACGTCTCCGGCGGTGCAGGGTTTTTACGCTTTCCCGAAGCCGCGCGACCGACTTTCTTTGCATGGCGCGAATTTAATAATATAATGAGAGAACTTGTATTTGACTTATCGGAGGTGCCACTCGAAGTGAGCGTAACGTTGAAAGATGTAGAGCACGTCGCGAAGCTGGCCCGCTTGGCCTTGACCGACGCGGAGAAGGAGAAGTTCACCGAGCAATTGAACGCGATCTTGAAATATGCGGAGAAGCTGAAGGAGCTCGATACGGACGACGTGGAGCCGACGACGCACGTCTTGCCGGTGAAGAACGTGCTTCGCGAGGACGTGGCGCGGCCGTCGTGGCCGGTCGAGGAGACGCTGTCGAACGCGCCGGACGAGGAAGACGGGCAATACCGGGTACCGGCGGTGCTCGAGTAACGAGCGAACGCGCAAGCGGGCGCACGGTACATAACCGTGATATCTATGAAGGAAAGGATGGTTCGCGTTGTCTTTATTCCATTCGAAACTGCGTGACATTCAGGACAAGCTTCATAAGAAGGAGCTGTCCGTAACGGATTTGGTCGACGAGAGCTACCGCCGGATCGGCGAGGTCGAGGATCGCGTGAAGGCGTTCCTGACGCTGAACGAGGAAGGCGCTCGAAGCCGCGCGACGGCATTGGACGCTCAGCTCGGCGACGGTCGGGCGAAGGGGCTCCTCTTCGGCCTGCCCGCCGGCATTAAGGACAATATCGTGACGAAGGGGCTCCGCACGACGTGCGCGAGCAAGCTGCTCGACAACTTCAAGCCGGTCCATCATGCGACCGTCATGGACAAGCTCGACGCGGCGCAGTCGATTACGATCGGCAAGCTGAACATGGACGAATTCGCGATGGGGGGGTCCAACGAGAATTCCGCCTACCACGCCACGCGCAACCCGTGGAACCTGGAGCACGTCCCCGGCGGCTCCAGCGGCGGCTCGGCCGCGGCGGTCGCGGCGGGCGAGGTGTTCTTCGCGCTCGGCTCCGACACCGGCGGCTCGATCCGCCAACCCGCCGCGTATTGCGGCGTCGTAGGCCTGAAGCCGACGTACGGCCTCGTCTCGCGCTTCGGCCTCGTCGCGTTCGCGTCGTCGCTCGACCAGATCGGCCCGGTCACGCGCTCCGTCGAAGACGCGGCATACGTGCTGCAGGCGATCGCGGGCCACGACCCGCTCGACTCCACGTCGGCGAACGTCGACGTTCCGGATTACCTGAGCGCGCTTACCGGCGACGTCAAGGGGCTTCGGATCGCCGTGCCGAAGGAATACTTCGGCGAAGGCATCGATCCGGCGGTCAAGGACGCGGTCCTGACCGCGCTGAAAGTGCTCGAGTCCCAGGGCGCGGTCTGGGAAGAAGTGTCGATGCCGCACAACGAGTACGCGGTCGCGACGTATTACCTGCTCGCCTCCTCCGAGGCGTCCTCCAACCTGGCGCGCTTCGACGGCGTCCGTTACGGCGTGAGATCGCAGAACGCCGAGTCGCTGCTCGACGTGTTCGTGAAGTCGCGCAGCGAAGGCTTCGGCGACGAGGTGAAGCGGCGCATTATGCTCGGCACGTACGCGCTGAGCTCGGGTTACTACGATGCTTATTACTTGAAGGCGCAGAAGGTGCGCACGCTCATTAAGCGCGACTTCGACAACGTATTCGAGAAATTCGACCTCGTGCTCGGCCCGACGGCGCCGACGCCGGCGTTCAAGCTCGGCGCGCAGGTGGACGACCCGCTCACGATGTACCTGAACGACATCTTCTCGATTCCGGTCAACCTGGCCGGCGTTCCGGCGATCTCCGTGCCGTGCGGCACGAACGCCGAGGGACTGCCGATCGGCTTGCAGCTTATCGGCAGAGCGTTCGACGAGTCGACCGTGCTGCGGGCGGCGCACGCCTTCGAGCAAGCGACGGACCATCACAAGCTAAGACCGAACCTATAGAAGAAACCGAGAAGGGAGGATTCGAACGAACATGACGCAAGCTACCGAAAAAAAATACGAGACGGTCGTCGGCCTCGAGGTGCACGTCGAACTGCATACGAATTCGAAAATTTTCTGCGGCTGCTCGACCGCCTTCGGCGCGCCGCCGAACTCGCATACGTGCCCGATCTGTCTCGGTCATCCCGGCGTGCTGCCCGTGCTCAACAAGCGCGCCGTCGAATATGCCATTAAGGCGGCGATGGCGCTTAATTGCGAGATCGCGACGGAGAGCAAATTCGATCGCAAGAATTACTTCTACCCCGATTCGCCGAAGGCGTACCAAATCTCGCAGTATGACCAGCCGATCGGCAAGAACGGCTGGATCGATATCGAAGTCGACGGAAAGACGAAGCGCATCGGCGTGACGCGGCTGCATCTCGAGGAGGACGCCGGCAAGCTGACGCATCTGCCGGCCGGCGTCGGGTCTCTCGTCGACTTCAACCGGGTCGGCACGCCGCTCGTCGAGATCGTCTCCGAGCCGGACATTCGCAGCCCGGAGGAAGCGAAGGCGTATCTCGAGAAATTGAAGGCGATCATGCAATATTGCGAAGTGTCGGACGTAAAGATGGAAGAGGGGTCGCTTCGCTGCGACGCCAACATCTCGATCCGTCCGTGGGGCCAGAAGGAATTCGGCATCCGCGCCGAGCTGAAAAACATGAACTCGTTCCGCGGCGTGCAGCGCGGACTCGAATACGAGGAGCAGCGCCAAGCGGACATTCTCGACGGCGGCGGCCAGGTCGTGCAGGAGACGCGCCGCTGGGACGAGGCGCAGGGCAAGACGTTCTCGATGCGCGGCAAGGAAGAAGCGCACGATTATCGCTACTTCCCGGATCCGGATCTGGTGAAGCTGTATATCGACGAGGAGTGGAAGGCGAGCATCCGTGCGACGATTCCGGAGCTGCCGGACGCGAAGAAAGCTCGGTACGCCGCCGAATACGGATTGTCGGCGTACGACGCGGACGTCATTACGGCATCGCTGCCGCTCGCTCGCTTCTTCGAAGAGAGCCTCGGATACACGAAGGATGCGAAATCCGCCGCGAATTGGATTATGGGCGACTTGCTCGGCTACCTGAACGCGAACAATCTGGAGTTGAAGGACGTTAAGATCACAGGACGCGGCCTCGGCGAGATGATCGGCCTCATCGAGAACGGGACGATCTCCTCGAAGATCGCGAAAGCGGTCTTTAAGGAGATGATCGAAAGCGGAAAGCCGCCGCAGACGATCGTGCAAGAGCAGGGACTCGTGCAAATCAGCGACGAGGGCGCCATCAAGGAAGTCGTCGACCGGATCGTCGACGCGAACCCGCAATCCGTCGCGGATTTGCACGAGTC
>JAPSKX010000132.1:0-666 GCA_031181325.1 Paenibacillus sp.
CTCATGGGGTGGGTGTTCGTCAGCCCGTTCGTCGTCGGATTTCTTCTGCTGTTTCTCGGGATCTTCATCGATTCCTTCCGATTCAGCTTCATGGACGTCCGCGTGGAGCCGCTCGGCGGGTACACGGCCGATTTCGTCCGGCTCGACAACTATTTCCATATCCTTCGGGTCGATCCGAACTTCAACCGACAGCTGTTCGACGCCGTGCGCAACATGCTGTTCGACATTCCGATCCTCGTCATGTACAGCTTGTTCATCGCCGTGCTGCTCAATCAGAAGATGCGCGGCCGCGGGGTGTTCCGGGCGATCTTCTTCGTTCCGGTCATCCTCGCTACCGGCATCATCGACAAGGCGGATATGCGCAACTCCGTACTGAACGCGTATCAAGGCGTACAAGGCATCGACAACGGCATCGCGACGATGCAATCGATGTCGGGAGGACTGTTCAGCGGCTTAGAACTCAGGCGGTATATGTACCAGATGTTCGACTTCAGCCCCGCGCTCGTCAATCTAACGGTCGGCGCCGCGGAAAACATCTACAACGTCGTCAACCATTCGGGCGTTCAGATATTGATTTTCTTGGCGGGGTTACAAGCGATCTCGTCTTCGATCTACGAGGCGGCCAAGATCGAGGGCTGCTCGGGATGGGAATGCTTCTGGAAAATT
>JAPSKX010000132.1:676-13967 GCA_031181325.1 Paenibacillus sp.
GATCGATATTTTAAATTACGGCGCGCCGCTTATTCTCGTCGTCAGCCCGCTCATCCTGGTCAACATCATCTATTCGGTCATCGATTCGTTCACCGGCAGCGGCAACGCGATCATGAACGGCATTACGGCGGCGATGCGGATCGGCGAATACGGAACGGCGTCGGCGATGGCGTGGGTCTATTTTCTGGTCGCGGGCGTGTTCCTGGCCCTCATCGGCCTCGTTGCGAGTCGATTCGTCTTTTATCAATCCAAGGAGTGATGGCGATGAGCGTCATACAGACCGACAAGACGGCGTCGTCCGTCGTTCCGGCGGCGCGGCTCCGGCGGTGGCGCGGCAAAGCGTCGAGCGCCGCGTTCTGGCTCGGACTCGCGTGGTCGATCGTGCGCTATTTGCTGCTGATCGGGCTCGCGTTCCTGATCTTGTACCCGCTGCTGTTCAAGCTGACCAACAGCTTCATGAGCCAGCAGGACTTGATCGACGGCACGGTGCGATTCATCCCCCGGGAGCCGACGTTGTTCAATTACCGGCTCGCGATCGAGTATACGAACTATTTCGCAGGGTTGAAAAATACGTTCGGCATCGCCGTCCTATGCGGCGTCCTGCAGATGCTCGTCTGCACGTTCGTCGGATACGGGCTCGCGCGCTTCCGCTTTAAGGGCCGGGGGCTCGTCTTCGCGCTCGTCGTGTTTACGATCCTCGTCCCGCCGCAGACGTATATGATCTCGCTGTACTTGAAGTTCAGCTTCTTCGATCTGTACGGGATTCTGTCCGCGATCTCGGGCGGCACGGTGCGCTTGATCGACTCGATCTGGCCGCTTGCGATCCTATCGCTGACCGGCTTCGGATTTAAGAACGGGCTCTACATTTTAATCATGCGGCAATATTTCAAGGGCATTCCGAAGGAGCTGGAAGAGGCCGCGTACGTAGACGGCTCGGGGCTGTTCCGCACGTTCGGGACGATCCTTCTGCCGCTCTCCGCGTCCATGATGATAACGGTGCTGTTGTTTTCCTTCTCCTGGCAGTGGACGGACAGCTTCTACTCCTCCATGTTTTTCAGCCAGATCAAGCTGCTGTCGAACTCGCTGCTCGTCGGCTTCGAAGGGCTGATGCTGGAAGGAGCGACCGTCGGGTTGAAGGCGGGCCAGCCGCTCACCTCGACGCTGACGAACACGATGTCGCTGCTCGTGCTCGCGCCGCTCATCGTGATGTATTTGTTCGCGCAGAAGTACTTGGTCGAAGGCATCGAGCACAGCGGCATCGTCGGGTAATCTCCAGGAAGGGAACGGTACAGTGAAGCTTATGAAAATGATGAGCATCCTCCTGATCGGCGGAGCGTTCTTTGCGGGCTGCAGCCCAAGGCCGGACGGGGAAGAACGGTACGGACTTGCCGCGCAATGGGCGACAGATGCCCTGCTGAAGCATTACTGGAACGACGGCGCTTCGGCGATGAACAACGCCTATCCGTACGCCGAGGAGCGGGAAGGGCATCCCAACTATTGGTGGAAGGCGCATGCCGTCGACGCGATGGTAGATGCTTACGAGCGCACCGGCGACGAGGCGTATGCAGAGAAAGCCGCCTTGATCGTCAAGAGCATTATTAAGCGCAACGGGTCGCTGTACAACGATTTTTACGACGATATGGAGTGGCTGGCGTTGTCGGCGCTGCGGCTGTACGATGCGACGGGCGACGAGACGATGAAGGGGTACGTCCTGAAGCTGTGGGGCGACATTCAGACGGCATGGTGGGAAGACGAGCTGGGCGGCATGGCGTGGAAGAAGGATCAGCGCCACAGCCGCAACGCCTGTTCGAACGGTCCCGCGGCGATCCTCGCGGCTCGCCTGTACGATCGCTTCGGCGACGAAGCGGATCTCGCTTGGGCGAAGAAGATCTACGAGTGGGAGAAGACGAATTTGGTCGATCCGGCGAGCGGCCTCGTCTACGACGGCCTCGTTCTGGAGGACGACGGGCGGCTGAACGTCAATCGCGATTGGATCTTCACGTATAACAACGGAACGTTCATCGGCGCGGCGGTCGAGCTGTACAAGATTACAGGCGACGAGGCGTACTTGGCCGACGCGGAGAAGACCGCCGCGGCCGCGATACCGTTTCACTCGGACGACGCCACGGGGGTCATGAAGAGCGAGGGAACCGGCGACGGCGGCTTATTTAAAGGCATCCTGCTCCGCTACCTCGCGAACTTGTACGAAGCCGGGGGCAGCGAGAGCATTCGGGACGCGATCTTCCACAACGCGGACGCGTTGCTTACGAAGGGCAGCGCGCAAGACGTCGGCTTGTTCGGCACCGCGTGGGATCGCCCGCCGGAGGAGCCGGTCGACTTGACCGTGCAGCTGAGCGGGGTGTTCCTGCTGGAGGCGGCGGCGAAGCTCGAACGGTTGGAGGCGAAGTGAGGGGAAGCGGTTCAAGGTAAGGGGCCTGCTGCTACGCGGCGGGTCCCTCGGCTTGTACGCTAGCCGCGTCGTCATTTTCCGAAGAAATCGAATAAGCAAATCGGGGAAGTCCTTGATTATTCAAGGGCTTCTTCCTATTGGAAGCATTGAATTGCCGGGCCTTCATTGACCGTATTGCGATGGATTATTATGATTCTAGTAGAAATAAATTCAAGGAGAACGCATGGATCCGAAAATATGTAAGTTTCCAGAGCAAGGGGGGATGATGATGGACTGGGTTAGAAAATTTACGCCGATTCGCGAGGAACGAGCATTCGTTCCCAAGCGCTTTCATCTAAAGAAAATGACGTTTGACCATGCTCCCACGGATATTAGCGACCTTGCCCTGTTCTTTATGGCAGGTTGTATACTTTTGGATGAAAGAACGTTGGTAGCCCTTAACGCAAGAAGCGATTTGGCGCAGAAAATGATTTTAGATCAGATTGCCCCTCATTTTATAGATGTTAAAGTCGTGTATGTTGAAGATGAAATCGAAGTCATCCAAATGCAATATCCGAAGTCGGATTCCGTTCATTTGTTCAATAATAGCGACTCGAGACTCAAAACAGTAATTAAAGACTTGTACAGAACAACGGATACAGGTGTTTGTGTATCTGGGACAAAAAGGAAAATCCATCATTACGCCGTAAAAAAAGCGCAGCTTGCCAAACAACCTTTTTTCGCTTTCCCGGAGTTGGAACGGTTTATTACCGAGGCTTACGTAATGGGCGACGAATCACTGGTTTTATTACCGACAGGGTGGAAACTTGACGAAGAGGTAAGGCATTCCGCTTTTCTCGGCTTCATCGCTTCGTTTATCCCCGCGATAACGCTGCTGGTTGATGAAAATACAAGCGATGTTGTTGCGCTGAAGCTTTCAAAGATACATTCATTTCGCGACACATAAATCGGGAGGCGGGTTAAAGCTTTTGGAACAGCATTTAGAAATAAGGAAGGCTATCAATAGACTTTCGCTGCAAGAAGCAAAACAGCTTATTACAATCGTCAAGTTACAACTGGATTTAGCGGAAAGGGACACACATGAAAAAGAAGATCTGTATAAAAACTTGAAGGAACTATTCGAGAAGCTGCTAGCTCCTAATCATCAGATCTCGATATGGGAACCGAACGATACTGCTGCGAAGGTACATATTGCTTTTGGCGATTCTTTTGCAGGAAGTTTGAAAATTGCCATTAAGCAATTGGGGATTGAAGATACGAACAAGATGATCATTTTCCACGATCAATTTTCTATTGGACCTCTATGGCGGCTTCATGAGACTGCTGGAAGAGCGTATAGAGCTGAGTGGTTCAGAGACCGTATTAACCACGAGAATGACGATGATGATTTCGATACCTGCTACCAAACAATAATCGAGCAAATCGACCTTATCCCAGCAGGAGCATCCATTGTAATCTGGAGCGGGAATAATGCTCACGAACAGGCAGGGCTGCGGTATGCCGTTTATTTGCTAAGGAATAGACGAAATCATATATTCACATTTAATGCCGCGGAAGCTTGCGAAAGGAGGTTCAATACTCCGGATCGACTCATCAACTATGTACACGCAGGCGAAATCCCTCTGGAAAAACTTCTGAAGGTTTTCGGCGAAATCGAGAACAGCGGACCTCTGAGTTTCGATACAAGAAAGTTGTTGGAGGAAGAATGGGTATCGCTTGCTAATCATCATTCTGTGTTGCGAATTTGGGATGGGGAAAGGATCCTTAACGTCGACGAAAATTATTATGATTCCTATTTGCTGAAAACTATAGAGAGGCTACATACGGACAGGTCGAATCATGACTTTATTAAGGCTGCTAGAGTAATCGGCGAAGCGCTCGGACACTGCGATCAATACGTTGGCGACAGCTACTTTGAATATCGACTGAGACAGCTTATTTATAATCAATCCTTGGAAATCAAAGGCGTACCGCGGGCGATGCGATATTACAGCGTAAGACGCTCTCCCAACGCCTCGTTACACTGATTGGTACAAGAGCGCATCGGTAGATCCGTTCCGCCGATGCGCTGCACCTTTGTCGCGATTAACGCTCGGTCAAGTACTCCGGCTAACGGCGCAATCGCCGGGCGGATGGATAGGTTTGCCCAGTTCTTTGGTATGATTCGCGACCAACGCCGCGAAGAAGACGTGCGTAAAGGCTAGCGGAATAGCGAGTGCCTTCGACACGGCGACCGCGATCCCTCGACGTTCGATACTGTCGAGAATTGCGCGCAACAGGAAATTACCCGCAGGCTTCCGAGCGTGTTGTGAAGCAGACCGGCCAGCTCGAAGATGCCTCGGTGAGTAAACGTCTGGAAGCACCGATTCCAAGCGTGACGAGAAGCGACAAGAGCGCGACGGGCGCGAAGCGGCGAGTCGTACGGTCAAGAAGCGGCAGCAGGAAACCCAGCGGCATGAACATCACCGTGTTGAAGATGTAGAATCGGAAGCTCGAGTACGCGCCAACGCTCGATGCCCTCAGCCATGATATGCCTCCCATTCGATTAGAACTGAATAGGAACATTCTAGTCGTCGCGGGGGTCCGGTCCAATCTCGCATATGCGAGATTGCCATACTTATTTGCGCGGGCCCGGACCGTTCTTTTCGTTTTCCGGAAGAATAGAGTAGAATCGAGATAACTAGATCCTGCAACATAGAACCTGCCAGAAATTATCTGCAACATATGATTCGAGTGCCGCGTCTGTAAAGATGCAAGAAAGGGGGAGCCCATCTTGGTGGAGCACAATCTGATCAGAGCCGCTCAATCGGGCGATCGCGACGCCCTTATCGCGCTGTTGCGCGAGATTGAGACGCATGTATACCGAACGGCCTATTACATCTTGAATAACGAACAAGATGCCATGGATGCCGCGCAAGAAGCGCTTATCCGCATCTATACCAAGATAAATTCCTACGAGGAGAAAGCTCAATTCAAGACGTGGGTGCAGCGGGTCGTCACGAACATCTGCATCGACAAGTTTCGGCGCGCGAAGTCGTCGGTTTCGATCGAAGAGCATGATATGGTGTTTCCGACGGACAATAACGTCGAGGAGGAAGTCATGGCTTCCTATGCGGCGAAAGATATCCGGGAAGCGATTAATCGGCTGCCCGAGCATCACCGGACCGTCGTCGTGCTGCGGTATTTGCAGGATTTCTCATATACCGAAATCGCGGATTCGTTGGGACTGCCCCTCAATACGGTGAAATCGTACTTATTTCGGGCGAGACGACAGTTACAAACGCTCCTGAAGGAGTATCAGAAAGGTGGTGTACGGAGATGACTTGCGAAGAGGTGATGGAACTGATGCAAAGACACCTGGACGGTGATTTGAATAGCGAAGAGCAGAAGCGCCTGTCGGCACACCTTGACGCATGCGAGGAGTGCGACGACATGATGGAGCGGCTCCAGAGAATCGATCAGGATTTGGCGAGCCTGCCGAAGGTAACGCCGGCGTACAGTCTCGTGGACGCGATCATGCCGCGTCTCGCGCAGATCGACGCGTCGGACGGATCGACGCCCGTAGGGGAGCTCCCGCCGCGCGACTCCGCGGAACGTTCCCGCCGGCCTTGGTACGCTCGCGGAGCGTTCGCCCGCTACGGCGGTCTGGCCGCCGCGGCGGCGGTGCTGGGCGTGCTGGTCGTGAACGGCCTGACGGATTCGTTCAAGGACAGCGCGAATGTCGCGCAGGAATCCGCGGCGTCCGGCGCCGGGGAGTCGGCGGAGATCATGCGAGCGATGGAAGCGCCGACGGCGGCGCCGAAGGAAGCGCGCTCGGCCGACGATGCGGCCGCGATGAATGACGCGGCGCCGGCCGCGGAGACGCCGGCGGCGGCCGAAGAGGCGGCCCCGGCGGCGGACGGCGCCGATCCGAACGCGTCCGTGTCGTCGCCCGCGGCTCCTCCGGCGAACGCCGGCGGGCCGAAGCACGAGGCGAACGGCGGCGGCGTCGGCATCGCGGAGGCGCCGCAGACCTCGGAACCGACGCCGCAGGCGCCGTCCGGCGAGCCGCAGCCGGCTGTAACCGGCGGCGGAGCGCAAGGCTTCGCAGGCAGCGGGGAGACGGAGCAGGGCACCGCGAATAGGGCGGAAGCGCCGATGGACGCCGCCGAAGGGCCGCCGGCCGAAGGATCGATCTACGGCATTGCGGGCGACCCCGCGCTGAAGGACGGCGCAATGGCCAAGGGAGCGGAACGAGAGTCCGCCGTTCCGGCGCTGCTCTCCGAGGACGGCGCGTATGCCGCTTCGGTGGAACGGAAGGCGGACGGTACGCAATTCATCGTCGTGAACGAAGTCGAGGGCGACGCGGACTACGCTTCCGCCAACGCTTGGGCGGCGGAGACGAAGCTCGAACTCGTCGGCTGGGAAGGCGCGACGCTGACGTACAAGGCGATCGTCCCGGAAGGCGTCCGCACGTTCCGCATCGACGCCGCGTCCGCGACCGAGACGGAAGTCGTCGAATAATCGCTGCACACTTCGCGCTTCCCGCGCGTATAGTATAGTAACTCGAAAGAAGGTCCCAGCGCCGATATATCCACGGGGACGAAGGGTCCTAGGCCTTCCTCCCGGTGTTTATATAGATGTGATGGGGACGAAGGGATCGCGTTCGAAGCGAAAAGGCTTTGACGCGATCCCTTTGTTGTTTTACTATGGGTATCGGATAAGCAGCGGGAGCGACGGGAGACGAGAATAAATGGATTATAAGCAAGCCGCGCGGGAATGGTCCCAAGGGACCTTCCGCTCGATCTACATATTGCATGGATCGGAATCGTACGTCATGGGAGAGTGGCTCGACCTGCTCGTCGCCACGGCAATCGACTCGGATACGAAGGATTTCGCCGTAAGCAAATACGATCTCGTCGAGACGCCGCTCGAGACGGCGATCGAGGACGCGGAGACGATTCCGTTCCTCTCGCCGCGCAAGATCGTGATCGCCTCCGGCGCGCATTTCCTAACGGGCGGGCGGGATCCGTCGCGGGCGGAGCATAAGGTCGAGGCGCTGCAGACGTATGCGGCCGCGCCGGCGGAGCATGCGGTGCTCGTCTTGACGGTGCCGTCGGACAAGCTGGACGAACGGAAGAAGATCGTCAAGACGCTGAAGACCTCCGCGGTCGTCTTGCCGTTCGCGCCGCTCGGGCCGGCGGAGCTGCCGCAGTGGGTCGCGAAGAAGGCGGCCGGCTGGGGGGTCAAGATCGACGGCGAGGCGATCGATGCGCTGCTCGCGCGGGTCGGCGGCAGCTGCGCGACGTTGGCGTCGGAGATGGAGAAGCTGAGCCTCTACGTCGGCAAGGGCAACGCGATCCGAGCCGAGCATGTCGAGGCGCTGGCCGTTCGAACGTCGGAGCAGAACGTGTTCCTGCTCGTCGAAGAGCTCGCGAAGCTGCGGCCGGAGCGGGCGATGACCATCTTCCACGATTTATTGAAGGAGAAGGAGGAGCCGATCAAGCTGCTGTCGCTTATCGCCCGGCAGTTCCGCATGATGCTCGGCGCCAAGGAACTGGCGAAGCAAGGCTTCTCCGGCCCGCAGATCGCCTCTCAGCTCGGGGCGCATCCGTACGCGGTCAAGATCGCCGGCGAGCAGGCGAAGCGGTTCCGCACCGAGACACTCGAGCGGCTCATGACGGAGCTGTCCGACCTCGACGTCGCGATGAAGAGCGGGAAGATCGACAAGGCGCTCGGCCTCGAGCTGTTCATTTTGCGTCTCGGCGCGGCCGCGGCGAACGCCAGATAATGCAAAAAAAGCCTCCGGCATCCGCCGGAGGCTTTCGATGTACGTCTTAGATTAGGCTTGAGCGGACAGCGCGTTTACTTTCTTCGCAAGGCGAGATTTCTTCCGAGCTGCGGCGTTCTTATGAAGCAAACCCTTCGTGACCGCCTTATCCAACTTCTTGGTTGCGTTCAGGAGGGCTTCCTTTGCCTTCTCGACGTCGCTTTGCGTCGTTGCCACTTCCGCTGCTTTCACAGCCGTACGCAGCGCGGACTTCTGGGAAGCGTTGCGAATGCGGCGCTTCTCGCTTTGTTTCACGCGCTTTTCTGCGGATTTAATATTAGGCATGCCGTTTCACCTCCTTGATCGACAACCGGGACGGGTGTTCCAAAGTCAACTTTTCATATTATAGCGTGTGCCCAAGGAAAAATCAACCCTTTTCCCGTACGGCGTTCTCCCCGGGCGTATATCCCGTTGCCGCAGGCGGCAAACTAGGGTCAGCGTACATAGGGAAAGGAGCGTAAATATACGAATGGGATTGGATCTAAGCGCATATTCGGTGCGGACCGATCTAGCCGTCGAAGCGCGCGAGATGGCGTCGGGCGGCGGACTGCAGTCGATTCCCGGAGTGGATATGGAGTCCACCGAGGAGAACGGGGTTTTCATTACGAAAATCGATATCTCGTCCGAGCAAGGAGCGCAAGCGATCGGGAAGCGGCAGGGACATTACCTGACGATCGAGGTGCCCGGACTCCGACATAAGGATTCGAACTTGCAGGATCGCGTCGCGACCTTGTTTGCGAAGCATTTCGAATCGTTCCTGTCGAAGGCGGGGGCCACCAAGGAGTCGAAGGTGCTCATCGTGGGCCTCGGCAACTGGAACGTGACGCCGGACGCGCTCGGGCCGATCGTGGTCGAGAACGTCATGGTGACGCGTCATTACTTCGAGCTGATGCCGGATCAGGTCGCGCCGGGCTACCGCCAGGTCAGCGCCGTCGCGCCGGGCGTGCTCGGCATTACCGGCATCGAGACGAGCGAGATCGTGCAAGGCATCGTAGAGAAGTCGAAGCCGGACGTGGTTATCGCGGTGGATGCGCTCGCGTCTAAGGCGCTCGAGCGGGTGAACACGACGATCCAGATCGCCGACACCGGCATTCACCCGGGCTCGGGCATCGGCAACAAGCGGAAGGGCATTACGCAGGAGACGCTTGGCGTTCCGGTCATCGCCATCGGCGTGCCGACCGTCGTCTACGCCTCGACGATCGTGAACTCGACGATCGAGCTGCTCGCGCAAAACTTCGGCAAGCAGACGAACAACACGAACGCGATTCTCGGCATGCTGCCGAATATGACCGAGCAAGACCGGCTCGGCATGGTTCGCGAGGTGCTCGACCCGCTCGGCCACGACCTGCTCGTGACGCCGAAGGAGATCGACCAGTTTATCGAGGACATCGCGAACATTATCGCGAGCGGCCTCAACGCCGCGCTGCACGAAGCCGTAGACAACGATAACGTATCGGCGTACACGCATTAATAAGGAATTAGGCCGTCGAAGCGGGATTCGGCGGTCTTTTTTGCAAAGATCGCAAAAATTCGAAGTCTTCGCAACGCTTTCGTCCGCGTCGTGTCGGAGGTGCCCAACGACCGAACTGCCGCAGATGTCTTACACGCACACGCATAATGCACACGCTCGAACCTAGAGAACCGTCCGACGAATGAACCGGGCGGTTTCATTTTTTCTTCTATGAATACCGGTTCTATTCTCTCAATCTCCTCATAGAGTAGAAATACAAGACGATGGAGAGACCGCGCGGAAGCACGCGCGGCCCAAAGGAGGAACCGGAGAATGAATCGAACGGTAGGGATGCGGATCGCGACGGGATTGGTGACGGCTTGCGTCGTTCTCGGCGCGGCGGGGCTCGTTCGGGCGCACGCGGGAATGACGCCGCTGCAGTCGCTCGGGAACGCGGCCGCTTTCGTTTCGGGATCCGTGCTTACTAGAATCTACTTGGACATCCCCGGCGCGGAGCCCGGTCTGGGAGAGACGCTGCTCGAATCTCGCAAAGGGGAAGCCCCGGAGGGCGGGACAAGCCCCGACGGCTCGGCGGATCCGTCGAAGCCGGACGGAGCGGCAGCGGATACGCCGGATGCGGCGCCGGCGACGACGAGCGAGGAGCCGCCTGCCGCTGCGACGCCGGAGGCCGCGGCCCCGTCGCCCGCCGCCGAGGCCCCCGCTGCGGCGGCCGAAGCGGCCGTCGACAGAAAGCTGGCGTTCATCTATCATTCGCACAATCGCGAGTCGTGGCTCCCGGAGCTGAAGGGGACCGGCAAGGATCAGCCGAACGAAGCGTTCGACGCCGACGTTAACGTATCGATGCTCGGCGCGCGGCTGCAGAAGAAGCTCGAGGAGTTCGGGGTAGGCGCGATCCACTCGGGAACGGATTACAACTCGGCCGTGAAAAACTTCAACTACAACTACTCTTACAAATATTCGAAAACGACGGTCAAAGAAGCGCTCGCGGTTCACGACGATCTCGTCTACCTGCTCGATATTCACCGCGATTCGGCCCGGCGCAAGCAGACGACGATCGACATCGACGGGAAGTCGTACGCGAAGATGTATTTCATCGTCGGACAAGGCAACCCGAACTGGAAGGACAACGAAGCGCTCGCGAAGCGCATCCACGAGAAGATGGAGCGGAAGCTGCCGGGCGTCTCGAAGGGCATCCTCACGAAGGGGACGCGCCACGGACACGGCGAATACAACCAATCGCTCTCGACGGGAAGCGTGCTTATCGAAATCGGCGGCGTGGACAATACTTTGGAGGAGAGCAACCGCACGATCGACGCGCTCGCCTCGATTATCGCCGAGCTCGCGAAGGATGCGGTCAAAGTCGACGCGGAAGCGGCGGCGGCGCCGCCGGAGAAGCTGTAAGGAAGGGGCGGAGGATTATGAATTCGACGGGAGCGAAGATCGCCGGCACGATCGCGTTGATCGCGATCTCCGTGTTCTTCGGCATCGACATCGCCTCCTCGGGACTGGAGCGCGTCCAAGGACCGCATCCGTCCGCCCGAACGACTGCCGTTCCGGAGGCGGAATCGCAAGCGGAATCGAAGGCGCCTTCGGAGGCGTCCTCGCCGGTTGCGGTCGAGGCGCCCGCTCCGCAACAAAGCGACCCGATCGCCGCCGCGTCCGCCGCCGCCGCGTCCGCGGCGCCGCCGCAGTCCGCCGGCGCGCTCAACCGGCTGTCGCTGGCGCTCGGAGACGGCCTTCGGTACCTCGCGCAAGGCGCGATCCGCATGCTCGCCGACCTGATCGGCGCCATATTGCACTAAGCCTTTGCCGTAATCCAACGCTATTGCTATAATAGTGTGGATATACGGCTTATTTTTCTACGGGGTGACTTATGTCTACGATGGATTCGCGGCAAAGCAAGGTTCGGAACTTCTGTATCATCGCCCATATCGACCATGGGAAATCGACGCTTGCCGACCGTATCCTGGAATATACGGGCGCGGTGCAGCAGCGGGAGATGCAAGAGCAGCTGCTCGACCAGATGGATCTGGAGCGGGAGCGCGGCATTACGATTAAACTGCAGGCCGTTCGCCTCCAATACAAGGCGGACGACGGCGAAGTATATACGCTCAACTTGATCGATACGCCGGGACACGTCGACTTCACGTACGAGGTGTCTCGAAGCCTCGCCGCGTGCGAAGGCGCGCTGCTCGTCGTCGACGCGGCCCAGGGCATCGAAGCGCAGACGCTGGCGAACGTATATCTCGCGCTCGACAACGACCTCGAGATTCTCCCGGTCATCAACAAGATCGACCTGCCGAGCGCCGAGCCCGAGCGGATCCGCCAAGAGATCGAGGACGTCATCGGCTTAGACGCGAGCGAAGCGGTGCTGGCGTCCGCGAAGGCGGGCATCGGCATCAAGGAAATTCTGGAGCAGGTCGTGCAGAAGGTGCCGCCGCCGGTCGGCGATTCGGATCGACCGACGAAGGCGCTCATTTTCGACTCCCATTACGATCCTTACAAGGGCGTTATCGTGTATGTGCGCGTCATGGACGGCGTCATCAGGGCGGGCTCGAAGATTCGGTTCATGGCGACGGAGAAGGAGTTCGAGGTGATCGAGGTCGGCGCGTTCCGTCCGCGCATGGCAAGCGTGGACGAGCTCCGGGCGGGCGACGTCGGCTTCGTCGTGGCGGGCATCAAGAACGTGAAGGACACGCGCGTGGGCGATACGATCACCGACGCGAAGAATCCGGTCAAGGAGCCGCTCGCCGGCTACCGCCGCATTAACCCGATGGTATTCTGCGGCTTGTATCCGATCGAGACGTCCGATTACGCGGAGCTGCGCGAGGCGCTCGAGAAGCTCGAGCTGAACGACGCGTCGCTGCGCTACGAGCCCGAGACGTCGCAGGCGCTCGGCTTCGGCTTCCGCTGCGGCTTCTTGGGTCTCCTCCACATGGAGATCATCCAAGAGCGCATCGAGCGCGAATTCAACATTCCGCTGCTCACGACGGCGCCGAGCGTCGTATTTATGGTGCATCTGACGGACGGCACGGTGCTCAGCATCGACAACCCGGCGAATATGCCGGAGCAGCAGCGTATCGACCATATCGAGGAGCCGTACGTGAAGGCGAAGGTCATCGTGCCGAAGGACTATGTCGGCCCGATTATGGACCTGTGCCAGAACAAGCGCGGCGACTTCATCGATATGCAATATCTGGACGCGACGCGCGTTACGCTCGTCTACGACATTCCGTTGTCGGAGATCGTCTACGATTTCTTCGATCAGTTGAAGTCGCGTACGAAGGGCTATGCGTCGTTCGACTACGAGATATCGGGTTACAAGCGTTCGAACCTGGTGAAGATGGACATCTTGCTCAATAACGAAAAGGTCGACGCGCTCTCCTTCATCGTCCACCGCGACAACGCCTACAATCGCGGGCGCATCTTGTGCGAGAAGCTGAAGGACATTATCCCGCGCCAGATGTTCGAGGTGCCGATCCAAGCGACGATCGGACAGAAGGTCATCGCCCGCGAGACGGTCAAGGCGATGCGGAAGAACGTCCTCGCCAAGTGCTACGGCGGCGACATCTCGCGGAAGCGCAAGCTGCTCGAGAAGCAA
>JAPSKX010000133.1 GCA_031181325.1 Paenibacillus sp.
CAGGCGAGTTCGTCGATTATCCGGTATTAGCAGGCGTTTCCGCCAGTTATCCCGGTCTTATGGGCAGGTTGCCTACGTGTTACTCACCCGTCCGCCGCTAACCTTGTCCCGAAGGACAAGATCCGCACGACTTGCATGTATTAGGCACGCCGCCAGCGTTCGTCCTGAGCCAGGATCAAACTCTCCAAAAAGGGTAGTTCAACTGCGCTCATTACAAGCTAGCTTTATTACTTTAAGCATATGCTCGAGATTTTTTCTCGGCGAGAAACTCGCCTGCGAAAAAACTCGGTGCTCATGTTCAGTTTTCAAGGAGCAAGCTGTATTTCATGTCGTCAACCGTTTTAACGGCGACTTTTATATCCTAACACATCCGCCTATTCATTGCAAGCGTTGAATCCTTGGTAAAATTCGCCGCTCGCTATCTTGCTTCTTATGAACCGCCGAATGTTTTGGGACAGCGAGAAATAATTTATCACATCGAGGAAGTGGTGTCAACCCTTGATCGAATCATTTTCCGAAGTCCCTGATTTCTCTCGCCTCTTCAGACTATAAAACCACCCGACGCGGCCGAGTGGTTATTTCGTCTTTCGATTCAATGCGTACCTCGACAGATCTTTCGGCGACGCCAGGCGAGCGTACATGCGAAAGATTACCTTATAGCGATTCTCGATCGCCGTCTTCATATCGCCGTCGATCCGGGTGTCCCGCAGATCGAGCAGCATCTCGTCCAATTCTTTGCGCAACACATAATCGAGCTCGCGGCATTCCCGGTCGTTAAACAAAATCCCTAACATGTTCCGCTGACTGGCCCCCTTGCGAAATCTTAGATGTTCACTACGGCAACGAAGGAAATTCATGTTTACGGCTCGGACCGGACGCTAGTCCGTCGTCCTGTTTTTGTTATTCACCAATTCGGCCATTTTTAACCACGGACCAAGAAATAGGTAATCGTGCTTTCGATGAACGCCGCGACGAGAAGCGCAAAAAACAAGAAGCCGATGAGCCGCTTGATCGTACCGTGGAACGCGCGCAGCGACGCGGACGATCCGCCTCCGCGGAACGCTCTCGCCAGCTCGGAGAGGACGAGAGTCCCGTACCTCAATCCGTAGGCGGCCGCGATCAGGATCGCCGTAATTTCCAACAAGCCATGCGGCAGGATGCCCCGAACGACGAGCGATGTCACGTTCGCCCCGGCGTCTCCCGCGATCGCCGCGACGTAGCCGAGAATCATGCCGTTGGTCAGCAGGAAGAACAACGGGAACAAGCCGAACAATGCCCCCAGAAATACGACGAGGAGCGACTTCACGAAATTGTTGATAAAGATGAACAAGAACATCCACACCTGCGGATTGCCCGTAGCGTCGAGCCGCTCGGCGAGCTCGCGCATCGGGGCGACTTGATGGTCTAGATAGGCGCTGAGCCCGCCCGCCGCGCCGGCGCCGATCGCGATGCCGACGAAAAATAACGCGGCGCTGGCCGCCAGGTACCACTTCAACGCCGCGAGGTCCTTCGCGAACGTTCTCATCGAGTTCAGGTTCATGCCGGTTAAACTCCTCTCGGTTCTGGAAGTCGCGCGAGACCGCCGACCGCCGATTCTCGGGCGGGAATGGCATAACTTGTCTCACCGCGTCATACATATTGTACAAACCCAAGAAAACACAATGTCGTTCGCATGCTTGCGGGGGACGCGTCACAGTGGCCAAAGGAGGACCTAACAGTGAATGTATTTTATGTGCTCAACGGGAAGAAGCTCAAGCATTACCTCATTATGTTGTTGGCCGCCGTCTTTACCGTCGGCGTCATCTACGCGGAACGGGGCAACATCACCGTCTTCCGCGCGGATTCGGGACCTGCCGCCATCTATAAGGTCGACACGGACCGGAAGGTGTTGGCCCTCACGTTCGATATTAGTTGGGGCGAGACCCGAGCCGAGCCGATCATCGACATCTTGCAGAACAAGGGCGTCAAGAAAGCGACGTTCTTCCTCTCTTCGCCTTGGAGCGAAGCGCATCCCGACATCGTTAAGAAAATCATGGACGCGGGCTACGAGATCGGCAGCCACGGCCATAAACACGAAAATTACAGCCAGTTGAGCGACGAGGAGATTCGCAAGCAAATCCGGACGGCCCACAATATCCTGTCGCAAGTGACGGGCAAGGCGCCGACGCTGCTCCGGCTGCCGAACGGCGACTTCGACAAGCGCGTGCTGAAGATCGCCGACGAGCTCGGATATAAGACGATTCAATGGGATACGGACTCCAAGGATTGGATGAATCCCGGCGTCGACCGTATCGTCAGCACCGTCGTGTCCCGCGCGCACCCCGGCGATATCGTGCTGATGCACGCGAGCGACTCCGTCAAACAAACGCACGAAGCGCTGCCGACGATCATCGACGAACTGCGCGCCAAGGGGTACACGTTCGCCACGGTGACCGAGTTGATCAACGGGACGGATGTGCAGGGCAACAAGGCGCAGGAGCAGCAGAAAGCGCCCCCGACGTCGATCGCTCCCGCTCCGACCGATACGTAATTTTTCAAAGCAAGGGTTCCAATGGGCCGGCCGGCCGCGCGCGTTACGACGCGCGCCCGGCCGGCTCTTGCGTCGGCGCCGGGGCGAGAATCTTGTGCAGGCGCAGGATTTGCCAAGCGTTGCACAGGAACAACGGCAATACCATCATCGCGGTGCCGTACGCGTTGAATTGTTGCAGCGCCGGCACCGCTTCGAGCAGCGTAACGGCGGTCATGAAGAACATCGTCGGCACGAACGACTTCCGGTTCGTCTCCGCGACCTTCCGCCGGCTCACGACATAGGCCCCGAGCACGACGAGCGTCGGCAGGACGAAATACGGCAGCATGTTCTCCCCTTCCGGCACGCGCAGCATCGCCGCATACGCGGCGACGACAACGATGAAGAAGACTTGAACGTAAGACCAGATCAGCTTGTTCTTGAAGATGCCTTGCGCGAACAAGTTCACGGTTAAATACGCGAAGAAGCCCATATGGCTGAAGGCGCCGAGCAGCGCGCCGACGGTGACGGTCTGAAGCAAGTTAAATAAAATGCCTTCGATGCCCATCGTCCCGACCGACACCTCCGGGTTGATCGAAAACACGACGACGCCGACGGCCAAGGCGGCTCCGATGCCGATGCCGACCGTGGAAAGAAATAACGAGATCCATTTTCCTAAATTCATAAGTCCGAACCCCCGAGTTTTGCTGGTAAGACGCGTTCCGCGCCTGCCCTAATTGTATAGAAACGCGTTAAAAAAAGCCAACCGACCCGCATCATAAACCGCTCCTCGGAATCAAATACTAAGACAAACCGAATCGGGGAGGCACTGGCGCGATGAAACGATTGATGACCTGCGCGGCGGCCGTAGCCGCGCTTGCCTTGTTGACGTCTTGCGGGCAGGATCAACAGCAATCCGCACAAGTCAACTATAACGAAGTAAAGACGATGGTCGTCGACATTCTGAAGACGGAAGACGGGCAGAAGGCGATCCAGGAAGCGTCCAGGGACGTGGAGGCGGCCGACTTCCAGCAGCTGCAAATTTTGAATACGGGACAAGGCCAGCAGCTCCAGCTCGCCGTGAAAGAAGTCATGAGCGACCCGGCCTACGCGTCCGCGCTGAAGGAGACGATGATCGACCCGAAGTTCGCCGGCGACTTCGCTCGCGCGATCACACTGGAGAACAAGCAGATCCAGAAGGAATTGATGAAGGATCCCGAATACCAGCAAGCATTGATCGACATCTTCCAAGATCCGCAAATTCAACAGATGATTCTCCAGACGATGAAGAGCGCCGAATACCGCCAGCAAATTATCACGATCATGAAGGAATCGTTCGAGACGCCGTTGTTCCAGCACGATCTGCTGAAGCTGATGGAGCGCGCGCTCGAGGAGCATGCGAAGCCGAAGTCCGAGGCGGAGATGGGCGCGAAGGCGACGAAGAAGGCCGAAGGCGAAGAGGAGAAGAAGAAGAAAGAAGAGGAAGAGAAGAAGAAGAAGGAAGAAGAAGAGACGTTATAATCTTTGGAAAACGAAAGGCCGGCGACCGAGGCATCCCCCGGTCGCCGGCCTGTTTTTGTTCCTCGCGAGCGACTCGTCCCCCGCTCGCCGAGCTTATTTGCCGGTCTTCGCGATGACGAGGTCCGCCAGCTCCATATAAAGCCGCCCCGTCGGGCTCTCTTCCTTGTAGATCGACGGCGAGTAGTCCCGCTCCGACGGGTGGTTGTCCGGCGCGCCGAGCGGCACCTGAAGCAGCAGCTCCGTGTGCAGCTCCTCCGCCAGCTTCGCCCCGCCCCCGCGGCCGAATACATAGTCGCGCCCGCCGTCGCCGCGCTCGTACCACGCCATATTCTCGACGATGCCGAGAATCTCGTGGTTCGTATGGCGCGCCATCGCGCCGGCGCGCGCGGCGACGAACGCAGCCGTCGCGTGCGGCGTCGTTACGATGATCTCCTTGCTGCGGGGCAGCATCTGATGCACGTCCAGCGATACGTCGCCCGTGCCCGGCGGCAGGTCGAGCAGGACGTAGTCGAGCTCGCCCCACTGGATTTCGTTAAAGAAGTTGCGCAGCATCTTCCCGAGCATCGGACCGCGCCAGATGACCGGCGCATTGTCCTCGACGAAGAAGCCCATGGAGATCACCTTCACGCCGTGGCTCGTCACCGGCTCGACGCCGCCGTTCTCGCCCACCGCCGGACGCGTATCGATGCCCATCATATCCGGCACGCTGAAGCCGTAGATGTCGGCGTCGATCAGGCCGACTCGTTTCCCGCGGCGCGCGAGCGCCACGGCCAGGTTGACCGTCACCGTCGACTTGCCGACGCCGCCCTTGCCGCTGGCGACGGCGATGAACGTCGCCGGATGGTCCGCGTCCAGCAGCCCCGGCGCGCGCGTCGAAGCCGCGGCTCCGCCGTTCTGCGCGGCCGCCTGCAGCTTCTTCGCGATTTCCCCTCGCTCGAAATCCGTCACCTCGCGAGAGCGAATATGGATGTGCTCCGCGCCGACGCCGACCTCGGCCAGCGCTTCGCGCACCGCAGCCTCCATCTCGCGCTTCGCCTCCGCGTCGTCCGTCGCCAAGACGAGCGTCAACGATACGCCGGCCTCCCGGGCCATCACATCCCGGATGAGCCCGAGCTCGACTAAACTAAGACCGGAATCAGGATCTCTAATATGTTCAAGTGCCCCAATCGCTTCATCTCTCGTAACCAACGGTTCCACCTCTTCTTATTTCGGTCAAGGGTATCCGGCATACGGTCCGATGGACGATTTGCCGGTTACCGGTACCGTCATTATAGCATACGGAAGCTGAAGGATAGCAACGATCCGACCGCATCGCCGTCTTCCGGGTCACGTCATTCCGCCGGCGAAGTCCGCGGGTGCTCCTCTAGCTTCCCGTCCTGCCCTTCCGTCGGCGTTCCCACTCCGTCGGGCTCCCCTCCTACCTCCTCCAGAGGCGCCGTCTCGCCCGAGGTATACCGCAGCAACCCGCGATAGATCGCCGCCGCCAGCTGCTTCTGGTACTCCTCTTGCGCCAGCTTCGCCGCTTCCCCCGCATTGGAGAGGAAGCCGACCTCGACGAGCGCCGTCGGCACATCGGAACGATCGAGGATGAAAATATTACGGATGCGCTTCGACTGTCGATGCGTCTCGGCGACGGTCGTGCGCAGCTCCTCTTGAATAAACCACGCGATCGCCGCATTGTCCTTGTGATTATTCGTATAGAACGTCTGCGGGCCATACCATTGCGGCTGCGGAATCGCGTTGAGATGCACGGACAAGAAGAGATCCGGCTTCTCCTCCCGCACGATCGCCACTCTGGCCTTCAAATCCTCCGTCTTGCGGCGGCTGTATCCCTTCGTCGCGGCTGATGCGAGATCCTTATCCGATTCGCGGGTCATCACGACGGTCGCGCCGGCTTGCTGCAGATAATCTTTGAGATACATGGAAATATTCAGCGTGACGTCTTTCTCCCACAGCCCGTCGGCGCTCTTCGCTCCGCCGTCCGCGCCGCCATGGCCCGGATCGAGCACGATCGTCTTGCCGGACAGCGGCAGCGTCCAGTACGTCCACGTCTTCGCGGCCGGCAGTTGATTCGTAAAGACGATGACGACGAGCGCCGCCAACAGCGCCATCGTGACAAGCTTCCCCCGCGCCATGCCCGTGATCCAGATGACGACGCGTCCGTGCCTCTTCATAAACAAAACCACCCCGCCCCGATACAGATGAATGTATCTCATCTATATGGGACAGGGTGGACAAATATGACGAGTTCCCCGGTTTTCGGATGGACGACTACGCGCTTACGGCGTAGTGACGGCCTTTTCCGCGAGCCCCTCGATCAGCACCTTCGCGACTTCCGGACGCGTGAATTCCGGCGGCGGGCATTCGCCGTTCCGCAGCAGCGCGCGCACCTTCGTGCCGGACAGATGCATATGGTCCGCCTTATCGTGCGGACACGTCTTGCTGGACGCCATGTTGCCGCACTTCGTGCAGAAGAAGCTATGCTCGAAGAACAGCGGCGTAATGCCGAGCTCTTCCGCCGTAAAGTTGCGGAAGATTTCCTGCGCCTCGTAGGTACCGTAATAATCGCCTACGCCCGCATGGTCGCGGCCGACGATGAAGTGGGTGCAGCCGTAATTTTTCCGAACCATCGCATGCATGATCGCTTCGCGCGGTCCCGCATAACGCATCGCCGCCGGATAGACGCCGAAGTGAACGCGATCCTTCGGATAATAGTTGTCGAGCAGCACGCGATAGCTGCGCATGCGAACGTCGGCCGGTACGTCGTCCGACTTCGTCTCCCCGACGAGCGGATTCAAGAACAGACCGTCTACGATCTCCATGGCGCTCTTCTGAATATATTCGTGCGCCCGGTGTACCGGATTGCGCGTCTGGAAGCCGACGATCGTGCGCCAGCCCTTCTCCGCGAACGTCTTCCGCGTATCCGCCGGATCGAAGTAGTACTCCCCGAAGCGCTCCGGCTTCGGACGGTTCAACACCGTGATCGCGCCCCCCACGTAGCCGTTCGGTCGCTCCAACAGCTTCACGACGCCCGGGTGCTCCGTGTCGTCCGTCTTGTACACCTTCACTGCTTCTTCCTTCAGGTCGACGCGATACGTGTCTTCCACGTCGAGCACGGCATAGATCACGCCGTCCGTCTCCCCCACCAAGGCGAGCTTCTCGCCGATCGCGAGCGCCGAGAATACGGCATCCTCCACGGCCAAGGTAACCGGGATGCTCCATACCGTGCCGTCGGCGAGACGCATCGAGTCGAGAACCGAACGGTAATCGGCTTGCTTCAAGAACCCCGTCAACGGGGAAAAGGCGCCGACGCCGATACAATCGATATCGGAGATCGTCCATGCGCTGACGCGGATCTGGCGCAGCCCTTCCGCTTGCTTCAATAACTGTTCCCGCTCCTGACCTTCGGCGATGCGGTTAATCAGCGTCCCGCCGTGAGGTTGAATCGTAGACATCGATTGAGCTCCTCCCTTTTCCGTTCCTATATGGTTTATTTGTGCAAGCCGCACTCGGTCTTCTCGGAGCCCGCCCAACGTCCCGCGCGCGGATCTTCCCCCGGAGCGACCGGACGCGTGCATTGCTCGCAGCCGATGCTTGGGTAGTTCCGGTCGTGCAACGGGTTGTACGGTACGTCGTTTTCTCGAATATAATTCCACACGTCCTCGGACGTCCAGCTCGCGAGCGGGTTGAACTTCACGAGACCGAACTTCACGTCGTATTCGACCTTCTTCGCGTTGGCGCGCGTCGGCGCCTGGTCGCGGCGAATGCCGGTAATCCACGCCTCGTATTTGCCGAGAATGTCCGTCAGCGGATCGACCTTCCGGATGTTGCAGCACTTGTTCGGGTCGGACTTCCACAACTCCTCGCCGTGCTGCGCCGCTTGCTCCTCCGGCGTCAGCTTGGGCTTCACCTGTACGAAATTCACATTGTATTTGGCCGCGAGCGCGTCGCGGGTCTCATACGTCTCTTGAAAGTGAAAGTCCGTGTCCAGATAGAAAATGTCCGTTCCGGGACGAACCTTCTGCAGCATGTGCACGAGCGCGACGTCCTCCGCGCCGAAGCTGCAAGCCAGCGTAATGTTCGGGAACGTATCCACCGCGAAGGCGAGAAGCTCCTCGACCGGCGCATTCTCGAACCGTTCCGCCGCTTCGTTGATTAGTTTTTCTTTCTCCAGCAAATTCATAGATTAGGGCGCCTCCTTCTTAATTCCAACTATTTCGCTCAGATTTATTAGGTATATAGTTATTATAGAGGTCCTAGTGCAAATGTCAATCCGACTTTTTAGGCATATATGTATCCATATTCGGTAAGCTCGCAATGGGTGCAAAAAACGCCGAATTCGCATTCGGCGCCTGGATTCGTTTACGATTGAACTGCTGTTGCGCGCTCTGCCGTACGACCGCTTCTTCGTCCTCGGAACGTACGATACACGAGCCATAAGTTCAGAACGACGAGCAGCGCCATGCCTAGGAACACATTGCTGAATCCGGAGGCGACGTCCGCCGCGAACGGGTTCACCGCGCGCGCGCCTGCCGATTCGTCCAGCGCTTTCATCATGACCGCGCCGCTGATCGAGCCGGACAAGAAGTTGACGAGCGTGAACGTCCCCATGCCGATGCCGATCGTCTCTTTCGGCAGCAGTCCCGATACATGGTTCGTAATCGACGCTTGCATGAACGAAAACCCGATGCTGACGAACGCCATGCTCACGGCGATCATCCACGGTCCATGTCCGCTTACCGAGGACAGCAGGAGCAGCCCCGCAAGGATGCCCGTCTGGGCAAGAGCGACGACGAAGCCGTTGCCGCGACGATCCGCCAGCTTGCCGCCGTACCGTCCGAGGAGCGCGGCCGACATCGCTGCAGGGAACAACGCGAATCCGACGTGCACCGGGTCAAGGCCGTTCACATCGGCAAGCAGCGTCGGGATCACGATCATGATCCCGAAGGCGGCCGTGCCCGACAAGAAGGAAATGAGCAGGCAGGTCACGATCCCGGGAATACGGAACAGCTTCGGTTGGATGAACGTCTCCTTCGCTTCTCGTCGGATCCAGAGGCCGAAGGCGAGGAATAACCCGCCGCTTATGACCGGCAGCCACCAGACGAAGTTCGTAATCGCGAGCAGCAACGCCACGACGCCGCCCCCCAGCAGCGCCGCGCCGACGAAGTCGAACGATCCGGCGCGCGTCTCCTCCTTCGGCAGCCACCGCAGGAACATCGGCACGGTCAACAGCGTTCCGAGCGAAATGAGGAATAAATAATTCCACGACACCGCTCCTGTCACGAAGCCGCCTACGATCGGGCCGATACCCGATGCGAAGGCGATCGTCGATGCGATCGTGCCGAGCGCCTTGCCGCGCTGCGACTGCGGCACGAGCCTTGCCGGGATCAGCATCGCCAACGCCGGGATCGCCGAAGCGCCGGCCGACTGAATGAACCGCCCGAACAGGAGCATGCCATAACTTTGGGCGAAGAAGCCGACGATCGATCCGACGCAGAACGTCACGATTCCGATCGTGATCAACCGCTTCAGC
The DNA here is from genome assembly GCA_031181325.1 of Paenibacillus sp. Lineage (GTDB taxonomy): Bacteria > Bacillota > Bacilli > Paenibacillales > YIM-B00363 > Paenibacillus_AE. Next base: position 9,561 of record JAPSKX010000133.1, read on the forward strand.
GGGAACCGATCCGCCAGCTTGCCATACGTTAGCGAGCCCAGCGCATAGATGATCGAATACCCTGTCGTCACCCAGCTCACTTCCGAATGCAGCAGCGAGAACTCGTCCGCGATCGACGGAATCGCGATATTGAACATCGTGACGTTCATGACCGAGAAGATTAAAATAAAACAAATCGCCCATATTACCTTGGGATTGAATTCTTTATGATCCATGCCAAGTCCTCCGCCTTCCCATCCTATCTGTTATGTATTGGATTACAGTTTACTGCTTTGGAAATGGAAAGTCAATCCAATTCTATGCGGATAACACCACAACTAAAAACGCCCCGGAGTCGGTTCGACTCACGGGGCGTTCTTCTGTCGTTTGATTAGCGCTTCGAGAACTGCGGAGCGCGACGAGCGGCTTTGAGGCCGTATTTCTTCCGTTCCTTCATCCGCGGGTCGCGAGTCAGGAAGCCTGCGCGCTTCAGCGGGGAGCGGAATTCCGGATCGGCTTTGAGCAGCGCCCGAGAGATGCCGTGGCGGATCGCGCCGGCTTGGCCGGAGATGCCGCCGCCGTGCGCCAGAACGATCACGTCGTATTTACCGACCGTATCCGTCAACGCAAGCGGTTGTTTCACGATGAGCTTCAACGTCTCGAGACCGAAGTACTCGTCGAGTTGACGCGAATTGATGACGATATTGCCGTCGCCCGGTACCAAGCGTACGCGAGCTACGGAATGTTTCCGACGTCCTGTGCCATAGTATTGGAACTGTGCCATGTTGTCGAACTCCTCCTATTACCCGCGTAATTCGTACGGTTGCGGATTTTGTGCCGCATGCGGATGCTCGCTGCCGGCGTATACTTTCAACTTCGTGTACAATGCGTCGCCGAGCTTGTTCTTCGGGAGCATGCCCTTGACCGCGAACTCGATCATGCGCTCCGGCTTCGTCTGTACCATGACGTGAGCCGGCGTTACCTTCATGCCGCCCATGTAGCCGGAATGACGGTAGTAGTTCTTCTGTTGCCACTTCTTGCCCGTAAGTTGAATCTTCTCCGCGTTGATCACGACGACGAAGTCGCCCGTATCGACGTGAGGCGTAAACTCCGGCTTATGCTTGCCGCGAATCAAGCTCGCGACTTCACTTGCCAAGCGACCGAGCGTCTTCCCGTCTGCATCGACGAGATGCCACTTGCGCTCGACTTCGTTAGGCTTGGCCATATACGTAGTCCGCATTAGGAAATCCTCCATTCATGTGCTTGCATGCCTTAAAGCAGTTGTGGTCTATGATGGTGTCAATTTGCCGTTGTGTGGCAAAGCCATATTCGAATTCGGATGTGCGTTTGCATTGCATTGGTTGGCTTTAATGGAAGTGCCTTGCCGGGGCCGTGGGAAAGCTGACAAAGCAAAGCCAAACAATATATTACAACATATCCTGGCGTTTAGCAAGTCGTATTTTCACGCATCATATCTCATAGTCGACGCTCCAGAGCGACAACCCGTGCGGCTTCGCCGTCGGGCCGGCCAGCCCGCGATCCTTGGCCTGCAGAATGCGGGGAATGTCGTCTGCGCGCAGCTTTCCTTCTCCGACCGCAAGCAGCGTTCCGGCCATGATTCGTACCATGTTATATAGAAACCCGTTACCGGTGAAAAACAATCGAAGTCGTCCTACGCCGGGCGCCGTCTCCATGCCCTCCACCTCGGATTGCACGAGGCGCGCCTCGTAGATCGTCCGCACCTTCGACTCGCTCTCCGCGCGGACGGAGCAGAACGACGTGAAGTCGTGCTCCCCTTCCAGACGGCGCATCGCTTCCTGCATCGCGAGCACGTCCAGCCGGCCCGGATGATGGTATTCCGTGCGACAATGCATCGGGTCCGGATACCGGTTCCCGTTGATCGTATAGCAGTACGTCTTACGCTTCGAGGACTTCCGCGCATGGAACGACGACGGGACCTCCTCCGCCGCCCAGACGGCGATATCGCGAGGCAGCCGGGCGTTAAGCGCCTGACACCACCGATCGATCGGGAGCTGCGACGACGTCTCGAAGTTAACGACTTGCCCGCGCGCATGCACGCCGGCGTCCGTTCGTCCCGAGCCGTGTACGGGTACCGTTTCCCCCGTGACGGACGCGACCGCTTCGATCAAGGCCGCCTGTATCGTCGGTACGCCGGGTTGCACTTGAAAACCATGATATTCCGTCCCGTCGTAGCAGATCGTAACGCGAATATTCCGCATCTGCTTGCCAATCACCGCCGTACCTTAAGATACGTACAAAAAAAGGGCTAGGGGGAATCCGAGATTCCGACCGCCCTTCCTTCGTGTATAAGCTATTACGCTTCGGCGCGATCCACCAATTCCAAATAAACCATCGGAGCGGCGTCGCCGCGGCGAGGTCCCAACTTCAGAATGCGCGTGTATCCGCCTTGACGCTCGGCGTAACGAGTCGCGAGATCGGAGAAGAGCTTCTGGATCGCGTCTTTGCCTTCTTGCGCCTCTTCGCGGCGTACGAAAGCAGCGACTTGGCGACGAGCGTGCAGATCGCCGCGCTTCGCGAGCGTGATCAGCTTCTCCGCGATCGAACGGATTTCCTTCGCTTTCGCTTCCGTCGTCTGGATCCGTTCGTAGATGAACAAGTCTGTCACCAAGTCCCGGAACAACGCTTTGCGCGCGCTGGAGTCGCGGCCCAACTTTTGGTATGCGGTCATGGATATGTCCCTCCCTTACGCTGTGAATTCATCTTGCATGCTGGTTGTGCGGAGGGCGAAGCGACTGCGATCTTAGTCTTCCTTGCGGAGACCGAGACCGAGTTCTTCCAGCTTCTCCTGCACTTCTTCCAAGGATTTGCGCCCGAGATTGCGAACCTTCATCATATCTTCTTCCGTCTTCGTAATCAACTCTTGCACCGTATTGATGCCGGCGCGCTTCAAGCAGTTGTACGAACGGACGGACAGATCGAGTTCTTCGATCGTCATCTCGAGTACTTTTTCCTTCTTGTCTTCTTCTTTTTCGACCATGATCTCGGCGTCTTTCGCTTCGTCGGTGAGGCCGACGAACAGCATCAGATGCTCCGTCAAGATTTTCGCGCCCAAGCTCACGGCTTCTTCAGGGCGGATACTGCCATCAGTCCAAACCTCGAGTGTCAGCTTGTCATAGTTAGTCACTTGACCGACGCGTGTATTTTCCACACTGTAGTTGACGCGGGTAATGGGCGTATAGATCGAATCTACCGGAATGACGCCGATCGGTTGATCTTCACGCTTGTTCTTGTCCGCGGACTGGTAGCCGCGTCCGCGTTGCGCATGAATGCGCATATGCAGCCGCGCGTCGGAGGACAAGGTCGCGATGTGAAGATCCGGGTTCAAGATCTCAACGTCGCTGTCGGCGCGAATGTCTCCCGCCGTCACGACGCCGTCTCCCTCGGCGTCGATCTCGAGCACCTTCTCTTCGTCCGAATGGATTTTGAGCGAGAGACCCTTCAAGTTAAGAATGATCTCCGTTACGTCCTCCATTACTCCAGGTACCGTAGAGAACTCGTGCAGCACGCCGTCGATTTGAACGCTTGTCACCGCGGCCCCAGGCAGCGACGACAGCAGGATACGGCGCAGCGAATTGCCGAGCGTCGTCCCGTATCCCCGCTCGAGCGGCTCTACAACGAAACGGCCGTAGGAGCCGTCCTCACTGACTTGTACGGTTTCGATCTTCGGCTTTTCGATTTCGATCATCGATCAATACCCTCCTTAAACGTCGCTTAGCTCAAATCAAGAATGAGAAATTTCATAGTATGCCTATCCTCCACATCCACTATTCCCATGTATCGGATAAATATACTACAAACGTGAGCATTGATTATACGCGACGACGTTTCGGCGGACGGCAACCGTTGTGCGGGATCGGAGTCACGTCTTTAATCAGATTCACTTCAAGCCCTGCGGCTTGGAGCGAACGGATCGCGGCTTCGCGCCCTGCGCCCGGCCCTTTGACCATGACTTCTACGCTTTTCAAACCGTGTTCCATCGCGGCTTTCGCTGCGGTTTCCGCGGCCATCTGAGCGGCGAACGGCGTGCTCTTGCGGGAGCCCTTGAAGCCGAGGCCGCCGGAGCTTGCCCAGGAGATCGCGTTGCCGTGCGGATCCGTGATCGTAACGATCGTGTTGTTGAACGTGGAACGAATGTGCGCGACGCCCGACTCGATATTTTTCCGGTCGCGGCGTTTCGTGCGC
>JAPSKX010000009.1 GCA_031181325.1 Paenibacillus sp.
CCGATGTTCGGCAGCGTGTATACTTTGCCGTCGACCGTATTCTTTTCCTCGATCAGAAGGTTCTGGAACTTCTCTTTCATCTCCGGGCTCATGTAATCGTCCATCGGCTCCATGTACCCCTTCTTCTGCCAGGTCGTTACATTGGCTGCATCGATCCGGAAGATGTCGGGCGCTTGCTTACTGGAGAACGCGATGTCGACGGATTGCGCGTAATTGTCCGCCATGACCTTATACTCGACGGTGACGCCCGGATGCTGCTCCTCGAATTTCGTAATGACTTCTTGGATGTAGTCCGTGTCGTGACGGTCGATCGACCAGTACGTCAGCTTGGTCGTGCCGTCGCCGCCGCTCGCGGCGCCTTCTTGCGATTCGGCCGGAGCTTGCGCGGAGGAGCAAGCGGCCATCGTACCCGCCACCGCCACGCTCATTCCCGCCGCCAACCATGTTTTCTTGTTCATGCGAAATGCCTCCCTTTTTCTCTTGCAATCGGTTTCACCGTATATCTTGATTATAAGGAAGCAGCTCGGTTCGAAGTGAAGGGGAAAACGACTGTCCTCAATAGAGAAAACCACTCTTCGTACCGTTCTCCCTACGGCTTCGCCGCGTAATGCGCGCGGAACTCCGTAGGGGTCATGCCGGTATGGCGCTTGAACAATTCGCTGAAATACGGCCTGTCCTCGTACCCGAGCGAGACGGCGATATCCTGCACCTGCATCCCCTCCAGCAGAAACACCTTCGCCTTCTCCATCCGCTTGGCGATAATATATTGAGCGAGCGTCATGCCGACCTCTTTCTTGAACAGGTTGGAGAAATAGCTCGGGCTCAGATGGACGGACTTGGCGCAGTCGCTCACCGTCAGGTTGCGCTGCAAGTTTCGTTCGATGAAGTCGATGGCTTGGTCGACCAATGTGCGCGCCTCGCTGAATTGACGCTTCTGGAGATAGGAGCAGCCCTGCCGGCAATAGTCCTTCATCTGGCGGCGGAGCTCCTCGAAGGAGGACGGATGTCGGTTCATGTCCGCCAGCTTCCGCTCCAGCTCCGCGATTTCCGGCTCCGACGCCCGCTCGATGAACACCCGGTGCATGGAGTGCGCCAGCTCCTGGCACAACGTTCGCATCAGCCCCGGCTCCGGGCGGGCGGCTCCGTTCGTCCATTCGTCCCAGATTTCTTCCAGCTGTTCTTCCGCCTTGTCCGTATTCGCCGACCGAAGACAATACAGCAGCTCCTTCTCTTTCTCGTAGGAGTATCGCGGCACGCCCGAACGCCGCTCCTCTTCCTTCGTATAGCGGTATACGCTGTTGCCGCCCGTATAGAACGTATAAGCCAAAGCGGCCATCGCTTGTCCGTACGAAGCGGATAACCCCCAAGGCTCCTGCACCGCCAGCCCGATTCCGACCGAAATCGTCTGATACGTATACCGGGACACGTTTTCCCGGCACATCTCCGCGAGCTCCTCGGCGTCTACGCCGACGGGAGGGTTCGCGACAATCACGAATTGGTTGACGTTCTCCCGAAACACGCTCCCCTTCGTATGGCTCAGGATCGTCTCTTCCAGAATGTTATGCACCGCGAACCGGATCAACTCGACCTCGCTCACCGGCAAATCCGTCGTCCGGTCCGCGAAGAAGTCGATCTCCGCGACCATGATCAGAAAGCCGTCGTCATCCATATCGATGCCGAAGAAGTCCCACTGCTGGCGCAGCTTATGCTGGGGGCTTCCGTACCGTATCAAGAGCCTCATGTATTCCTGGCGCAAATACGGCATGCTCTCCCGAAGCTTCCGTTCCATATGCTGCAGCTGTTCCGCTTGGCCTCGCTCCCGCTCGAGGGCCGCCTTCGCCTTTCGTACCGCATCCTTCACTTGGTCTTTCGTGAATGGCTTCACGATGAAATCGAAAGCCCCCAGCCGCACGGCCTCCTGCGCATATTCGAAATCGGTATAGCCGCTTAAGAAAATCAGCTTGATCCACGGCAGCTCCCGAAGCGTGACCTTCATCATCTCGATGCCGTCCATGAACGGCATCCGGATGTCCGTCAAGACGATATCCGGCTTGACCTCCCGAATCATGGCCATGCCTTCTTCTCCGTTCGTCGCCGTTCCGGCCACGACCAGCCCTTCCGCTTCCCAATCGATGCTAGAACTAAGGCCTCTAACGACCGTAGGAATATCGTCGATCACGCATAGTTTGATCGGATCTTCGCCCCGAATCATCCTCTTCCCCCTCCTTCGATCGGAATCGCGATCGTTACCTCGGTACGGACGTACGGCTCGCTGCGGAAATTCAGCTCCGCCTCTCCTCCGTAATACAATTGCAGTCTGCTTTTGACGTTCCGCAGCGCGTACCCGTGGTTCGCGCCCGGCGCTTCGTTAAGCCGCTCCTCCAGCTCGCTCGCATCCATGCCGACGCCGTTATCGACGACGCGAATCCGCAGCAGCCGCTCTTCCTTCTCGACCTTGACGAGGATATGTCCCCGCCGCTTCATGGCTTTCATGCCGTGCAGGATCGAATTCTCGACTAAGGGCTGAATGATGACCTTCAGGACCGGAAGCTCGCACCATTCCGGTTCCGACTCGACCGTATAGTCGAATAACGTCTCGTAACAATGCTTTTGAATTTGAAGATACTGACGGACATGCTCCAACTCTTTGCCGAGCGTCGTGATTTCATGCCCGTTGTTGAGCCCCAGCCGAAACAAGGCCGACAGCGAAATGACCATCTCTTTGACGTCTTCGTATTCGTTCATCTCGCACTTCCAGAACACCGTATTGAGCGTATTGTAGAGGAAATGCGGATCGATCTGCGCTTGGAGCGCCTTGACTTCCGCCTTCCGCTTCTCCTTCTCCGTGTCTACGACCTCTTGGATGAGCTCTTGAATCGTCCCGAGCATCCGATTGAACTGCCTGCCGGCGTCGCCGATCTCGTCCTGGAACGGGCTTTGGAAGCGGGCGTTCAGATCGTTGTTTTCCACCTTCTTCATCGCGATCTGCAAGTTATGCAGCGGCTTCAGGAGCAGCATCGACAAGTACCGGGCCAAGAGGAGCGCCAGCGCGACGCACCCCGCCATGATGAGCAGAACCAGCCATTGAATATTGCGCACCGGCTCGAGCAATTGCTCCTTGGACAGGTAACCGACCAGAATCCAATCGTCGGCGAAGTCGGATTGCGCGAAGTGAACCAGCATCGGTCCGCGGTCCGAGCTGTACTCGAAATGCCCGGAGCTCCCGGCCGCGACGCTTCGGACGAAGTCCGGCTCCGTCGTCCATTCCGGACGTTCCGAAGCGCCGAGGACGCCGTTTCCCTCCTTGTCCAGCAGGAGGAATTTCGTCGAGCCGTCCATGATGTCGTCGCCGATCGCGTCGCCGATCATCTCCTCGCTCACGTTGACCGTCAAGAAGACGTCCGGCACGTAATACTCCGTCAACGGCTGAAGGATGAGAGAGACGACCCGGTTGCCGCCCGTAAACAGCTCGTCCACGTGGCTCGCCACCCATTCGGATTCGGGATGGCTCTTACTATGTCGGAACAGCTCCGTATCCTGGAAGGAGACGTTCGGTCTCCGGCTCTTCGTCGTCGGATAGAAGTCCCCCGCCGGGGTGCTGATCAGGATCGAATCGATGGATTTCTCCGTCAGCTCCGCCTGGGCGAAAGGAACCTGCAGCAGCGATAAATTCGTATAATATCTTTCGTCGTTCCCGGCTTGAATATCGCGCATCGTCTGCCGGTACGCCTCGCTCAGCATAAGCGTGGAGGAGGCCACGATAATTTGCTTCAGCTTCTGATCCAGCACGTCCACCGATTTGTTCAAGACGTTCTGACTTAGCACCTTCGCGTTCCTCTCCATGGCGCGGGAAGCGATCGAATAAGAGAACAGTCCGGTGACGGCGATGCAGAAGACGATCAATGCGGTGAACGACGCCCACATTCGCTTGTTCAGCGTGCTGCGATAAATCCAATTCCGAATCATGGAACCCCTCCGTAAATACAACCGGGCCCTAGCGGCTGCCGCTAGGACCCATGAATCGTATCGATGTTATCCCTTAACCGAACCGGAAGTGACCTGCATGAAAGACTTGTTCGCGAAAACGTAGACGATCAAGATCGGCAGCATGGACAAGCAGGCGCCGGCGAGCATCAGCTGCGGCTCCGTCGCGTCGCCCACGCCGTATTTCAGCGCGGCCAGGCCTACGGTCAACGTCTGCAAATTCGGCTGCGTCATCGTGAACACGAGCGGAAGAATGTACTCGTTCCACGCCCCGCGGAACGTCCACAACGCCGTGACGCCCAGCGCAGGGGTGAGAAGCGGCAAGATGATGCGAAAGTATACCGTATAAAAATTACAACCGTCAATCAGCGCCGCTTCGTCCAATTCTTTCGGAATCGCCCGCACGAAGCCGATCAGCATGAAGAAGACGGTCGCGTGGGCGCTGATCAGAATAATGATGACGCCCCACAGCGATCTCTGAAGGCCCAATCCGACCATCAGGTCGAATTGAGGACGGAGCACCACCGCGCCGATGGAAATAAACAAGGTGCAGGACTGAAGCACGAGGTAGAATCGCTTGCCCCGGAAGTTCGTCCGCCCGACCGCGTACGCCGCCATCGTGGCGACGATGAGCGTCCCTAGCGTCGTGAAGACGCTGACGAAGATGCTGTTCCAGGTAAAACGGGCGAAATTCGCGGATTCCCAAGCCCGTGCATAGTTGTCGAACCGCCATTCCCGGGGGAGGAAGCTCGCGCCCGTCGTCAGCTCTAGATTCGTCTTCGCGGAACCGAGGAACGCCATCACGATCGGGAACAAGGTAAAGCCGGCGACGACGATCAGGAAAACCCATAATCCCGCCCGCGCCATCGCTTTCGCGGGACGGATGGCGCGGACGTTCGGGCCGGCGGCCATCGCTTGATTTGGCAAGGTGTTCATAGTCTTCTCCTCTCCGATGAAAATTAATAAACGTCGTTCAATTTCTTAGAAACGTAGAAGTAGACGAGCGTAATGACGCCTACGATCAACGCCGTCGTAAAGCCGACCGCGCTGCCGTACCCGAATTGCTGAATGCTCGTGCCGGCGGTGGACACCGGGAAGAACAGCTTATACAAGTACAGGTACATGACTTCGGTTTTGCCGAAAGGACCGCCTTCGGTCAAAACCATGATGCTCTCGTAGCCCTTCAGCGACACGGTGATCGCCAGCATGATGATCATCTGCAGCACCGGCCCCAGCATAGGCAGCGTAATGTACCACAGCTTCTGGGCGGGGTTGGCGCCGTCCAACGAAGCGGCCTCGTACAGGTCCTCCGATATATTTTGCAGTCCCGCGAGAAACAGGAGCATATAATTGCCGATGGCGCCCCAGATCGCGATGATGATCGACGTCAGCAGCGCATACTTCGGCCCGAGCCAATCGATCGGCGCGGACGCGATCCCGTATTTGACCAGCAGCTGGTTCACGACCCCGTTATACGAGTTGAAGATGACGTAAAACACGACCGACATGACGGAGGCGCTAATGATGGTCGGCATGAAGTAGACTGCCCGCAGCAGCTGTCTTCCCTTCAAGGCCTGGTTCAGAATGACGGCCAAGACGAGCGATACGGGCAGCGTCACGACCAGCTTGCCTCCGGCATAAATAAACGTGTTGACGACAGAATTCCAGAATTGTCCATCCCTTACAATCCGCGCGAAGTTGTCCAGCCCGATGAACAGCGGCTCTCCGAAGCCCTGATAATCGTAAAACATGTATTTCAGCGCCCAGGTGATCGGGTACACGCCGAAAATTAACGTTAACAGCAAACTGGGCAATATAAAAATCCAAGCGTTGAGTTGGCGTTTCGCCTCGTTCATGTTGCGTTCCTCCTGCCTCCGGTGTCTTGTCATTCCATCATAAAGCCTCCGAACCGGACCGAGTTATGGAGAAACCCACTGAACTTAGGGGGAGAAATTCACTTTTTACGTCGAACGACCGGTCGGACCATCGCCGACCGGTCGTTCGGGGTTCGTCTTTATTCCATCCGTTCCAGCTGCTCGTACAGCAGCTCCCGCTCCGCCGCGAGGGCCGAGCGTTCCGCGTACAACGCCTGCAGGCGAGCCGGGTCGGCTTCGCGTTCCATCGCTTCGTCGAGCAGCGCGAGCCTCAGCTCCGCCGCCTCGATGTCCCGCTCTACCCGCTCGGACGAAGGAGCCTGCATCTTCGCGCGCGCGGCGCCGCCGGCCGCGGATGTCTTCGGCGCGGCCGGGCCGGGAACCGGGGGATGCGCAGTCGCCGAAGTTCTGACGGCAAGCTCCGCGCGCTTGCGCTTCGCTTCGTCGTAGTGGCCTTCGTAGCGAGTCAAGCCGCCGCGTTCCATCCAATACGTCACCGGAAACAGCTTGTTCAGGAAATACCGGTCGTGCGAAACGCACAGCACCGTGCCCCCGAACGACGAGAGCGTCTCCTCGAGCGCCTCCCGAGCGTCGATGTCGAGATGGTTGGTCGGCTCGTCGAGCACCAATAAGTTGATCTCTTGGTGCATCAGCTGCGCGAGACGAAGACGCATCTTCTCGCCGCCGGACAAGTTCTTGACCTTCCGGAATACGGCTGCGCCATAGAACAAGAACTTCGCGAGCAGATGCCTCGCTCGGCCTTCCTCGACCGGGACGGCATCCCGGAAGGCGTCGAGAATCGTCAGTTCCTCGTTCGGAAATAAGTCGTGCTGCGCCAAATAGCCGATCTTCACGTCGCTGCCGACCCGGACGACGCCTTCGGTCGGCGCCGCGCCCTCCGCCGCCATGCGGAGCAGCGTCGACTTCCCGCAGCCGTTCTCGCCCACGATCGCGACGCTGTCGCGAAACCGCACGAGCAAGTCGACGTTCGCGAACAGGCGTCGTTCGCCGAAGGCGACGCCGACGCCGCTAAGGACGACGACGTCTTTGCCGCTGCGATCCGGCATATCGAGCGACAAGCCCATCTTGACGCGCTCGAGCACCGGCTTGTCGAGCCGATCGATCCGATCGAGCGCCTTCTGCATCGCCGCGGCGCGCTTGAACATCTTCGGATTGTCCGCTTGGGCCGCCCAGACGCGAAGGCGTTTGATCGCCTCTTCCATTTTCTTAATCCGCTTCTGCTGTTCCTGATACGCCGTGAATTCCGCGAGCAGCCTCCGTTCCTTCTCTTCTACGAAGTAGGAGTAATTGCCGTGGTACGTCTCGGCGACGCCGCCTTCGAGATCGACGATCTTCGTCGCGACGCGGTCGAGGAAATACCGGTCGTGCGAGACGATCAATACGCTGCCCTCGTAGTCTTGCAAATACGCCTCCAGCCATTCGACCGACGACAAGTCGAGATGGTTCGTCGGCTCGTCGAGCAACAGCAGGTCCGGCTTCAGCAGCAGGATGCGGCCGAGTCCGACCTTCGTTCGCTCTCCCCCGCTCAAGCGGCCGAACGGCCGATCCAGCAGCTTCGCGATGCCGAGACCGTCGGCGACGCGCGACAAGGCGGCTTCCATCTCGTACCCCCCTTGAGCGCCGAACGTCTCGAGCAGCGGGCCGTACGCCTTCATCGCCTTCTCCGCGAGCGCGGGATCCGCCATGTCTCGCTCGAGCTCCGTCAGTCGACGCTTCATCGCGAGCAGCGACTCGAACGCTTCCGCGAGCACCTCGCCCGCCGTACGGGTCGGCCCGAAGTCGGGGATTTGGTCGAGCAACGCGACCCGGCTGCCGCGCCGATAATGAATCGCCCCCCCGTCCGGCGTATCCTTGCCCGCGAGCAGCGTCAGCAGCGTCGTCTTGCCGCAGCCGTTCGGCCCGACGAGCCCGATCCGTTCCCCGTCTCTGATCTCTAACGACAGCTCCGTCAATACCGGACCGCTGCCCCAATGCTTCGTTACTTTATCCGCTGCGCAAATAACCATTTTTATCACCTTATTTTGTGAATATTTGGAATTCAGAGAACGCAAAAAAGCCGCGGGCGAATAGACAACTTCGCCCGCGGCTTCAAGCCGAACGCCGGAATCATAGTTCCGACACTTAAAGGGTCAACGCGTTGTCATCGCCGATTTTGGACACACCTCTCCCGTCGGCAGCGAAACGGAATACGATGGTAGCTTGGCGGACCCACGTTTGGGCACCTTTGCTACGCGCGGCGATCGACAACATGTTGACACCTCCCTTATCTACCGAAATAGAAACTTATGGTTCAGCTTATCATACGTTAGCCGCTTTCCGCAAGATCATCGATTGGAAATGCGGCTGCCTCCCGGCATCGCTCAGCTTCACGACGCCGAAGTACCGAACCTCGAAGACGCGCTCGACCGCCTCCCGCATGGCGTCGTCCTCGTACATCGCGAAAAACCGTTTCGGCTCGTACTCGTCCTTCTCCCATACGCCTTCCGAGTCGACGCCGCCGTATACGCCCATGTAGAACAAGCCCCCGGGCTTCAGCACCCGTCGAATATCCTTCAGCACGCTCTCCAGTTCGTGCTTCGGGATGTGCAGCAGACAGTTCAGCGCGTAAACGGCGTCGAACGACGCATCTTCGAAGCGCAGGTCGGCCATGTCCATCTCATAAGCGTCGAGCCCCTTCTCCCGGCACAGCCGAACCATCTCCGCCGATAAGTCGACGGACGTGACTCGAAGGCCGGCTTCCTTGAAGAAGAGGCTGTCGCGTCCCGGGCCCGCCCCGATCTCAAGCAGCGTGCCCGCTCCCGCGTCGCGCAGCGCTTCGAGGAAGCGGTCGCGTTCGATCGTCTTCCAATCCTGCAGCTTGCCCGTATCCCGCCCCTCCGCATGGCGATCGTACGATCGCTTCATCCGCTCCCGATGGAACGTGCCGCGCTCCAGCGCCGCGAGGCCCGACTCCAGCTCGTCCTTCGGGAATTGCTCTCCGAGGAAGACGACGACGTCGTTCACCTCGCCCTGCGGCGTGATGCGAATAAATTCAAGCTCGCGGTACGCGAATTGGAATAGGAAGCGGCTGGCCGTGTCCGTGAACGTGACAACGCCCTTCCCCCGGTAGACGCTCGCCGGCAGCGACTTGACGAACGCTTCGAACGCGCGGCTGTCGATCGGACCGGAGAGAAAGCGCGTATAGACGGATACATGCTCGTGCGAAGCATGGCGCTCCTGCGCATGACCGGCATGACTCCCGTCCGGGCAGCCCTCGCCGCGGACGCGATTCGGTTCGGCTCCCGCCGGCAGCGCGTTCGTCCGAAACCACACGCCGGGGTCGATGTCGCCGCGCTCGGCGCGGACGATGCTCGCGTACGGGTTCCACGCCCGCAGCGTCGCCTCCGCCCGGTCCGTCCCTTCCGGCGTCATCCGATCCGTCTTGTTCAGGACGATGAACGACGCGCACGACGCTTGCTCCTTCAGGAGCCGCTTCGTCTTCGCCGACGGCGCTTCGGGCCCTTCGAGCAGCAGCGCGCCGTCGACGACCGTCGCGATGCCCGCGAGCGCGATCGGCAGGTACAGCGACGCTTCCGTCACCGCGTCCATGATCTCGAGCGGATTGGCGACGCCCGTCGATTCGATGAACACGACGTCGGGGTCGTACGTCGCGGCCAACTCGTGCAGCTGCACGCTTACGTCGCTGCGGATCGAACAGCAGATGCAGCCGCTCAGCAGCTCCGCCATCGGCACGCCGCCGCGCTCGTCGACGGCGATCCCGTCGAGATTGACGTCGCCCAGCTCGTTCATCAGTACGACGGGGCGAAGCCCCTTGCGTTGGTAGGCGTCGATCGCCCGGCGCAGCAGCGTCGTCTTGCCGCTGCCGAGGAAGCCGGCGATGACGTACACCGGTATGGTTCGTTCCATGCTCCTCTTCTCCTCCCAGTACGAAGGGGCCGTCCCGAAGTCGTCCGAAGACGATCCCGTGGCGGCCCCTCTATGCTTGATAGTTTTTACGCCGTGACGGACGCGAGCGCCTTCTGAATGCGCGTCGTGTTCATCCCGAGAATGTTATATTCGCCGATCACCGTCACCGGCAGCGACATCATGCCGATCTTCTGAAGCTCCTCGAAATACGCTTCGTTCTCGTCGACGTTGCGCTCCTCGAACGAGACGTTCTGTTCCGTGAGGTACGACTTCACCTGCTTGCAGTACACGCAATTCGTGCTGGTGTATACGATCGCTTGCGCCATGGGTTCCTCTCCTCCGCTAAAGCTTGTCTATAGTCGATTAATTATAATAATTATTATAAACAATCGTTCGCGGCCGATCAAGTGACGGCCCGGATCCGCTCGTACGTCGGCCCGTCGCAGATGATGAACAGCCGCGCCTCCGCCGGCAGCGGCTCGGCGAGGCGCCGGTTGATCGTCATGTCGCTCCCGTCCGCGATAAGCGTCGCGCCGAGCTGCAGCAGCCCTTGGAACGCGTCGCCGTACGTCTTCCACTCCGGTCGCGTTCCGACCTCGTACACGTCTTCGCCGACCTTGCTGCTGAGCAGCTGCGTGAAGATCGAGACGCTGCCCGCATGCAGCGCCGACCGTGCGGCCAGGCGGGACACGGCCTCGTGGGACAAGACGAACTCGTTCACCTGGACATGGCGGAAGTTCTGAATATGCTGCTCGAGCACGATCTCGACCGTCGTGTGGATATGCGGCGCCAGTCGTTCGAGGCTCGAAGCGATGAGCAGCGACTTGCCGTCGGCGAGCGCCGCGTTGTCGATGCTCCGATCGGAGAAGACGATCGCCGACCTCGCCCGCGTCAGGCCCGCCGTCTCGAGCGTCGACTCGGCCGACGGGTCGCCGCTGACGAAGTAGACGCGCTCCCGATCCACCGGCGAACGCTCCAATTCGTCGATCACGACGACCTCCAGCGCCGGGTCCGCGTGCAGCAGCTCCTCCATTGCGGATTGCGCTCTCCGGCTCCAGCCGATCAAGATCACGTGACCGTTCCCATAGTACTTCAACTTCCCCGCCTCCTTCCGCTTCTTGATCGTGCCGAATGCGTCGATGATTTTTCCGATCACGAGACTAAGCAGACCGATCCCGAACAAGTACAGCAGCATCGCGTACAGCTTTCCGGGGACCGTCTTCGGGAAGAAATCGCCGTAGCCGACCGTCGTTACCGTCGTCATGACGTACCACAACGCGTTAAACCACATGCCGAACGTCTCGGGCTCGAGCCAATACATGACCGTCGCGCTGCCGAGTACGAAGAGAATCGTGAGAACGGCCAAGAAGCGATTATTCAGCTTCAGCAGCTTCTGAGACATCTTAATGAAATAAAGCAAAAAGCGGCACCTCCCCGACTCGATATCCATAGTATATCGGTCCCGGCGCCGCCCTTCCAGTGATTTGCTTCTTCATCCTATAGTGCGCCTTGCAGGAGAGGCGTCAGCTCGTCCCAATGATACGCTTCGAGCCGATGCAGCGCCCTTGTGCACGCGACGTACAGCAGCTTGACGTCCTCCGGGACGGCCGGGTCGTACGCCTCCGACGCCGGATTGACGAGCAGCACCGCATCGAATTCCATGCCCTTGCTTAAGTAAACGGGCACGACGCTGACGCCCCCCGCGTACTTGTCCGCCTTCCCCTCGATCAAGTGAACGTCTTCCGCGCCGAGCGCCTCCAGCTTCTTATGGACGGCGCGGCAGCGCGCCGCCGTCTTGTCGATGACGGCGACGTTGCGCATGCCCTGCGCCCGAAGCTCGGCCAGCCGCTCCGCGATCGCGCGCAACCCTTCCGCTTCGTCCGCATGCCGCGACGCGTGCGGCGCTTCGCCGCGGCGAAGCACCGGCTCCGCCGGCGTCACGTGCGGATTGGCCCAATTCGAGAGCACCGCGTTCGCGACCGTCATGATTTCGACGGTCGAGCGGTAGCTCTTCTTAAGGCGCTCGACGGACACTTTGCCGGGAAACACGCCCTTGGACAGCGCGTTCCAGTCCGTTAATCCGCGGTACGGGTAGATCGATTGGGCGAGGTCGCCCAAAATCGTCATCGAGCCGCTCGCGGATAGGGCGCTCAACGCGTGAAGCTGGAACGGCGAGAAGTCCTGCGCTTCGTCGACGATGATATGGCTGAAGGCGCGCGTCTTGCCGAGTCCGTAAAAGCGATACGCGAGGTAGAACAGCGGCGCGAGATCGTCCCATTCGAGCTCCTGCTTATGCTTCTCCTTGCGTTCCGCGAAGTATGCCGCGACGCGCTCGGCGTCGATCCCTTCGTCCGCGAGGCCCGCCTCGGCCATCCACTTCGCGACGTTGGCGGGCTTCGTTACGATGTTCCGGTAAAACGATACGATCTCGACGCCCTTCACCTGCTCGACGTATTCCGCGAGCTTGCGGTCGTATTGCAGCCGCACCTCCGCGACCCGCTTCTCCGTCGCCGCGAATTGGCCCGACTTGATTCTCGATTCGAGCACCCGGGCGGCTTCCTTCGCGCAATCGTCCTTCCATTGGGTCAGCGCCTGGATCAACCGCTTGCGCCGCTGCATGTACGGATAATGCTTGAAGTCGACGTGGAACTTGCGGCGCACGTCCTCCGCGGTCATCCGATGCGTCTTGCTGAGCGAGAGGTCCGCGTCGGGAATCGTCGCGGCGATCCGGCGCTCGACGAAGCGATCGAGCAGCGTCTTCGTCGCCATCGACCCGCGCAGCCGCGACGCCAGCTTCGCGACCGCGAGCCGTTCGCCGTCCGATTCGCGCCCCGCTTCCAAGAACATGGCCGTCTTCCCGGCCGCGTCCGCGATCCGGTATCCCTTCGGCAGCGGGACGAAGCCGCGCAGCGCCTCCTCCCACGTCGTCTGCACGACGCCTTCGATGCCGAGATCCGGCAGCACGTCGGAGATATAGTCGATGAAGAGGCGATTCGGCGCGATAATGAGGAAGTTGTCGAAGGCGCCCCGGTCCCGATACGCGTACGCGAGGAACGCGAGCCGATGCAGGGCGATCGTCGTCTTTCCGCTCCCCGCGGCGCCTTGCACGATCAAAGCTTGCCCCGCTTCGGCTCGAAGCACGGCGTTCTGCTCCGCTTGGATCGTCTCGACGATATCCTTCAGCTTCTGCTCGCCGCGCTGCTCGAGCCGCTCGAGGAGCAGCCGGTTCGTCCCGGTTTCGGCGGACATGTCGTAGAAGCGGGTCAGCTCGTCTTTATCCATCTCGAACTGCCGTTTATTGGAGACGTCGAACAGCAGCCGCCTGCCGAGCTTCACGTCGACGGGCACGTCGCGGAACGAATGCTCGTAATACAAATTCGCCATCGGCGAACGCCAATCGAGCACGATCGGCTCCATCGTCGCGCGGTCGAACAGGCCGAACCGGCCGATGTACGCCCGCTCCCGGTCCGGCTGCTCGCGCTCTTGGAAGTCCACCTTCGCGAAAAACGGCCTCGTCTTGGACTTGTACAGCTGCTCCAGTTCCTTCTGCCGGATCGCGTTGAGCGCGAGCTCCGTGAAATCGTCGGTCAGCTTAATGCCCTGCGCGCCGGCTTCGATCTGCCGTTCGATATGGCGCCGAACTTTGGTTAGGAATTCCCGCTCCGCCGTCAATTGCTCCTCGTACGTCATGCCGGTCCTATTCGCCCCTTCGCTCCGAATCCAATTCATTGCTGAGCATTATATAATAATATAAGCTCGGGACTTTTTCCAGATATCGGTTCGGAAAAAGTTTCCACGTCTCGTGAGACAGCGTAAGGCGGCCTCGAATACAAGAAGCAGGCCTCACCGCTTCGGCGGCAGGCCTGCCTGCTCCAACTTCTTGCGCTGTCGTTCGATGAACGCCAGCTTGCGCCGGATCGCGTCGGCGTGCGGTCCCGCCTTGCGCACGTAGGCGCGATAGATCGCCCGCGCCTCCGCCAGCTTCCCGCGGTGCACCGCGAGGTCCGCGAGCAGCACCGGCGCCCTCCACTCGCGAATGCTCCGGTCGGCCGCCACCGTGCCGCGGTACGTCTTCGCGCTCTCCGCTGCTAGAATCGCGGATTCCTCCGCCTCGCGGAACTTCTCCTTCGCTTGCGCGATCAGCGCCTGCGCCAGGAAATAATGCGCGTCCGGAAAGTCCGGCGTCTCCTTGAGGATCGCCTCGCACCGCGATCGCGCGACGTCCCATCGCCGATCCGCGACGGCGCACTTGACGAGCCAGAGCCGAAGCTCCAGCGTACGTCCGAAGCGCGGCTGACGCGCCGCAAGCCGCAGCGCCTCCTCGAACGACGACTCCGCATCCGCATAACTTCCTTGCCCGAACCGCTCCCTGCCGAGAAAATACGGCCATGCCGGGTCGTCCGGCGACTCCGCGCGGCTTAATCGAAGGAGCCGTTCCGCCCGATCCGTCTTCCGCTTGCTCTTCATGACGGCGGGATCGTACCCGTCGTGGTATAACCGAATCCCGACCTTCCGGCGCAGCAGCGGCGCATTCCCGTACACGCCGTCCTCCGCCGCCACTTGATTATGAATGCGGCCGAAGAAGCGCAGCCCTCGCCGCAACGGGAACATGCGGGATTGGGAGAAATCATGCGCGATCTCGCTGCCGACGACATGGAGATGCCAAATCTGGAGCACCGACGGGATCGGCAGCGGATCGAACAAGCCGGCCGCTTCGCGAATCGCAGTCCGATCCTCCGGGTGCAGCCACTCGTCCGCGTCGATCCAGAGCACCCAGTCGCTACGGATGTGCGGAATCGTCTCGTTGCGCGCCGCCGCGAAGCTGTCGTCCCACGTCGTCTTCAGCAGCTTGACGTCCGGGTAGGACGCGACAATGTCCAACGTCCGATCCGTCGAGCCGGTGTCCATGACAATGATCTCGTCTACCGCCCCTTGCAGGCTGTCGATACAACGCGCGATGCACCGTTCTTCGTTCTTCGCGAGGATCGCGGCGCAGACGGTGACGGGGCGGACCCGGAGCAATCGCGCCGTCGAATCTGTAAGCTTCGCAGCCGCAGGTAGTCGCTCCGCTTGCTCCGATAGCGGATCGAACCACAGTCCCTCCGGGTCGAGCAGTCTGCCTCGCGCCAATGCCGCTTCGGCATCGCCGCGAGAACCCGCCCCGATCCGAGCTTCGGCCAACGAAACCCAGCCTTGCGCGTCGAGCGGTCTTCCCGCGATGAAAGCCTCCGCCAGCGAACCGGCTCGCTCCCAGCTTTTCGACGATAACGCTTGCCGCAAGGACGCAGCGTCCCCCCGACTCATGACGTAACTCCTTCCGGTTTCATCTTCCGGAAGGCAAGTCGAATTTGCTGCTCCTTCATCATTCGAAGCCGGTCTTCGACATAAGCGCCCGGCGAAGGGACGGACGCATACCCCCTCCATGCTTCGGCCAACAATCCGCCGTGCAGCGAGAGGTCCGCGCCAACGAGCTCCGCGCGCCAACCCGCGATGCTCGGATCGGCGCTGACCTCCCCTCGATACGTGCGGAAGCCCTGGCGCGCCTCATGCAAGCGGCGCCCCGCCTCTCGAAGCAGTTCGCGGCCTTCGTTCATTCGACGTTCCGCCCACAGCATCCGGACGTTCGGATGGTTCGGCTCGAGTTCCAGAATGCGATCGTACGTCTCCGCCAACGCTTGTACATGCCCTAGCTCCTTGTGTACTCGAAGCCGCATCAGCAACACTTCCAATAGCCGGCCGAATCGGGGTTGATTCGATGCCGTCCGCTCCGCCGCCCCCAAATAATCGAGCGCTTCCTCCAGCCAGCCTCCTGCGATCGTCTCTCGACTTAAGAAGTACCACCAGCCGGGATCTTCCGGCTCCTCGAGAACCATACGCTTCAACAACGACCGGTTTCTCTCGATCTTGTCCTTCGAACGTACCACGTCGGGTTCGTAGCCGGTATGATGAAACCGAATGCGTATCGTGCGGCGGTGAATGCACGGATCGTAAATTCCTCCGTCGACGGTGCCGACCTGCTCGTGAATTCTTCCGAAATACTTCAGCCCGCAGCCCATCCGGAACAGACGTCCCTGCGATAGATCGCTGCGAATATGTCCCTCGACGGAATTCAGATGCCAGACGTTCAACACGACCGGCTTCGCAATCGAATGATAAAGCGCAGCCGCTTCCTTGACGGCGGTACGATCGTCCTCGTGCAGCGTTTCGTCGCCGTCGACCCATAGGACCCAATCCGTCTCTACGAACGAAAGCGCGTCGTTGCGCAGCTCCCCGAAGCTGTCTCTCCACGGCAATTCGCGAAGCTCCACGCCGCGTCGCCGCTTCGCGATCTCGACGGTGCGGTCCGTCGATCCGTTATCGAATACGAGAATGCGATCGACGGCCCCTCGCAAAGAGGCAAGGCATCGATCGATCGTCGCTTCCTCGTCTTTGACGATCACAACCGCCGACACCGACACGTTCGGAACGCGAAGGAGCGCCTCGATATCGACGCGCTCCTCCCCTTCGTACCGCGACAGCAATACACCTTCGACTTGCTCCGCCCAATGTGCCTCGGGATCCAGCAGCCAAGCTCTCCGAAAACACCGGTGCGCCGCGCCGGCGTACCCCCGATGAAGCAGCGCTTCCCCGAGGAGCACCCAGGCCTGCGCATCGAGACGATTCGCTCGTACCGATTCGATCGCGGCGGCTTCGGCCGCCTTGTATTGCCCGCTCGCAAGCAGCGCCTTGATGTCGTTCGTCTTACGCATTCCCGTCAGTACCCGAAGTTGCCGATCTCGAAATTCGCAACCTCGTATTCCCCGTTGCGGTAACGGGCGATCGACAGCGTTCCGTACAATAATTCGTGATACGGGTATCGTACATAGGCCAACTTATCGACGGGATGGAAGACGACTTCGAAATCCTCGTATTCGTAAGGCACGCTAGGTTCCATATAATAGAAATACTCGTCTGTCGCGAAACCGTCCGTCATATCGTCGAACACTTCCGACAGATCGATCGCCATCTCGTATACATCGCCCGTTACGGACGGTTCTACCGGATTAAACAGCACGGAATCATAAGCGTTGATCTCTTCTTGGACCGTTAGACGGATATCCTTCACGGTCGCGCCGTCCTTCGAGGCCGAGATCGTTACACGGTCGTTCTCTGCGCCTACATCCGAAAACGACAAGAGATGACCGTCGATCGACGCGAACGAAGACTCGTTCTCGTCTCTAATGATGGAGTACGTATAAGTATGACTTTCCGGCTTCCGGAACAGCGCGTCGAGATCGAGCGTGCTGTCATCCTCTGCGACGACCGTAATATCCTCCGGCGCGATGACGCGCATCGGCTTCGTCGCTTTCCGACCGGAACCGTCCTCCGCGATCACGTTAAAGTTAACCGTACTCGTAATATCCGTCGGTTCGGCGTTGAGCGTTAAAGCGATCGTCCCGGAGCCGAGCGTCGAAATCGACGGAATCAGCGGGTCGACCGCGTCGGATGGCGACAACGTAAATTCCAGGTCGTCGTAACGATCGTCCGCGAATGTAACGCCGTCGTTCAACGTAACGGTATTGTATTCGTCCAAGTTGACCGCATGGAAATCGTAAGGCAGGGGGTTGACGACTTCCGGCGCTCGGTTCGTGAACGACTGCACGTACACCGTCGCGGACTCGCCGGCGGAATCCGTTGCGGTGATCAGGTATTCGGCCGTCTGATCTTCGTCGTCGTAATGGAACGTAAACTGTCCCGTCTCTTCGTCAATGATAATTCCTTCCGCGGGAGATAATTCCGGCGATGCGTAAAGCAGCTCGGATTCGAACGTCAGCCGGTCCCAGGAAGCTGCATCCGGATCCTCGAATAAATCGGACAAGTTCAAGGGACGATTGAATAGACCGGATGCCGCTTCCTCCGCCGACAACTGAATTTCATAAGGTGTTTCGAGATATTCGTGCAACGCAGTCGGCGCCGTATTTTTTCTCAGCGTGAACGGCAGCGTAACGGTCCGTACGACGTCTTCGCCGACGACTTGCGAGAACGTCAGGCTGAGCGGCAGTTCGTCCGGAATCATCTCCGCCGTCAAGTTTTCGTCTCCGACGATCTCCAACTCCAAGTCGTATTCGGATTCGCCGGGCAACACTTCGGCGCTGATCAGATTCCGCACCGCTTCCGGCACGACGTCCGAAATGTCCGCATCGACATCCACGAAGTCATCGTAAGTAAAACCTAAGAGGAACTTCAGATAGGTTATATTCTCATATAAAATGACGCGACCCTCTCCATACCACGAAGCGTCCCAAAACAAATCCTTGTCGTACAGCGACACCAGGACCGGCACCGCGACCGCGGCGCCTCGGCTATCCTTAATTTCTACTAAGAACGTTCCCACGCCGTCGATCGCTCCGCGAGGCACATTCACGGTCACGACGCCCGTAGTCGGGTGGATCGTTACATATTGATATAAACCGCCCCCCGGTTCCTCCCCTTCCGGCATCGGGATTTTCGAGAAGGTAAGACTGTCCTTCTCCGGATCGACGAACATCGACGCGAGCGAGAACGATCCCGGCGATCCGATCGGGAGCGGGAACGGCGCTTGCAAAAACGGAAAGTTGTTCCCTTCCATTTTCGGCATCGGAGGCTTGTTCGCCTCCCGATGCTCGATGCCGCCCAGCAGCGCCTTGATCTTCTCGGACGTATCCGCGAGCTCCGGCTGCAGCTTCGTAAATCGAATCACGTCCTCGATATCGATCCGTCCGTCGGCGCCGGCGTCGATCACGTTCACCGTGAACGCGTCCACTTCGGTTTCCCCTTGACGGATCGCGAACGTCGCGGTTCCGACCGAAAGCGTCTCGATGTTTAATACGGAGTAGTCGCCTCCGCCGAGCTCGAAGAGAGTCGCCTTGACGGCGGAACCTCCCGACGTCTGCGCCAGGGAGTATTCGCCGCCGTTCAGCGTGAACGTCCGGTAGCTGTTCGCCGATAACGTCAGATTCGGAACGTCGGATACCGCGTGGGGCTCCTCTGGGGCGGAGGGAATCGGGATGGGGAACTCCGTCGAGGCGAACGCCGGAGCGGCGAACGTCAGCGGCGCGGCGGCCGCGGCCGCCGCGGCGACGGCTGTCGCCGTGCGTTTCATAGACTTGTTGCGTTTTTTCATCCATGCACCTACCATCCGTAAATTTAAGACTAGCTAGGAAGTTTTATACCCATTTTACCATAGGCGACCGTATTTGAACTCTAGTTTATTATGCGAAGGATCGGGATTCTGCAAGTTGTGTTACAATTACGCAAGAAAGTTCGACCGCTGCGGCGAAAAAGGAGGCCCTATGGCGCGCAATCGACGTTTGATCACCGACAAAGACTTGCAAGAAGCGATGGAACAGGAAACCCCGATCCGCGTGTTCCGGGACGACGCGATCGTCGATTCCGGCGGAATCGTCACCCGATTCGACGACGATATCGTCGTGATCCAAGCCGGCGTCGGCGACGTCTCGTACCATCGCCGCGACGAAAGCGAGTTTTACGAGATGCCTTCGCGGTAACCGAGGCGCAACCTGAAGACGGCCGTTCCCGATGCAGCGGAAGCTGCGCGAGACGGCCTTTTCTCTTTTTCCGAATCAAACGCCTCTCGACATCGCCATTCAATGGTTCTGTGCCGATTACTCGGCGCTGGGCCTTCGATTTGGCAGGGGCAGACGGGCCCGACAGCATCCTGACGTTCTTTTACCGGCTCATGCCGGCAACGGCGGTCGCAGCGGCCCTCTCCTACTCGCTCATGCGCAAGGCGACAAAAAGCCTTCCTAGGACGAAATGTCCAAGGTAGGCTTTTCTACCTACTTTAAACCTTTGGAAAAATTCTGCATTTTCCGCATCTAAAGCCCTAGTCTTCACGACCGAACCGTGTCATAATGGTACTATTCACATCGATTCCATACGACGAAAGAAGGGATTCTTGACGTGCCGGCAACTTCTTATATGCGTTCTATCCCGTTCGGCGATGCCCCGTTGGAGGACGTCTCGCTGCAATATTTGCCGTCGCAGCGCCAGCTTGTCATTACGTTTTATTACCAGGGCATTCAATTCGCCTTCATTTGCCTGAAGACGGACGAGGAGCTTCAACCGATCCGCGTCGTCAATCATCTGAAGAAGGACGACCATAACATGCGCGCCCGTTTTCTGGTCAGCTTGCTTAACGACCGATTGACGGAGCTGTTCCGCGCGATCTCGACGGCGAGCTCCTCCTTCAAAACTTACGTCCGTCGGGAGATCGGCGCGATCGGCTACGCCTGATCGCCGCCGCTTCCTACGATGGCCTTGACGCGGCCGACCTGACCATCCTGCAACCGTACCTTGATTCCGTGCGGATGGTCCGGCGACTTCGTCAAGATGTCTTTCACGACGCCTCGCGTCGTCTTGCCCGTCCGCTGGTCCTGCTTCAAGACGATATCCACTTCCAATCCCGCTCGGATCGCGCTTCGCTGCCGCCCGCTTCCGTTCATCGCTCTATCGTTCCTCCTCTATCCTGTCGATACATCTATATAAGCTAGCATGCGCGAAGTCCCTCCCGTCTATTTGACGACGGAAGGGACTTCGGTCGTTTCCCCCGCTTCGACGCGGTTGCGGCCGCTGCGCTTGGCGTAATACAAACGCCGGTCCGCCGATTGGAACAACGCGTCGTACGTCGCGCCGCTCTCGCCTCGCGCGGCGACGCCGACGCTGATCGTCGCGCCGAAGCGGGCGCCGTCGCGGCGAATGTCCGCGCGGGCCGTCGCGGAGCGGATCGCCTCCGCGAGCGCGACGGCCTCCGCCAGATCGAGTCCCGGCAGCGCGACCGCGAACTCCTCGCCGCCGATGCGGCCGAGCGGCTGCGTCCGATCGAGACAGCCGGCGACGGCATGGGCGACGGCGCGAATCGCCTCGTCTCCCGCCTGATGGCCGTACGTATCGTTGATGCGCTTGAAGTCGTCGATATCGAGCACGAGCAGCGCGAACGGTTGATCGAGCGCGTTCGCCGCGCCGAGCAGCTGATTCGTACGATCGATGAATGCCGAACGATTGTACGCCCCGGTCAAGTCGTCCGTCGACGCGCTCCGGCGAAGCTCCCGCTCCTTCCGCTTGACGTCCGTCATATCCGTCATCACCGTGATCGAACCGCCGTACCGGGTGCGCGCCCCCCAGACGGGCATCACCTTCATCGCGATGTACGTCCGCTCCGCTCCTGCCCCTACGGCGACCTCGACCGTTCGCTCGCTTCGGCTCGCATGCGCTTCGAGCCAAGCGTCGAGATGCGGCCATGCCTCGCGGCTGATCTCTCGGCCCTGCAAGTCCCCGACGTCGCGCCCTGCGATTCGGGCGAGCAGCCGCACCGCCGCCGCGTTCGCGTCGAGGACGCGCGTCTCCGCGTCGACGACGAGCACGCCCTCCGCCAGCGCCTCGACAAGCTGATTGCGGCCGATCGGCACCGCTTGAAGCAGCTGATACTTGAATACGCCCCAAATCATGACCAAGGACGCGGGCAAATACGTCATCGCGATCGACGCGGCGTATCCGGTCACGGGGAAGACCCCGATGGTGCGCAGCAGCCCAATGACGAACGGCAGCGCCACGGCGATCGTCAGTACCGCGGCTTGCCGGCGTTGCGCTCCCTTCGTGAGCAGCAGCGTGCGAACGAGCAGCCCGAGCGACGCGACGTTGAGGAAGAAGCCGAACAGCAGAAACAGGTCGTTCAGCGCCGTTCGCTCGACCGCGATGCGGCCCTCGGCGTTCAACTCGACCGCCGTCCGCATCAAATGATGGAAATCGTTCGTATATAAGAGCACCAGCGCGGCCGTCGGCACGAGCGAGACGAGCGTCAGCTTGCGCCGCCCGATCCGATCGGCATACGCCGAATACGCCGCCGAGACGGCCAGTACCGACACCGGAATATAGAAATAACTGATCTGCTGCAGATTTCGCCAAAGCAGCTTGTCCTCTAGGCCGACCGCGGAATATTCGTAACTGGAAGCGGCGGCCGCCCAACAGGTGAGCGCGCTTAAGGCCATGAACGCGTAAGCGCCGGGCACGCGGCGAAACCGGAACGCCAGCAACAATCCGAAGAACGACAACGTCGCCGACAAGATATAGCCGAGTGCGATCATGTCCGCTCGAACAGCTCCTTCGTCGATACCAAGAAAAATAGAACCGTGCTCCCCTTCGGCGAAGCTTCGGTTCTATCGATTATAGAGCAAAATATCCGGCCCTGTACATAAACATTTACGCCGTTAAATTATGATTTCGCCAGCCGTTCGTACAAGAAGTCGACGACATGGACCGCTTTCATGCGTTCGGGATCTCCGTGCTTCTCGACGCCGAGCTTCATCTGCAGCAGGCAGCCGGGATTGCTCGTCAGGATGTATTCCGCCTTCGTCGCTTCCGCATGCTCCATCTTATGCTCGAGAATGCGTCCCGACATCTCCGGCTGCGTGACGTTATAGATGCCCGCCGAGCCGCAGCAGCGGTCCGCTTCCTTCATCTCGCACATCTCCGCGCCGGCGACGCGGTTCATTAGCGTTCTCGGCGCGCCCGAGGACTTCATGACGTTCCTTAAGTGACAGGAGTCCTGATAGGTGACGCGCGTCGGCGTCTCGGATGCGAAGGCCAGCGGACGGCCCTTGCGGACGAGCAGCTCGGAGACGTCGATCACGCGCTCCGCGAACCAAGCCGCCTCCTTCGCCCATTCCGGATCTCCGTGCAGCAGATGATCGTATTCGACGAGCAGCGCCCCGCAGCCGCCGGCGTTCGTCGCAACGTAGTCGACGCCCGCCTCGCGGAAGGCGCGAATGTTGCGCCGCGCGAGCTCGCGCGCGTCGCCGGCTTCGCCGCTGTGCGCGTGCAGCGCCCCGCAGCAGCTCTGCGCGTCGGGGATGACGACGTCGAAGCCCGCTTCGTTGAGCAGCTTCACCGTGTTCACGTTCGTCTCCGTGAAGAGAACGTCCATGATGCAGCCGCGGAACAAGCCGACCTTGGCGATCGCCGCCCCGCGCTTCGCCTTGTGCTCGCCGCCGATGCGCGCGACGACGCCGTCGCCGGAGGCGTCCGGCAGGATCCGCTCCATGTCCTGCAGATGCGGCGGGAACAGCTTCAAGACGCCGGAGTCGCGCGTCCATTGACGCAGGCGCGTCCCCTGGTACAGCTTAAGCGCCTTGCCGAGCAGCCGCATGCGGTTCGGATGCGGGAAGACGCCCTTGAAGGCCGTCTTGCGCACGGCGCGAATCCACCACCGGTGACTCTCGGTATGCTCCTCCACCGCATCCCGCGCCTGCTCGATCAGCTGCCCGTACTTCACGTCGGCCGGACACGCCGGCTCGCACGCCCGGCACGCGAGGCAATGATTCATCTGCTCCTCGAACGATACATCCGGCTTCAGGATGCCGTCGGCGACCGCCTTCATCAGGGCGATCCGGCCGCGCGGCGACTCCGCCTCGACGCCGGTTTCCCGGAACGTCGGGCAAGCCGGCAGACAGAAGCCGCAGCGCATGCAATTCGTCAACTGATCGTAGTCGAGCTTCCTCTTCAGCGTCGCCGCCATCGCCTCCTGCGCGGCGGTCGGTCTCGCCGGCTGCGCGAGCGCGGATACGCCCGTCCGGACTTGGATCGGCTTAGCCACGGTCGATCACCACCCTTTTGCGGGCCGCTTTGGCGAACATCTTCCCGGGATTCAGCAGATTGTGCGGGTCGAACGCCTGCTTGATGCCGCGCATGATGTCCATGCCCGCCGCGCCGACCTTCCACTCGAGGTACGGCGCCTTCACGAGGCCGACGCCGTGTTCGCCGGTGATCGTGCCGCCGAGCCGAATCGCCGCTTCGAAGATTTCCTCGAACGCCGCCTCCACCCGGTGCACTTCGTCCGCATCCCGCGCGTCGGTCGTCGCCGTCGGATGCAGATTGCCGTCGCCGGCGTGGCCGAACGTCGCGATCTGCACGTTGTGCTTCGCCGCGATGCGGTTAATCTCGAGCACCATGTCGGCGATCTTCGACCGCGGCACCGTCGCGTCCTCGAGAATCGTCGTCGGCCGGAGGCGCGCGAGCGCCGTGAACGCGCTGCGCCGGGCGGTAAGAAGCTTCAGCGCCTCCTCCGGCGTCGCCGCGACCTCGACGCGGTCGGCGTCGTCGGCGCGGCAAATCCGCTCGATGCGCTCGATATCGCGTTCGACCGCGGCCTCGTCGCCGTCCTGCTCGATGAGCAGGATCGCCGCCATGTCGCGCGGCAAGCCGAGCTTCGCGAAGTCGTCGACGACGCGGATCGTCGGGTTGTCCATAATTTCCAGCGTCGCGGGAATGATGCGGGCTTCGATGATATGGGACACCGTGCGCGCGGCGCCGTGCAGATCCTTGTACATCGCGAGCATCGTCTTCTTGTGTTTCGGCGGCGGGATCAGCTTCAGCGTCGCTTCTGTAATGACCGCAAGCGTCCCTTCCGAGCCGACGAGCAGCTTCGTCAGATCGTAACCGGCGACGTCCTTCATCAGCTTCCCGCCCGTGCGCAGCACTTCGCCGTTCGCGAGCACCGCCTCGAGCCCGATGACATAGTCCTTCGTCGTGCCGTATTTCAAGCCCCGGAGGCCGCCCGAGCATTCGGCGATGTTGCCGCCGATCGTCGACACGGCCATCGAGCTCGGATCCGGCGGGTAGAAGAGCCCCAACTCCTCGACGCGTTCGATGAACTGCTTCGTATTCAAGCCGGGCTGTACGGTGGCGGTGAGATTTTCGAGATCGACCTCTAGAATGCGGTTCATCCGGTGCATCACCATCACGACTCCGCCCTCCGTCGGCACGGTGCCGCCGCACAAATTCGTGCCCGAGCCGCGGGAGACGAGCGGGATGCGGTGCTTATGGAGAATCTTCATCGTCTGCGACACCTGCTCGGTGCTCTCCGGGTAGACGACGGCGTCCGGCAGCGACTGGAGCATCGGCGTCCCGTCGTACGAATGCGTCACGAGCGTCTGCGGATCGTCCTTCACGTAGTCCCGCCCGAGGGCGTCGGCCAATTCTTGCTTCGCTTGTTCCGAAATCACGGCTTCGGATCCCTCCGTAACTATATCGCTAGTCATCAGGTCATCTGATGACTTTAGGTTGAATCTAGCATACAATAAAATAAATGAATTGAATATCGAAAATTTCTTCGTCGAAAAGAGGTGCTCGTCATGTCGCTGCCCCCCGCAGATCCCTCCCCTTCCCGCCCCCTGAAGAGCTCGGAATGGGTGCGCGCCGACCTGGAGCGCCAGCTCGCGGACGGCGCGTTCGCGCCGGGCGCGAAGCTGCCGTCGCTGGACGAGCTGTGCCGCCGCTACGGCGTCGGCCGCTCCACCGTGCGCGAAGCGATGAGCGCCCTGAAGGCTATGGGCCGCGTGTCGATCCGGCAAGGCGGCGGCACCTACGCGCTCGAAGCGCCGGCTCACCCGGCCGCGCTCGCGCCGGACGCTTGGGGCGACCGCGCCGCGACGCTGCGGCGCGTGCTCGAGGTGCGCCGCGTGCTCGAGACCGGCTGCGCCGCGCTCGCCGCCGGGAACCGTACCGACGCCGATCTCGCGGCGCTCGAGACGCTGCTCGCGGACATGGCGCGCGGCGTGGACGACGACGGCGCGCTCGGCGAGCAGGCGGACGTCCGCTTTCACCTCGGCATCGCCGAGGCGACGCATAACCCGATGCTGGTGGACATGATGCGCTCCATCACGGAGCGGCTGCACGACAGCATGAAGGATACGCGCGCGCTGTGGTTGTATGCCGAGAAGTCCTCGGCGGAGCGGCTCGTGCGGGAGCATCGCTCCATCTTCGAAGCGGTCGCGGCCGGCGACGCCGCGGAGGCGCGCCGCCGCATGGAGACGCACCTCGCCAAGGTCGAGCAGGTGTTGAACGAGCCGAGGTAACAGGAGGCGGCTAGCTCCTTTCGGATCGGATTCCCACGGCTCAGAACGCTCGACGGATGCGCCTTTTTCCGTACCGCGCCGCGAATGCGACGCACCGTTCCGCGATCGGTGCGCCTATTCCCGGCCGATCGCTGGGGTGCGTGGGGAGGCGGGCTCCTTTCCTAGCTGATTCCCTTACCTCAGAAGCCCGCTATTTCCGCAAACCGACCGCCTCTAATCGGAGTACCGCCGACTACAGACCGCCTTTCCCCAAAATAACGCCTCTAATCGGAGGGACTCCGACTACAGATCGCCTCTTCGCCGAATTACCATCTCTAATCGGAGTAACTCCGACTACCGGCCGTCTCTTCGCCGCACTACCGCCTCTAATCGGAGTAACTCCGACTGCAGAACGCCTCCCTCGCCTCCCGTCGACCGCCGACGTCCCCCGACCAACCGCCGCCCCAACGAAAATGTTGTCATCGGCATTGATGACGCGACCTCATTTTCCTTCAATTGAAGGTGAAACCGGTTTCCCTTACGATTTGTTTATCGGAAGTTGATTCATACTATTCAAATCCATATGGAAATTAAGGAGGTTCTACCCATGAACGCAACGACGCAGCAAGGGACGGCGAACGGAGGGGCGCGCGTCGCGGTCCAGAAATTCGGCAGATTCCTGAGCGGCATGGTCATGCCGAACATCGGCGCCTTTATCGCATGGGGCTTGATTACCGCATTGTTCATCCCGACCGGCTGGATTCCGAACGAATACCTCGGCAAGCTCGTCAGCCCGATGATTACGTACTTGCTGCCTCTCCTGATCGGCTACACGGGGGGCACGATGATTCACGGCACGCGCGGCGGGGTCGTCGGCGCCGTGGCGACGATGGGCGTCGTCGTCGGCTCGGACATTCCGATGTTCCTCGGCGCGATGATCGTCGGACCGCTTGCGGCCTGGGTGCTGAAGCAGTTCGACAAGTCGATCGAAGGCAAGGTCAGAGCCGGTTTCGAGATGCTCGTCAACAACTTCTCGTCCGGCATTATCGGCGCCGCGCTCGCCCTGCTCGCCTACACCGGCATCGGACCGGTCGTGCAGGCGATCAGCCAAGCGCTCGCCTCTGGCGTCCAGTTCCTCGTCGACACGGGCCTCTTGCCGCTCGCCAACGTCTTGATCGAACCGGGCAAGGTGCTGTTCCTCAACAACGCGATCAACCACGGCGTGCTCAGCCCGATCGCGCTCGATCAAGCGTCGTCCGTCGGCAAGTCGATCATCTTCCTGCTGGAAGCGAATCCGGGTCCCGGTCTCGGCATCCTGCTGGCGTATTGGCTCGTCGGCCGCGGCATGGCGAAGCAATCGGCGCCGGGCGCGACGATCATTCACTTCCTGGGCGGCATTCACGAAATTTACTTCCCGTACATCCTGATGAACCCGCGTCTTATTCTCGGCGCGATTGCGGGCGGCGTCGTCGGCACGTTCACGTTCCTCGTCGCCGGAGCCGGACTCGTCGCGTCGCCGTCGCCGGGCAGCATCTTCGCTCTGATCGCGATGTCGCCGAGAGGCGGCCTGCTGCCGGTGCTCGCGGGCGTCGTCACGTCCGCCGCCGCGTCCTTCGCGGTATCGGCGCTGCTGCTGAAGACGGGCAAGCAAGCCGATGACGATCTGGAACAGGCCCAGGCGAAAATGAAAGAAATGAAAAGCGCCGGCACGAACGGCGCCGTCTCCGCCGCCGCCACGACGGCGAACGGTCCGACGAAGGCGAAGGGCGACGTGAACAAAATCGTCTTCTCCTGCGACGCCGGCATGGGCTCGAGCGCGATGGGCGCCTCCATCCTTCGCAAGAAGGTCAAGGCTGCGGGTCTGCCGCTCACGGTCACGAATACGGCGATCAACGACATTCCGCAGGACGCCGACATCGTCATTACGCATAAGACGCTTACGGAACGCGCGAAGCAAAAGGCGCCGAACGCGGAGCACATCTCGATCGACGACTTCTTGAAGAGTCCGGAGTACGACGAGCTCGTGAACCGACTGAAATAAGCAAAGCGGGCGTAACGCCGACGAACCTCGATTCGTCGGGGCCGCGAAGCCATCGCTGACGAAACCGGGTCCGACAGGGCTGCGCAGCCATCGCGCCGACGACGCCGAGTCGTCGGCGCGATGGCGATTGTTCGATAATCGGGGGAGGACCGCGATGAAAATATCCGGGCGCCAGAAAAGCATCGTAGAAGCGCTAATGCGCGCGTCGGGCGATCTCGCCGCGGGCGAGCTCGCGAAGGCGGCCGGCGTCAGCGCGCGCACCGTGCATCGGGAGCTGCCCGACGTCGAAGCATTGCTCGCGGACGTCGGCGTCGGTCTGGTGAAGAAGGCAGGCGCCGGCATGCGGCTCGACGCCGATCCCGACCGGCTCGCCGCGCTCGAACGCGCGCTGCGGCATGCCGAGCAAGACGAGCTGTCGCCGGCGGACCGGCGCACGCTGCTTCTGTGCGCGCTGCTCGAGCATGACGAACCCGTCAAGCTGTTCGCCCTTGCGCACGAGCTGCAGGTGACGACGCCGACCGTCACGAGCGATCTCGACGAGGTCGAGCGATGGGCGGCGCGCGGCGGCCTCGTCCTCGTGCGCAGGCGCGGATTCGGCGTACAGCTCACGGGAAGCGAGTCTGCAAGACGGGACGCGATCGTTCGCCTCGCTTGGGAGACGCTC
Organism: Paenibacillus sp.; assembly: GCA_031181325.1. GTDB lineage: Bacteria > Bacillota > Bacilli > Paenibacillales > YIM-B00363 > Paenibacillus_AE. The sequence continues at coordinate 28,360 of JAPSKX010000009.1, forward strand.
GACGACGCCGACCTGTTCGGACGCGCCGGGACGGACGACCGATCGCTCCACCCGGTGACCGCCAAGCTGCTCGAGCTGATCGATAAGACGGCGTTCTTTCGCATAGAGAGGGTGCTATGGGCGAACGAAGCCGGCCGCCCGGAACCGCCGTCGGAGGCGGCGTACACCCGCAAGCTGCTTCGGCTGTCCGTCGCCTTCGCCCGCTATCGCGGCGGACATCGGATCGAAGGGTCCGATCCGCCCGCCCCGGACGAAGCCGGGACCGTCGCGGCGGCGCTCGCCCGGGAGCTCGGCCTCGATCTGCCGCCGGAAGAAGCCGCCTACGTCGCCGGCGTGCTGTCGGCCGACGAGGAAGACCCGAGCGGCGACGGAGCGCCGCCCTCCGATCCGCGCATCCACGAGACGGCGGCGGCGCTCGTGCGCGGCGTCGAACGTCGAACGGGCGTATCGCTCTCGGGCGACCGGCAGCTGCGGGAAGGGCTGCTGCAGCATCTGGAGCCGGCGATCGCCCGGCTCCGCGACGGCGGGCCGATCCGGAATCCGCTGCTCGGGCAAATCAAGAAACAATACGAGACGCTCTTCCGGGACGTCAAGGACGCCGCGGAGGAGGCGCTCGAAGCGCAGGGGCTGACGGTGCCGGACGAAGAGGCGGGCTTCCTCGCGATGCATTTCGGCGCGGCGCTCGAGCGCGCCAAGCAGCTGCCCGGCGCCGTCCGCGCGCTGCTCGTCTGCACGAGCGGCATCGGCTCCTCGAAGCTGCTCGCCGTCCGGCTCGCGAAGGAGTTCCCGCAGCTGGACGTCGTCGGGCGTGTGTCGTGGTACGAAGCGGCGCATCTGCCGCCGGACCGCTACGATCTCATCGTCTCGACCGTCGACCTGCCGCTGCCGCCCGAGCGGTACGTCAAGCTGTCGCCCCTCCTGAACGCCGAGGAGACGGACCGGCTCAGGCGCGTGCTGCGCGGCGCCCTCGGCCGTGACCGGGGGCGAGCCTCCGCCGCAGGCGAAGGGCCGCCCCCGCGCGCCGATCCGGAAGCGAACGAGCGGCTCCGCGCGCTGCGCGAATATGCCGACGGCGCGGTACGGCTGCTCGACGGCTTCGCCGTTCGCACGCTCGCGACGACGGGCAAGCCGCTCCGCGATCTGCTGCTCGAAGCTTGCCGCGCGGTCGTCCCCGGCGGCGCCGCCGAGGAGGTGACCGAGTCGCTGCTGGAGCGCGAACGCCAAGGCTCCCTGCTCCTCCCGGACTCGGAGCTCGCCTTGTTCCATGCGCGCAGCGACCGGATCGAAGCGTCGACGCTGGCGCTGTTCCGTCTCGAAGGCGGTGCGGTCGATACCGGCGCGGCCCGGCCCGTCTCCCGCTTCCTGCTCATGCTCGCGCCGAAGCGGGTGCCGAGGCGCGAGCTCGAGCTGCTGAGCGAGATCAGCGCCATGCTGCTGCAACCGGACTTCATTGCGGCGCTCGGCGCCGATGACGCTTCGGCGATCGTGCATTATATGTCCGGCCACTTAGAAGCTTATATAAAGAATCAAATCGAATGGAGTGAATGACGGTGACCATACTGTCCAAGGATAAAGTGATGCTGCGCGCGAACGCCGCAGACAAGAACGAAGCGATCCGCATGGCCGGCCGCCTGCTCGTCGACGCGGGCCACGCGCCGGAAGCCTATATCCAGAAGATGCTCGAACGCGACGCCCTCTCCTCCACGTACATGGGCGGCGGTCTCGCCATCCCGCACGGCACGAACGAAGCGAAATCGCTGGTGAGCTCCACCGGCATGTCGATTCTCGTCTTCCCGGACGGCGTCGACTTCGGCGACGGCCAAGTCGCGAAGCTCGTCATCGGCATCGCCGCCGCCTCTGACGACCATCTCGACATCCTGACGAACGTCGCCATGATCTGCTCCGACGAAGACGAATTCCGGCGCATTCTCGACGCCGACTCCCCGGAGACGCTCATCGCCATCTTCGAAAGCGGGATGGACGAATGATCGCCGTCCATTTCGGCGCCGGGAACATCGGCCGCGGCTTTATCGGCCTCATGCTGTCGCGGGCCGGCTACGAGGTGGTCTTCGTCGACGTGAACGAGACCCTGGTAGAACAGCTCGCGAAGCGCAAGCGATACGAGGTCGAATTCGCGAACGGCACGGGCGAAGCCGTCGCCGTCACGAACGTCGACGCGATCGACGGGAAGCGAATCGATCTCGTCGCCTCCCGCATCGCCGAGGCCGATCTCGTCACGACGGCCGTCGGTCCGAATGCGCTCAAGTTCATCGCCGAGCCCGTCGCGCGCGGCATCGAACGCCGCCTCGACGCGGCGACGAGCGCCGCGTACGGGGCGTCCGTCGGCGGCGCGTCCCGGGCGCCGCTGCATGTCATCGCCTGCGAGAACATGATCGGCGGCAGCGCCCGACTGAAGGAGCACGTCTTCGCGCATCTCGCGCCGGAATCCCGCGCCGCAGCGGATCGGATCGCCGCGTTCCCGAACGCCGCCGTCGACCGGATCGTACCGCTCCAGAAGCACGACGATCCGCTGCGCGTCACCGTGGAGCCGTTCGCCGAATGGGTCGTCGACCGCTCCGCCATGCTGCTCGGCGGCCCGCCGCCGATCGACGGCGTTCATTACGTCGACGATCTTACGCCGTACATCGAGCGCAAGCTATTTACGGTCAATACCGGCCATTGCGTCGCCGCGTACCACGGCTTTCTCCGCGGCCGCGAGACGATCCAGTCGGCGCTGCGGGACGAGGCGGTCCGAAGCGAAGTCGTCGGCGCGATCGAGGAAACCGGCGCGATGCTCGTCCGCACGTACGGCTTCCCCGAAGCGGAGCATCGTCGATATCTCGAGACGACCGTCGAGCGGTTCGCGAATCCGCACCTGACGGACGAAGTCGTCCGCGTCGGTCGTTCGCCGATCCGCAAGCTGTCGCGGGACGACCGGCTCGTCCGTCCCGCGACGCTCGCGCAGGAGCTCGGCATCCCCGTGCCGCATCTCGCGAGGGCGATGGGCGCCGCGCTGCGCTTCGACGTGCCGGACGATCCGGAGTCCGCCGAGCTGCAACGGGAGCTGCGGGACCGGAACGTGCGCGACGTCCTCGCGAAATACACCGGTCTCCCCGAAGGAAACCCGATTCTCGAGCAAGCGGCAGCCGCCTATGAAGCGCTCGGCGGCGCGGCCGCCGACACGGAAGGAGCGACCCGACCATGACGAAGCAACCGATTCCCGGCATCGCCGCCTCCCCTGGCATCGTCATCGCCAAGGCATACGTCGCCGAGGCGGAATCGTTCGTGCCCGAGCTCGCCAGCGCGGCGAACCCCGCCGCGGAGGAGGCGAGGCTCGACGCCGCGATCGCGAAGGCGCGCGCGGAGCTCGAAGCGATCCGCGACGACGCCGCGGCGCGAATCGGCGCCGAGAAGGCGGCCATTTTCGAAGGGCATCTGCTGCTCCTCGAGGATCCCGATCTGATCGACGGCATCCGCGACAAGCTGGCCTCCGACGGCGTCACGGCCGAATACGCGCTCTACGAGACGGCGCAAGGCTTCGTCGAAGCGCTGCTCGCCATGGATAACGAGCTGCTGCGGGAGCGGGCCGTCGACGTGAAGGACGTATCGGGCCGCGTCATGAGCCATCTGCGCGGCGTTCCGCACGCGAGCCTCGGCTCGATCGCCGAGCCTTGCATCGTCGTCGCCCGCGATCTGACGCCCTCGGACACGGCGCAGCTGAACCTCGACTACGTCCGCGGCTTCGTCACCGAAATCGGCAGCCGCACGTCGCACTCCGCCATCATGGCGCGCTCGCTCGAGCTGCCGGCCGTCGTCGGCGCCGGCGAAGCGGTGCTGACGATCCGCGCCGGCGCGACCGTCGTGCTAGACGCCGTCGAGGGCCGCGTCCATGTCGACCCGTCCCCCGAGAAGCTCGCCGAATACGAAGCGAAGAAGGCGGCGTACGACAAGGACAAAGCCGAACTGGCGCTCCTTCGGGACCGCCCGACCCTAACCGCGGACGGCCATCGCGTCGAGCTCGCCGCGAACATCGGCAGCGTCAAGGATCTCGAGAAGGTGCTCGACAACGGCGCCGAAGCGATCGGGCTGTTCCGGACCGAGTTTCTGTATATGGGACGCTCCGCCCTCCCGACGGAGGAGGAGCAATACCAAACGTATAAACACGTCTTGGAAAAGATGAACGGCAAACCGGTCGTCATCCGCACGATCGACATCGGCGGCGACAAGGAGTTGCCGTACCTCGGTCTGCCGAAGGAGTCGAACCCGTTCCTCGGCGAACGGGCGCTGCGGTTCGCGCTGCGGCGCGAGGACGTGTTCCGGCCGCAGCTTCGCGCGTTGCTTCGGGCCAGCGCCCACGGAAACCTCAAGATCATGTTCCCGATGGTCGCCGTCCGCGACGAATGGCTCGCCGCGAAGCGGCTGCTCGACGAAGAACGCGAGAAGCTGAAGGCGGAAGGCGCGACGGTCTCGGATACGATCGAGGTCGGCATCATGATCGAAATTCCGGCGGCCGCCATCGCCGCGGACGCCTTCGCCCGGGACGTCGACTTCTTCAGCATCGGCACGAACGACCTGATCCAATATACGATGGCGGCCGACCGGATGAACGAGACGGTGTCCTACTTGTATCAGCCGTGCCACCCGTCGATCCTCCGCCTCGTGCAGATGGTCGTTCAAGCGGCGGAGCGGGCCGGCAAGTGGGTCGGCATGTGCGGCGAGATGGCCGGTGACGCGACGGCGATCCCGCTGCTTCTCGGCCTCGGACTCCATGAATTCAGCATGAGCGCAGGCTCGATCCTTCCGGCGCGCAGGCAAATCGCCGCGCTGTCGCGCGAGGAATGGCAATCGCTCGCGTCGCAGGCGCTCGGCATGAGCGGCCATGCGGAAGTGAAACAATTCGTCCAACAACAACTGAGGAGCGTGACCGTATGATTCAACGAACGTTCACCGTCGCCAATCCCCAAGGATTCCACGTCCGTCCGACCAAAGTGTTCGTCGAGAAGGCGAGCGCCTTCCCGTGCAAAATCAACGTCAGCAACAAAGGAAAGAAAGTGAACGGCAAGAGCTCGCTCAGCATGCTCACGCTCGGCATCGCCCAAGGCGACGAGGTGACGCTCGAGATCGACGGCGAGCAGGAAGAGCAAGCGATGGAGACGCTCGGCCCCCTCTTTACGCAAATTCACGAATAGAGACGGACGCTTTCGGAAAATACAATGGCTGCACTGGGTCATCATACCCGGGCAGCCTATTTTTTTCCCAATATATTATAAATTTATGTTAATATTAACCCTGCGAAAACGTTTCGATTCGACTCGATAGAGATAAGAGAGGCTCCGTACCATGCCGAACGCGTCGTCCCAGACTCCCCCTCTATTTACGCTCGAACAATATCGGTTTTTGCTTGAACAACTGCCCGATCCCGTAACGGTGTACAGCGAGCTTCGCATCGTATACGCCAATCCGGCCGCCGCGGCCGCGGTCGGGGCACGAACGGCCGAACAGCTCATCGGCCGGACGGTCTTGGACTTCATCCCCCCGGAATGCCGAACGCCGGAATCGGAGTCCATTCCCCCTCATTTGAAGCTGTCCGGCGAGCCGATGATCGAGCACTGGCTTCGCCTCGACGGCTACCGCATCACCGTGCAGACGAAGTCGTTCCCGATTCAATACGACGGACAACCTGCCGTCTTATTAATAGGGAAAGACATGACCGCCGAGATCGGCTACGAGCAATCGCTTCGACGCAACGAACAGCTGCTGCTCAGCGTCGTCCAATATTCGCCGGAGGCGATCGTGCTGCACGCCGACGATATCGTATATTACGCGAACGATGCGACGGTCCGCATGTTCCGGGCGCTCAGCGCGTCCGAGCTCATCGGGCGCAATGTGTACGATTTCATCCACAAGGACTCGCGGGTCGCCGGATCGCGGCGCCTCGCCGAAGCGAGAGATCGAAGCGGCGAGCGGCTCGACTTCGCGATCCATAAGATGGTTCGGCTCGACGGCGAGGCGTTCGACGCGGAAGTATCGAGCGTCGTGATCGAAGACGCGGGGGACGCAGCGGGCGGCAGCTTCGTGCAGACCGTGCTCCGCGACGTGACCGAGCGCATCGCCCGGGAGAAGGAGCTGCGCGAACTCTCGCAGCGCTTCGAACGGTTGTTGAAGTTCTTACCCGAATCGATCGTTATATCGGATCACGGTACCATCGTCTACTGCAACAAGTCGACGCAAAGACTCGTGCGCGCGGCCGACAAGGACGACATCGTCGGGAAGAGCATCTTCGATTTCATTCATCCCGATCATCACCAGGACTCCGTCCGGGTCGTCCGCGACGTCATGAACACGTTCGACGCGACGCCGTACCAGGAGCATAAGCTGATCTGCTGCGACGGCGAGATCATCTCGGTCGAAATCTCCAGCATCCGAATCGACCATTACAACGGCAAGTCGGTGACGCTTAGCGTGCTGCGGGATTTAACCGAGCGCAAGCAAGCGGAAGAACTCATGATCCGCTCGGAGAAGCTTTCGGTCATCGGCCAACTGGCCGCGGGCGTCGCCCACGAAATTCGCAACCCGCTGACGTCGCTGCGCGGGTTCACGCAGCTGCTTCGGAAGGAGCTGGACCCGAAACGTTACTATTATATCGACACGATGATCAGCGAGCTCGACCGCATGACGTATATCGTAAACGATTTCATGAGCCTGTCGAAGCCGCAGCTCGTGTCCTACCGCAACCACGATATCGCCGAGGCGCTGCGCGGCGTCTTGCACATTATCGAAAGCGAGGCGCTTCTGCACAACATCGCCGTGCATTGGGACGATTCTCGCCGGCTGCCGTCGGTGCGCTGCGACGAGCACCGCATCAAGCAGGTGTTCCTCAACGTGCTGAAGAACGCGATCGACGCCATGCCGAACGGCGGAGCCATCCATCTGGCGCTTGAAGCCGACGACCGCGATTTGACCGTCCGCATTCGAGACGAAGGCCCCGGCATGCCGAAGGAGCTGCTCGAGCGCATCGGCGACCCGTTCTTCACGACGAAGTCGGACGGCACCGGACTCGGGATTATGGTATGCCACCGGATCGTCGAAGCGCATAACGGCTCCATGCGATTCACCAGCGCGCCGGGCGCCGGTACGACCGTCCACATTCGATTGCCCATCGCGCCGGAAGCCAAGTAATGAGGAGAACGGGAAAGGTCGAAGCGCCGGCTCTATGCCGCCGGCGCTTCGACCTTTCTATTCCCTGACTTCTTTTCCGACTCAACTGTCCTTACACCTTACCGTTCGCCGCTCGCCTACTCTTCGTCGAGCACGTTGTAGCGCGGCTTCGCCTTGTCGAAGTTCGGGTTTTCCCCCGCGATCATAAGGCCCGCGCCCCAGTCGATGTGCGTATTCTCCGTCGGGAAGTCCGTCGGGTCCTTGTACTGAAACAAGACGTTCCGACGCGTCCGCTCGCTGCGATTCGGACCCGAGCCGTGGATCGTCAAGTAATTGAAGAACAGTACGTCTCCCGCTTCCGCCGGACAAGGCGTGCCCATGGAGATCGGATATTCCTTATGGTTCAAGTAGTGCATGCCGACATGCGGAATCGGCCCTTGCTTGTGCGAGCCCGGAATGACGTGCAGGCATCCGTTCGCTTCGTCGGCGTCGTCCAGATGGAGACTCGCCGCTAGCATCGTATGCTTCGCATGCGGGAAATACGGATAGTCCTGGTGCATCGGGAAGGCGGCGCCGTTTTCCGGAGGCTTCACGAGCATCTTCGAATGGTGAATGTGTACGTTCGGGCCGATCAATTGCGTCAGCACGGCGACCATGTTCGGATGCGTCATCGCCCGCGTGAACGACGCGTCGTGGTAGTGCACGTCGTGGAACCCCTTCAGCACCAGCTTCTTCAACTCGTCCGGCGGCAAGTAGTCTCCTTGCCACGCGTGGTTCGCGTCTCTCTTCGCGGCCGCCGCGCGCAGGATAATGCGCTCGACGCCTTCCCGCATCGCCTCCACGTCCGCCTTCGGGATGACGCCTTTTACCAGCAGATACCCGTTCTCTCGATAAAACTCCGCTTCCTTCGCTCCGATCATCGCTCTCTACCCCTTTGTCCCATGATTGAAATCATTGCGTCTTGTGGCTTTATTATATTTCGAGTACGATGGGAGCGTATTTGTTTCGGGGAGACACGTTTTTACCCGAATCGGACATCGGAGGAGGCGAATCCATGGAACGGATGAGAGAAAGCGAAGACACGTTGAACCGAACGTCGCTGACGCTTCCCGGCGCGGACGTTTCGTTCCGCGTGCATTTCTGGGGGAACAACCCGACGCATTACGACAATCCCGTGCACAAGCACTCCTTTTTCGAAATATGCTACGTCTGGGACGGCTCCGGCGAGTACGCCGAATTCGGCGCCGACGAACGAGAGTACCCGCTTCGCCGCGGCGCGCTGTTCTGCTCCCGGCCCGGCGTCGCGCACCAGATTCGAAGCGCGGTCGGCTTGTCCCTGTCGTTCGTCGCCTTCGAACTCGACGAAACCCGCTCCTCGGCGGAACAGGTCGACCGGTACCGAAGGCTCGCCGCGGACGCGGAGGTGTGTCTGTACGACGCCGAAGGCGCGCCGACGGTGGCGCTGTGGCGGGCGCTGCAGCTTCCGGACGATCCGCAGCTCCGGCTGTCCGCCCCGTCGACGTCCGCCGTCGCGCATGCGCTGCTCCGCTCGTTCGCGGACGTCTTCGCGCCGCGCCGTCCGACGAACGCCGCCCGCCGGCTCCGCTCGTCGGACTCCCTGATTCGCCGGGCGAAGCTGTTCATTCGGGATAACCTGGACGCGCCGCTGACGCTCGCTCGCGTCGCGGAATACTTGAGCGTCTCCGAGCGGCACGTCTCTCGCATCTTCTCGGAAGGCATCCACGAATCGTTCAACGGGTACGTCCGCGAGGAACGCATCCGACAGGCCGCTTATTTATTGACGCGAACCGACGTCGCCATCAAGGAAATCGCGGAGAGGACCGGCTTCGGCAACGTCCATTCGTTCACGCGCGCCTTCGCGCGCGCCACCGGACTCCCGCCGGGCCGCTACCGGATGGAACGAAGCGGGGACCGGTAGCACGCTGCCCGGTCCCGTTATGCGCATCGGGCAGCATCGCTGCCCAACCCGGATTCGCGCATTATTTTCGATATGTCTTGTAGAGCGTCTGAACGACATCTACGACGAGCCCCAACGCCACGGCGGGAACGACCCACAGCTTCGCGCTTTCCGTCCAGAATCGTACGCCGTCGCTGTTTTCCTTCAAGAAGTCGAGCTGCAGCAGCTGATCCACGAACGTCGGATTGTATACCGTATTATCCATAAACACGAACACGAGAAATACGGATGCGAGCGTCTGAATCGCGAGGTGCGTCCAAGCGAGCCGCGGCGTCCAGCGGCGACCGCGAAGCTTCCAGACGTTCAAGAGGATCGTGGCCGCGGCGACGGCGACAAAGCCCCAAGCGTATTGCCGAATCCCTTCCTCGGAGAAGAACGGCACGACCGTGCGTCCGCCGCCTTCCGCTTGCAGGTAGATGCCGAATTTATCCGAGAACAATACGAATAACGCCGTGAAGAAAATAATGAAGACGACGCTGGAAATCGGGTCGCTCAACGGGATGCGGCGCTTCTCGTCGGGCACCTCCGGCAATTGGCTCGGCGACCATGGCTCCTTCCCCGAATATTCATCCCACTTTTTCCCATCCACTCCCGCGAGGCTAAGCGCCATGAACACCGCCGTCAACCACGCGAACCCTTGCGGCATCGCCACCGTAATGAACGAGACGATGCCGTCGACGAAGTGATCGAGAATGTTCCAAGGGTCGAGCACCGACTCGATAACGAACACGATCCCGAGCACGAGGCCGATCGAACCCGCGACGACCTTCAGCACGGCGATGTATGCATCCGTGAACTCCGGCGCGAGCAAATATTTCGGTCTCCCCCGATATTTATCCGCCAACTCCCTCGGATCGCCAAGCTCCCGAAGCACCGTCTCGACCGCGTCTTTCCTCGACTCCCCGTTCCCTTCGCGCTCCTCCAACATATCCTCGATCAGCCCGCGCAGCTCGCGTTCGATTTCCTTGCGCTGCCGCTCCGGCAGCCGATGCGCGACCGCGTACACATACCTGTCGATCAGTTCCATCAAATCTTCCCCCTTATGATCGTTGCGAATCGATTAACGCTTGCAAACCTGCCGACATGCGCTCCCACTCCGTGCACAGCTCCTCGTACACGCGCTTCCCCAACTCGCTGAGCAAATAGTACTTCCGTGGACGCGCCTCGTTCGTATCCCACTGGCTGTCGAGCAAGCCTTGCTTCTCCAGCCTCCGCAGCAGCGGGTATAGCGTGCCCGGATCGACTTGAATCCCCTTCTCCTCGAGCACGGTAACGAGCGAGTAGCCGTATTGCGCCTCCGACAATTGACTCAGCACGCCGATTATAATCGTCCCTCGCCGGAGCTCTTGGATAAACCCGCCGACTAGCTCCTGCATATCCTTTTCGCTCATCTCATCAACTCCTGAACATAATATACTGTATGTCGTACACTATTGTAAAGTGCATAATATTAAAATTAATTAAACATTGTATCCTTGCCTACATTGTACTCGACCAGCGTGAAGCCACCGCTCCAAACCCCAGTGCTCCTGTGCTGCGTTCTTCGGTGTATTGACTTTCGACTCTTCGGCGTCCATTCCAATGCGGTCTTTGCGCCCGGCGACACATCGGCACCCCGGCGACGTTCGCCTCCGGGGTTCTACTCCCCCCACGCTTCTTTCCAAACTGATTCCCTTGCTTCAGGAAGGACTACCGCGCCCGTCGACACATCGGCCCCCGCACGATGTTCGCCTCCGGGGTTCTACTCCCCCCACGCTTCTTTCCAAGCCGATTCCCTTGCTTCAGAAAATCGTTTTCTTCCTCTATGCGTCAGTTTTTATCAGCCTACCACCGCAGCGGAGCTTGCCGTCGTCCCCCGTCCCACAACGATCTGCAGCATTCTATCCAATCCGATGTCCTCCATGCTTTACTCGGCGTCAACGCTTTCACATCAATTCCAATCCATGACCGAGAGGATCGGCGGCACGATTTTTTTGAAACAGCAACAACCACTTCCAGGAATCTACGCCGGGTTGACCGTACCCTGAGCCAAGGAAATCGCCTTGGAAAAGACGGCGCAGGGGGGCACCGTACAGCCACATCCGGCAGGCTACGTGCGGTGCGCCCGTTTCCTGAGCCAAGGGAATCACGTTGGAAAAGACGGCGCAGGGGACAAAGCACAGCCGCATCCGGCAGGCTACCGCGATGCGCCTGTTTCCTGAGCCAAGGAAATCACGTTGGAAAGGACTCCGCAGGGGGCACCGCACAGCCGCATCCGGCAGGCTGCAGCGATGCGCCCGTTTCCTGAGCCAAGGGAATCACGTTGGAAAGGACTCCGCAGGGGCACCGCACAGCCGCATCCGGCAGGCAACCACGATGCGCCCGTTTCCTGAGCCAAGGAAATCACGTTGGAAAGGACTCCGCAGGGGCACCGCACAGCCGCATCCGGCAGGCTACTACGACGCCAATGAGGGGCACTTCGGGGTAAAGAAATCCGCATGAAAAGAACGTCGCAGAGGACAGTGTTGCCTAGGTTTGTCTTCGTCCGAGCGGTTGGTTATAGTTAAAATGGTAAAGGAGCTGGACCCGTATGATAGAATTTCTCGCCCGGAACCAAGGGCGTATATTGATCGTTACGGCCGTCGACGCCGAGCGGGACGCTGTGGTCCGCGGCATCGGAGACGATCCGCGATATGTCGTCGTCGCGGCGGGCGTCGGGCCGGCGTTCGCGGCGGCGGGCGCGGCGGGCAAGCTCGCCGCGGGCGGCTTCGCGCTCGCCATAAGCGCCGGCATCGGCGGCGGCTTCGCGGGGCGCGCCGGCGTCGGCGAGCTTGTCGTCGCCGACGCGATCCACGCCGCGGACCTCGGCGCGGAGACGCCGGAAGGCTTCCGAGACGTGGAAGCGCTCGGCTTCGGCTCGGCGCGCTTCGCGGTCGAAGCGGAGCTTGCGCGGCGTTGGGCCGAGGCGCTGCGGCGAGCGGGCCGCGCGACCGCGCTCGGGCCGGTCGCGACCGTGTCGACGGCGACCGGCACGGCGGCCACGGCGGCCGCGCTCGCGGCGCGCATCCCCGGCGTCGCCGCCGAAGCGATGGAAGGCGCCGGCGTCGCCGCCGCCGCTCGCCTGGCCGGCGTGCCCGCGCTGGAGATTCGCGCGATATCCAACGCCGTCGGCCCGCGCGACCGCGCCGCTTGGCGCATCGGCGACGCGCTGCAAGCGCTCGAAGCCGCGATGGCTATTTTCACGGAGGTGGTACGAAACCGATGAACGCGATGAACGCGATGAAGATCGCCTTTTCCCCATGTCCCAACGATACGTTCGTCTTCCATGCCTGGGTGCACGGGCTCATCCCCGGCGCGCCGCCGCTCGACGTCCTGTATGCGGACATCGATGTGACGAACCATCTGGCGGCCGGCCCGAACGGGCTCGACGTGATGAAAATTTCATACGCGGCGCTGCCTTGGGTGCTGAAAGACTACGCGCTCGTGCCGTGCGGCGGCGCGCTCGGCCGCGGCAACGGTCCGCTCGTGCTGAGCCGGCAGGCTGAAGATCCCGCTTCGCTCGCGGGGAGGCGCGTCGCGGTGCCGAGCGAACGCTCGACCGCTTACCTTCTATTCCGCCTCTGGGCGGCGCAAAACGTGAGGGCCCCGCTCGACATCGTCGTGATGCCGTTCCACGACATTATGCCGGCCGTTCGCGACGGCGCCGTCGATGCCGGGCTCGTCATCCATGAAGCCCGCTTCACGTACCCGATGTACGGGCTTAGCAAGCTGGCCGATCTCGGCGAATGGTGGGAGCGGGACACGGGGCTGCCGATCCCGCTCGGCGCCATTATCGCGAAGCGGTCGCTCGACCGGGACGCGATCGCCGAATGGGCGCGCGCGTCGGTCGAGTACGCCTGGGCCCGCCCGGAGGCGTCCCGCGCTTATGTCGCCGAGCACGCCCAAGAGATGGATCCGAACGTCGCGAAGTCGCATATCGACCTGTACGTGAACGCATTTACCGCGAACCTTGGCGAGGAGGGTTACGCGGCCGTCGAAGCGCTGCTCGGCAGAGCCGCGAAGGAGGGCCTCGTGCCCGCGTTCGATCTTTCCGCGCTTCGCTGACAAAGCATGTCGCGATATTGTAGACGCAATGTCGCAATCGTCCGATTTCGCCGGCGAGCCGGCTGTGATAAAGTGAAGCCGAGATAGCGACATTTTCGAGAAAAAGCGAGGGATCCGATATGGAAAAACGGATTAAAATCGGCATTATCGGCAGCGGCGGCATTGCCGGCGCGCACGTGAAAGCGTACAAGGAATTGGATTACGTCGACATCGTCGCGGTCGCGGACGTCGTGCCGGGACGCGCGGAGCAATTCGTCGCGAGGTGGGAGCTCGGCTTCGCCGCGGCGTACGACGACCACCGGAAGCTGCTCGAGCTCGACCTCGACGGCGTCAGCATCTGCACGCCGAACGTCGCGCATTATCAAACGACGATCGACGCGCTGAACGCCGGCAAGCAGGTCATGCTGGAGAAGCCGATGTCGGTCACGCTCGAGCAGGCGATCGAGATGGTGCAGACGGCGAAGAAAACCGGCAGAATGCTGAACGTCGGCTTCCAGCCTCGGTACGATCCGAACATGGCGATGCTGAAGGACCTCGTGCAATCGGGACAGCTCGGCGATGTGTACTACGTGGAGACGGGCGGCGGACGAAGACGCGGCATGCCGGGCGGCACGTTCATTCGCGAGGACTTGGCCGGCGCGGGCGCGATCGCGGACATCGGCTGCTATTCGCTCGACATGGCGATGAATACGCTCGGGAACCCGAAGCCGGTGACGGTGTCGGCGTATACGTCGAATCATTTCGGCACGAATCGAAAATATCACCCGGAGGCCGACCGCTTCCAGGTCGAGGATTTCGGCGCGGCGCTCGTACGGTTCGACAACGGCCTCGTGATGAACTTCAAAATTTCGTGGGCGATGCACATGGATACGCTCGGCGCGACGATGTTCCTCGGCACGGACGCCGGTCTGAAGGTGACGCCGGCGGGCAAAGGGCCGTGGAGCGGCGTATGGGACGGCAGCGTCGGCTCGATCACGATGTTCCACGACATTGCAGGCCACCATACGGAAAGCCCGATTCCGACGATCGAGCATAACAAAAACTTGTTCCACGAGAAGGTGCGCGACTTCGTCGAAGCGGTGCGCGACGGACGTCCGGCGCCGATTCCCGGCGAACAGATCGTCCGCAATCAGGCGGTCATCGACGGCATTCTCCGCTCCGCCGCGGCGAAGCGCGAGGTCGAGGTAATGATTCCGGAGTTTTAAGAGGATACCTGCCATAAGAGAACGAGGGGCTGCTGCGTACGAATACGCGGCAGCCCCTCTCGTCGTACGCTCGTTCAAGACCGGCTTACGCCGGCGGCGCGTTCGCTCCGGTCACCGTTCTCCCCGCTCCAGCGATTCCATCGCGGCGCACGCCAGCAGGAACGCGCCGACGCCGTGCAGGTCGTTGTCGCTCACCGGGCGGGTGACGTAGTTCCGATAGTCCCCTGCCGACGTCCCGATGCAGATGTCCGGGACGACGAGGCGGCCGTCGGCGTCGGCGCGAAGCCGCGCGGTCAAGCCGCGAAACCCGCGGCGAGCCGCCTCCAGCCGGTCCGTCCCGACGCAGCCGTGCTTCGCGGCTCCGACGATCGCGTAGACGAACAAGCTCGTGCACGATGTCTCCAGCCAGTTGTCCGGGCGATCGCCCTTGTCGACGACTTGATGCCACAGGCCGCTCTTGGCGTCTTGATACCGGATGAGGGCGTCGACGAATCCGCCGAGCGCCGCCTTCAGCTCCTCACGACCGGGATGCTCCTCCGGCAGCGCGTCGAGGAAATCCGCGAGCGCCATGCCGTACCACCCGAGCGACCGCCCCCAAAACTCCGGCGAGTTGCCGGTGTCCGGGTCCGCCCAAGGCGCCTTCCGGCTCTCGTCCCAGGCATGGTACAGCAGCCCCGTCGACGGGTCGGTCATGCGGCCGCGCATCAGCTTCTCCCAAGCGAGCGTCATGGGCGTAAGCTCTTCGTCCCCGTACCGGGACGCGTATCGCAGCGCGAACACCCCGCCCATGTACAACCCGTCGAGCCACATCTGGTTCGGGTATTTGTCTTTGTGCCAGAACGCGCCCTCCGACGTCGTATTCAGCGTCCGGAACAGCTGCCGCAGCTTGTCGGCCGCAAGCCGATACCGACGGTCGACGTCGCCGTGCCTCTCGTCCAGCGTCAGCAGCAGCAGCCCCGCCATGATCGAATCCAGCTCGTCGCGGGCGAACACCAGGTTGCCCCTCTCGTCCACGAGATGGTCGACGTACCGCTTCGGATACGCCGCATACCGTTCGTCGCCCGTCAGCTTATAGACGTGGAGCATTCCTTCCAGGAAGATGCCTTGATGGTAATGCCAGCGCCCCGCGGGCGGCAGCTCCTCCGGCGCGAAGCGGGCGATCAGGGCGTCGCAGGCGGCTCGGGCGTAGTCCAGCGGGGATTGCAAGGCAATGTCCCCCGTTCGTTCTTGCGTCGTCATGGTCGTTCCAAGCTCCTCTCGGGAAAATGGTGTATCGGGGTCGCTGCGTCCGCGCCACGGCGGGAAAACCAATTCGCGGGCGCCGGAAGATGCACGGGCGGCAGCCCGGCCAGCTCCCGCAGCGTATAGCGGATCAAGACGGCCTGCGTCCCCGCGTTCATATCGCCTTCGACGAGGCCGAGCCCGAGCGGTACCGGGATCGGCATGTCGGGATACGATTCCCCGGGCTTCACCTGCGCCACGTTCGGCGCCGGAGGGGAATGCTCCCGTTCGCGCGAGAAGCCGCCGTCGTCCCGCTTCAGCTTCGCCAGATTCGCGAGCGTGATGTCAGCGATGTCCGCCAGTTCGTCCGGAGCGATGCTCCGCGCCATCGAAGCGAGCAAGGAGATCGGGTTGCGGACGTAGCACATGTCGACCGCTTCCTCCGTCCGCAGGACGCGAAGGATCGACCGATAGATGCGCTCCGGCCGCGGCAGCGGCTCGCCGAAGCGGCGGTAAAACGCCTGCAGCTTGAACGTGCCGGAGAGCTGCACATACGGAGCGCCTTCGCCCCAGAAGCCGGTCTCCGGATGCTGCATCGCGTTCAAGCACGCGAACGCTTCGCGCACGTACGGCTCGCGGCGGGACGGCTCCAGCGCCGCCAGATGCGCGCCGCAATGCGACAGCTTGTCGCAGCCCCGCCAGCTGTTCGCGAGCGAGATCGAGCGCAGCCAGGCGCCGAACGTCTCGGGCGTCGCCATGTAGTCCGGGGTCGCCTCGCTCCGGGCCGGCTGCGGATACAGGGGAGGCGCACCGAATTTGCGAAGCGCGGCGAGGCTGTACCCGAGCGCGCGGCCGACCATGACGTCGTCGAGCCGCATGTTCGGGTCGGCGTCGTAGAAGAAGCCTGTCACGGGGTCCTGCTTCGAGCGGAAAAACCGGACGAACCCGTCCCGCGAGCCGGCGCTCAGGCGGTTCATCAGCCCGCAGCGCTCGATAATATTCAGCGCCTGCGCTGTCGATTCGATATCCGGGGCGAACGCCCCGGATGCGATCGAGCTCCTCGCGTAATAAAATCCTCCCGACGTCTCGTCGTATTGCCCCTCCAGCCAGTCGAGGAAACCGTCGAACAACGCGTCTCCGTCCGCCAATCTCGACGCGATACGATCGTTCATTCGGCCTTCCCCCCTTCGTCCTTCCCTCCGTCGTCGGGCAGCGGGCGGTACGCGAATCGCCGGAACGTCGCCCGCCCCTCGCCCGCGCAGTCGAGTCCTACCCGAAGGCTCAGGAACCCGCCGAACGTGTTGTGATGGAAGCCGGACGCATCGATCCGCTTGTCGTACCTCGACCACGAAGCGCCGTCGTCGAAGCTATAATAGAACGAGACGAGATGCGCATCGTTCCGAATGCGCAAGCGCGCCTTGCGGCCTTCGCTCGGCATCGTCGCATACGACTTGAACGAGCGGAAATGCCGAACGCCGCCGCCGTGCAGGCCGAGCCCGAAATACGCGGCGTCGTTGTAATACAGCAGCAGCCGGGCTTCCGCCGCTCCGTCGACGATCGCCTCGACCTCCGCCTCGTAACGGGCATGCTTCGGCATGAACAGCAGCGGCGGACCGCCGTTCGCCCCTTGCGCCGAGAGTCCGCCCGGCCCCGGGGCGTAACGCGCCGCGGGATGCGCGCCCTCGCACTGCCAATGCAGCCCGAGCGCCGGCCCTTCGAAGGCGTCCTCCAGCCCCCCGGCGTCGACGACCTCCTCGACCGGACTCGGCGCGGTCCGGAACCAGCCGTCGTCCGTCCACTCGACGCGTTCGAGCAGCGTCTGCCGCCCGAGCGTAGGGAAGCCGTTCAAATACGCATGGTACGCGAGCCGCCACGAGCCGTCCGGCGCCTCGATCAGCGAGGCGTGCCCCTTCGACCACCACCGCTCCGAATTCGACCGCGTCCGGACGACCGGGTTGTACGGCGAATGCTCCCACGGCCCCCAAGGGGTGCGAGACCGCGAGGAGATCGCCATATGTCCGGTCGGCGGGCCCGCCGTGCCGCCGACTGCCGCGGTGAGGTAGTAGTAGCCGTTATGAAATGTCACCTTCGGGCCCTCCAGGCTGTACGCCTCCACGATCCAGTCGTCCGGATATCGCCAGCTCTCGTACACGCGGCGCGGCTCCCCGACGACGGATAAGCCGTCCGGCGCCAGCTCGACGATGTCGCCGCCGGACAAGTGCAGGTACCGCCTGCCGTCCGGACCGGCGACATGCCCGGGGTCGATGCCCTTGATGCCGAGGTCGACGGGGCGGCTCCACGGCCCGGTCGGATGCGGCGCGGTCACGACCCAATTCGTCCGGTTCGCGGGGAAGTAAATATAATACGTCCCGTCGTATTCCGCGAAGTCAGGCGCCCAGACATCGCCTATATACTCGTGCAGCGCGGCCGCGACCGGCGTCCACGACACGAGATCGCGCGAATGCCAGATCACGAGACCGGGCGTCAGCTTATAAGAGGAATGCGTCATGTAATAGTCGCCGCCGACGCGCAGCACCGCAGGGTCGGCGTAGTTGCCCGCGACGATCGGGGCGTGCACGGTCGGATTCGTCGTTTTCGCAGATACTGTCATGCGCTTCTCTCCTTATCCCTTGATCGAACCGAGCAGCGCGCCCTTGGCGAAGTGCTTCTGCAGGAACGGATACACGAGCAGAATCGGCAGCGTCGCCACGACGATGACCGCCATCTTGACCGTCTGCTCCGGCGGCCGAACGAAGTCCTCCATACCGGACGTATCGGCGGTCAGCCCGCTCGCGAGGATGACGATCTGCCGCAGAATGACCTGTACCGGCCACTTCACCGCGTCGTTCAAATACAGAATCGCGGTAATGTACGTATTCCAGTACGTGACCGCATAAAACAACGAGATCGTCGCGATCGCCGGCATCGACAGCGGGACGACGATCCGAAACAGGATGCCCCAGTCGTTGCAGCCGTCGATCTTGGCCGATTCCTCCAGCCCCTCGGGAAGGTTCTGGAAGAAGTTGCGCATGATGATCAGATTGAACGCGTTGATGGCCGTCGGGACGACGAGCGCCGCCAGCGAATCGATGAGGCCCATCTCCTTCACGACGAGGAACGTCGGGATCAGTCCGCCGTTGAACAGCATCGTGAACACGACCATGAACATGATGGAGCGGCGTCCGTCGAGATCTCTTCGGGACAAGCCGTACGCCATCAGCGCGGTGAGCAGCATGCTGAACAACGTGCCGAGCAGCGTGACGATAACGGAGACCCCCAGCGCCCGAAACAGCGTGTTCGTCGAGAAAATGTACTTGTACGCGTCCAGCGACCATACGGTCGGAATGATGACGAACTGCTTCGTCGCAAGCTCGGTTACGGTCGTGAACGACCCCGCGATCACGTGAATGAACGGGAGAATCGTGACGAGTCCGATGAGCGACAGCAGCGTATAGTTGACGATATCGAATAGCCGGCTTCCCAGCGTCTTGTCTTGCACCATGGCCTTCTTCGCCTCACCCTCTTAGTAGATGCCTTCTTCGCCGACCTTCTTCGACAGCCAGTTCGCGCCCATGACCAGGATCAACCCGACGATCGACTTGAAGAAGCCGACGGCGGCGCTGTAGCTGAATTGCCCTTGTCGCAAGCCGGCCGTATACACGTACGTATCGAAAATCTCCGCCACCTCGCGGTTCATCGAGTTGAGCAGAAGATATATATGTTCGAAGCCGAGTTCCAGCACGTCGCCGATCTTCAGAATGAGCAGCACGACGATGACGCTGCGAATCGAAGGCAGCGTAATGTGCCACACTTGCCGCAGCCGGTTCGCGCCGTCCATGCGCGCCGCCTCGTACAGCCCCGGATCGATCGCGGCCATGGCCGCCAGGTAGATGATCGTGCCCCATCCGGCCTCCCGCCAGACGATCTGCAGGATGTACATCGGACGGAACCACTCGTTGCTCATGAGGAAGTTAATCTTCTCGAAGCCCATCATGGCGATCAGCTCGTTAATGATGCCGCGGTCCATGGACAGCATGACGAACGAAATCGAAACGATGATGACCCAAGACATGAAATGCGGGATGTACACCAGCGTCTGGATGAATCGTTTGAAAACCTCCCGCCGCACCTCGTTCAGCATGAGCGCGAGCACGATCGGCACCGGGAAGTAAAACAGCAGGTTCATAAAAAACAAAAGCAGCGTATTGCGCAAAATCGTGAAAAACATCGGTTCGGAAAACAGCCGCTCGAAGTGCTTGAAGCCGACCCACGGACTGTTCAGGATGCCCAGGTACGGCTGGTAATCCTGCAGCGCGATGACGAGTCCGCCCATCGGGATATATTTAAAGATGACGAAGAACAGGAAGCCGGGGAGAATCATTAGATACAAGGCCCGGTTTTTCACGAGTCTCCTGAGCAGCTCCGAATTCCTTCTTGTCTTGGCGAGCGTCGCGTTGCCTACGGCCGTATCGCGCATGAATTCTCGTCCTTTCTCGATTTGGAAAATGGGGGGCCGCCGCGCGGCGGCTTGCGTTCGCCGCGCGCGGCCGCCGGCCTTCGGTACGACCGCTTATTTCGCCTGCGCGTAAGAAGCGTTGAACTCGTCGATGATGCTCTGGCCGCCCTGCTTCAGCCAATTGTCGACGGCCGCTTGGAAGCCCGCTTCGTCGATGTCGCCGAGCATGAACTTGTACGTCGCGTCCTTGATCAGCTCTTGCAGACGAACGCCGTCCTGCGTGAACGTCGCGGAATCGAGCGGCGCCGTCGGGTCGTGGATCAAGTAGCTGTTATTGTCGACGATCAGCTGCTCCGCCTTCTCCTTCGCCGGCAACAGATGCTTCGCTTCGTAGAAGCCTTCGATCGTGCTGATGCCGCCGATTTGCAGCGCCTGATACGGCTTCACGTCGCGGTCGGTAATCTTCGTGTCCTCGATCGGCACGACCTTGCCGTTCTCCATCGTATAGTGGTCGCCTTCGAGACCCCAGTAGATCAAGTTCGCGAGCTCGGGGCTCATCAGCTTGTCATAGAAGGCAAGGATGTTCTTCAGCTCGTCCTCGCTCTTCACCGCCGATTTCGGGAACAGCACGACGGAGCCGTAGCCCGGAATCGCCCAGATGCCGAAGCTGCCGTCCGGACCGCTGATTTTGTTCTGTACGTCGAGCAGCGCGTTCGGATTGACCTCCGTGATCTTGGAATCCAAGCTGACGACGTCGGCCATGGAGCCGATGTAGGCGCCGGCTTTGCCCGTGATCAGCAGGTTTTGCTGATCCGTCTTGCTCGTGACCGGGAAGTCTTGGTTGATGAGCCCCTCCTCGTGGAGCTTCTTCATGTAGTTCATCGTTTCCATGTACTGCGGGAACATGAATTCCGGCATCAGCTTGCCGTCCTGCTCGCCCCAGCCGTTCGGCGTGCCGAACCAGGAAGCGACGGACTTGAACGCGCCGTAGACAAGGTCGTTCCGGTCCGTCAAGCCGATCGTGTCGTGCGCGCCGTTGCCGTCCGGATCGTTCTCCTTGAACGCCTTCAGCATCGCGTACAGCTCGTCGACGTTCGTCGGCGCGCTCAGCCCGAGCTTGTCGGCCCAATCCTTGCGGAAGATGAGACCTTGGCGAGACAGCGGCCGCTCTTGATACAAGGCATAAATCTTGCCGTCTACGGACGTGTTCTTGAGCACTTCGGGATTCAGCTTGCCGAGGTTCGGGTAGTCGCCCAGCAGCGGACCGATCTCCCAGAATTGATTGTTGCGGATCGCGTCGCGCAGCATGATGAGCGACGTCTGGTTTTTAATGTACGTCGCTTGCGGCAGCGTGCCCGTCGCGAATGAGGCGTTCATCTTCTCGTCGTAGGTGCCGTCCGGCACCCATTGAATGTCGAGCTCGGTGTTCGTCGCTTCCTCTACCAGCTTCTCGATTCTGTCGGAGGGCACCTCCGGCGTATGCAGGTTCGCCATGATGGATAATTTGAAGGGCTCCTTCGGCGCTTCCGGCTGCGTCGGCGTCTCCGTCGATGCGCCGGTTCCGGTCGTATTCGGCTGCGGGGCCGGATCCGCGCTTCCGCTCGTGCCGTTCGTTCCGTTCGCGCAGCCCGCCGCTACCGTCAGCGCGGCCAACGCCGCTACAATCGTCCCGGCTTTCTTCATTGCCATTGTCAATGACCTCCCGTGATTGGTTGAGATTCGGTTCCTACGCTCTCACCTTAAAACGGGAAGGTCCGTTACGTACATAATCCGGGGATTGGCGGCGGCCGGAACGGCGGGATCCCGCGCCGCGGAAGGGGAAATCCAATCTAATGATTATCCGCGGTCGATTCGATTACGAACATTCGTTCCGGTCGATGGACGAAAAAAAAGCATGAGGGGCGCCGGTCCCTACATGCTTCGCGAAGCGTTGTATTCCTCGATAATTTGCCTGCCGCCCTCGTCCAGCCACCGCTCTACCTCGCTCTCGAAGCCGGCGTCGTCGATCATGCCCAAGATGTAATGGTACGTCGCGTCCCGGACGATCTCGTGCAGCCGCACGCCGCGTTCGTCGAAGGTGCGGGAGTGGAGCGTGACCGTCGGGTCGTGCACCAGCATCGAGTCGTTGTCCCGCGTCAGCCGATCGGCCTTGTCCTTCGCGGGCATCCGGAAGTCGGATTCCAGGAAGCCGTCGATCGTGTTCGGGCCGCCGATTTCGATGCCTTGATACGGCTTCACGTCTTTATACTTCAGGTCGAAGTCGTCGAACGGGACCGCCTTCCCGTTCTCCACGCGGTAATGCACGCCTTCCACGCCCCAATGGAGCAGATTGGCCAGCTCGGGCGTCATGAGCGCGTCGAAGAACGCGAGCACGTCCAGCAATTCTTCCTCCGTCCGGACCGCCGACTTCGGGAACAACACCGCCGTGCCGAAGCCGGAGGTCGACCACACGCGTTCCCCCTTCGGACCCGCGATGCGATTGTGCACGTCCAGGACCGCGCCCGGGATCGCCGCTTCGATCATCGTCTGCAGGCTGTGCACGTCGCCCATCGCCCCGACGTAGACGCCCGCACGACCCGTCGTCAGCAGATCCTGTTGATCCGCCTTCGCCGTGACCGGGAAGTCCCGGTTGATCAGCCCTTCCTCATGCAGCTTTCGGAAAAATCGCATCGTCTCCGCATATTCCGGAAACATAAATTCCGGCTCGAGCTTACCGTTCCGCTCTCCCCATCCGTTCGGCGCGCCGAAATACGACGAGATGGTCTTGAAAGCGCCGTACACCAGATCGCTGCGGTCCGCGAGGCCGACGGTGTCGTCGATGCCGTTCCCGTCCGGATCGTCGCGCGTGAACCGACGCAGCATATCGTACAGTTCGTCGATCGTCTTCGGCGCCGCGAGGCCGAGGCGGTCCGCCCAATCCTTCCGGAAGACGATCCCCTGTCTCGACAGCGGCCGTTCCTGATACAGTCCGTAGATTTTGCCGTCGACGGACGTATTTCGCAGCACCTCGGGCTGCAGTCGTCTTAAATGCGAGAAGCGCTCTAGGTACGGCCCGATCTCCCAGAACAGCCCGTTGCGGATCGGGTCCCGAAGGAACGTCAGCATAGCGGCGTTCTTCATGTACACCGCGTCGGGCAGCGTCCCCGTCGCCATGGAAGCGTTGAATTTCTCCTCGTAGCTCCCGTCCGGCGCCCATTGGAACGTCAGCTCCGTGTCCGTCGCTTCCTCCAGCATCGTCTCGATGAGCGCGGACGGCACCTCGGGGGTATGCAAATTCGCCATGATCGAGATCGCCGCCGCGTCGGCCTTGCGCCCCTCTGCCCGCTCGGCCGCGGCGCCCCCGGTCGCGGTCGTCGCGCAGCCCGCCAGCGGCAAGAGCGCGATCGCCGCGGCGAGGAGGAACGCGAATGTAGGACGTACGTCGCGCATGTGTTCGACCTCCGCTCGTTTTCCGGTATAATAGATTTATTACGTTTCGTTCTTTCTATATGATAATAGTAAAGCGTTTTCAATGGGGTTTGTAAAATATTCCACCGACAGGCGGCGAATCGATGAAGAAGTCCAGCCTCTACACGAACATGATTTTATTCGGGTTCGCCATTAGCATCTTCCCGATCCTAACGCTCGGTTTCTTCTCTTACATGAAGTCGTCCGACGCGATCCAGTCGCACGTCAACCGAAGCAACATCCAGATGATGAACCGGATGAACGGCAATATGGAGCAGGTGCTCCGAACGGTCGACTACACGCTGAATTATATCGTCAATACGAACAAAGTCCAAGACGCGTTGTTCCGCACGCTGACGTACACGGACTTCCAGCTGTACAACCAGCTGAAGGAAGAGCTCAACCTGCTGCAGTCGCCGGATACGTACGTCACCGACGTGATCCTCGCGAACCCCGCTTCGAATTGGGTCATCAACAACCGGGGGCTGTTCGCGTTCGACGAATACAAGACGGCCGCGTCGCTGCTCGCATTGATGGAAGGGGAGCATAGCACGCGCTGGCTGCTGCTGGACACCGGCGAGCTCGGATCCAGCGACACGGAGAGCTATGGCTGCCCCAAGACGGTCGTGCTCGTCAAGAAGATGCCGCTGCATACGTTGAACAAGCGGGGCGTCGCCTTGGCGACGATCCCGAGCTGCAGCCTCGGCGCGATGCTCGACGCGTCGATCGAGGCCAGCGAGGTCATGGTGCTGGATGCGCAATACCGCATCGTCGCGCACCCCGACCCGGCGAAGATCGGCGCGCGACTGTCCGACACGGGCTCGATCGCCGAAGTCGACCTCGATCAATTCGGCGGCGCCTCCGGTCAATTCGAGACGAACGTCGGCGGCGAGCCGATCTCGGTCACGTACGTCCGCTCCGACTTCAACGGCTGGACGTACGCCTCGTTCACGGAGATGTCCGAGTTTACGAAGGAAGCGCGGTCGATCGGGTGGTTCACCGCTTACGTCTGTCTGCTGATTCTCTGCGTCTGCATCCTGTTCGTCTGGTTCGGCAGCCGCAAAGTGTACTCGCCGATCCGGGCCATCTTCCGCAGCATCGCCGACCGACTGCCGGAACTGACCGCCAGCAAGAAGAACGAGTTGCAGGTCATCGACGAGCATATTCGAGAGCTGTTCGACTCCAACGACAAGCTGCGGCACGAGCTGCACCAGAGCAGCTTGCAGATGCGCACCTTCTTCCTGCACGAGCTGTTCCAAGGCCAGCTCGGCGCCGCCGACATCGAAGAGAAGCTGGAGCGGTTCGGCTACCGCGAGACCGTTCGAGGCTGGAATCGCTTGGCCGTGCTCACGCTGCAGATCGATATCTTGGTGGAGACGCGCTACGAGCAGAAGGATCTGGACCTGCTGTTATTCGCCGCGGGCAACATCATGGAAGAGATGGTCCCGAAGGCCGATCGGCTTCCCCCCGTCATTCTGGATCAAACCCTCGTCGCGCTGGTCGGCGGAACGGACATGTCGCCGGAGCGCTTCGACGAGTATATCTATAAGCTGACGGAGGCCGTTCAGCAAAATCTGCGCCGCTATCTCGACCTCGACGTCAGCATCGGCATCAGCCTGCCCTTCGCGAGCGTGCACCGGGCGTCCCGCGGCTATCAGGAGGGGCTGGAGGCGCTCAAGCACCGGATGAAGCTCGGCAAGGGCGTCATCGTGCCGTACTCCAGCCTGAACTCCGGGAAGCACACGCAGGTGTATTTCTACCCGACGCAGATCGAAAATCAGCTGATCGACGCCATCAAGCTGGCCGACGAGGAGCTGGCGTCGCAGCTGCTGAAGCAGTGGCTGGCGGAGGTGTTTCGGAAGGACCGCACCCCGCACGAATACCAGATTTCGCTCATCCGCCTGCTGAACGGCCTCATGGTCGTCGCGCAGGAGGCCGGCATCGGGCTGGAGCAGCTGGACGCCCAGGAACGCTCCTTGTACGAGGAGCTGCTGCAGCTGTACGTCAGCTCGGAGATCGAGAATTGGTACAATACGCGCATTATCGGGCGATTGATCCGCGTCTTCCAGGACCGGCAAGCGTCCCAGTACCAGAACATCTCGGAGCGCATCATCGAGATCATCCGCGCGGAATTCGACCGGGACATCACGCTCGAGGAGTGCGCCTCCCGCTTGCATTATAACGTCTTCTATTTAAGCAGCGTCTTCAAGAAAGAGACGGATATGTCCTTCAGCGACTATTTATCGCAATACCGCCTGACCATGTCCAAGAAGTGGCTCGTCGAAACCGATATGTCCGTGAAGGACATCGCCGAGCGCCTGACGTATACGAATCCGCAAAATTTCATCCGTTCGTTCAAGAAGCAAGAGGACATGACGCCGGGCCAATACCGCGCGAAATACGGCAAGCCGGACGCCTGAACGGGCGCGCGGGCGCGGCGGGCCGACGCTCGACGCGCCGGCGGGGCGACGCCGGGAATGCCCGTTACAGCACGGACCGAAGCCAGTCGAACGAACGCCGGCCGTTCATCTCGTGGCCGCCCTCGAAGAGGTCCATGGCGAACCGGTCCGCCGCGCCAAGCTGCCGGTAGACGTCCGCGACGAAGCCTGCCGCCGCCCGGACGCCGTACGCCGGAAACAGCGGGTCCGCCTCCCCCGACTCGAGGAAGAGCGGCCGCGGCGCGACGAGCGCAAGCAGCTCCGGCAGCTCGGCCTGCCGCA